>NZ_JAVRHN010000019.1:0-12339 GCF_031846645.1 Autumnicola psychrophila
CTTCACTACTCCATTCCTTACTCACACTCCAGGCTTCGGGTTTTTCGTTAAAAAGGATTTTGGTTTTTGCCCAGACTGCTTTAAATAATTCTGAATTCCGGTAGTTTTTTAGGGCTTGTTCATTCTCCCAGTAACTATACGTGAAAAACTGATTAGTATTGTCTTTTCCTCTGTACAATTCTAAAAATTCGCAACCTTCGAATGCGCGGATTTTCAGTTTGTTTTCTTCAAAATTATTGAGAAAAGTTTCGATATTTTCAGGAGCAAAGCTCATTTTTACAATTCTTACCAGCATTTATTCAAAATTAATAGTGACGGTATCCAGCAGATCCAGACCAAAAAGACTGGAAGCACTGCCTACCGTGTGCGGATTGCTTTTATAAATAGCAAGTTCTATATATCCTGCGGAATTATAAACCGCGAGCTTTTTACCGTCTTCTTCTCCACGTTTTTCCTTTTCAAGATCAAAATTTATCGCATCACTGTAGGTTTCATAAATTTCAGAAAAAGTAACCATTCGTGCACTCATTACAAAATCCCTGCCTTTACCAACACTTTCGAAAAATTTTCGGGTAATATTAGTCACCACGTTTCCGTAGTTATCGATATAGAGCACATGGCCAATGATTTGATTTTTCTCTGAATTTACTAAAGGCTCAAGCTGCTTGAGGTATTTAATCTCACTAATGCTTTTGCCAATAACTTCAAGGGTACCGCCACGCGCCAGGTGACAGGCAACTTTTACAAAAACATCCAGCACCGGGAAATTAGTTTCAATCTTGTCGTGGATATTGATTTCCACAATTTTTTCAGGATTTATTTCCGAAGCGAGTAAAGAAAGTATCCCGTTGTTAGCGCAAATAAAAAAATGCTCATCCAGGTAAACCGCTAGATGCTTATTTTCCGGAGTCAATTCAGAATCGATACCGATTATGTGTATACTTCCTTTGGGAAAACTATTGTAGGCGTTTTTGATAATGTATGCAGCCTCACTTATATGAAATGGAGAAACTGAATGAGAAATATCAACAATCCGTACTTCATTCAATTCACTGTAAATAGCTCCTTTAACCGCTCCTGCAAAATAATCTTTCTCTCCAAAATCGGTAGTTAAAGTGATGATGGCCATATATGAATGTTAATATATTTTTTAAGTTGTAACGGGTTTTTTTACCTAAGTTTGTATAGTAAGCGAAGATAATTTTATTTTACTCAATACAATTCGAAATGGGGTAAAAATAAAACTTCTTAACAAGTAAAAACAGGCGGTGCCGAACAGGTGTGGCTAGAATATAGAAATTGAAAAACAGTTGATAATTTGAGATACTTTCCATTTAACATTAATATAAAACCATAGGCTTTTGAACGAACTTGTAATCGAACTTTCGGAAATTAATCCACGAGAATTTTTTGGTCAGCAGAATGAACATATAGAGCTTCTTAAGAAGTACTTTCCTAAATTAAAAATTGTTGCAAGGGGCAGTAAAATTAAAGTCTTTGGAGACGAAGAAATGCTGGAGGAATTCGATATGCGTTTTAATATGTTGATGGACCATTTCGGAAAATATAATAAGTTGGACGAAAATGTAATTGAAAGGGTACTTACCAGTGATAGTAAAGAAGATTACAGCGCATCTGAAGCAAGCGGCCAGGTTTTAGTTCATGGAGTTAGTGGAAAACTGATAAAAGCACAAACTGCCAATCAGCGTAAGCTTGTCGAACTGAGTTTTAAGAACGATATGGTTTTTGCAGTTGGTCCTGCAGGAACCGGGAAAACCTATACCGGCGTTGCACTTGCCGTAAAAGCGCTTAAGGAAAAACAGGTAAAAAGGATTATTCTTACCAGGCCTGCGGTAGAGGCAGGAGAGAACCTGGGATTCCTTCCGGGAGATCTTAAAGAAAAACTGGATCCATATATGCAGCCGCTTTACGACGGACTGCGCGATATGATCCCACACGAAAAACTGGAAACCTTTATAGAAAAAGGAATTATCCAGATTGCGCCTTTGGCTTTTATGCGGGGAAGAACCCTGGATAATGCCTTTGTTATTCTGGATGAAGCACAAAATACTACGCATGCCCAAATGAAAATGTTTCTTACCAGGATGGGTAAGAATGCAAAGTTTATGATTACCGGCGATCCCGGGCAAATTGATCTCCCACGGCGGGTGATTTCTGGTTTAAAGGAAGCCCTGTTAATCTTGAAAGACGTAAAAGGTGTTGGTATTATTCATCTGGATGATAAAGACGTGATAAGACACAGGCTGGTGAAAAAAGTAATTGCAGCTTATAAAGAAATTGAACATACTGAATAATAAAATGTATTACCTACCAGGTTTTAAAAAACTGGGAAGTCTTCATTGGAAGAATTGAATTTTAGAATTTTCTTACTTTAAATTTTATAGAATCTCCTTTATTAATGAATAATACAATTACAAAGACAAATTTTAATTTTCCCGGGCAGAAATCTGTTTACAAAGGGAAAGTCCGTGACGTATATGCTTTAGAAGATGAACGGCTTGTAATGATTGCCAGCGACAGGCTTTCAGCCTTTGATGTGGTAATGCCTAAAGGCATTCCGTATAAGGGACAAATCCTGAATCAGATCGCAACAAAGATGATGAAGGATACCGAAGATATTGTGCCTAACTGGTTGGAGGCAACTCCAGACCCTAATGTGGCCGTAGGACAAACCTGCGAACCTTTTATGGTAGAAATGGTGATTCGCGGATATCTTTCGGGACATGCTGCCAGGGAATACAAATCGGGAAAAAGAACTTTGTGCGGAATACAAATGCCTGAAGGGATGCAGGAAAATGACAAATTTCCGACTCCCATAATTACTCCGGCGACAAAAGCGGAACACGGTGACCATGATGAGGATATCACAAGAGAGGACATTATAAAAAGAGGAATTGTTTCTGAAGAAGACTATAAAGTCCTGGAGGATTATACCCGAAAATTGTTCCAACGCGGGACTGAAATTGCTGCGGAAAGAGGACTGATTCTCGTGGACACGAAGTACGAATTTGGAAAAACAAAGGATGGGAAAATCGTACTGATAGATGAAATCCATACCCCTGATTCTTCGCGTTATTTCTATATACAGGGTTACGAGCAGCGTCAGGAAGCAAAGGAGCCGCAAAAGCAGCTTTCGAAGGAGTTTGTAAGGCAGTGGCTTATCCAGAATGATTTCCAGGGGCTGGAAGGACAAAAAGTACCTGAAATGAGTGATGAATATGTTGAATCTGTTTCGGAAAGATATATAGAACTTTATGAAAAAATTACCGGCGAAGAATTTCAAAAAGCTAATGTTTCTAATATTCAGCAACGGATTGAACAAAATGTCCTGAATTACCTGCGTTAGGGACCTATGCCGAAAATGGCAATTTTCGATATGAGACCAGATGAGGAACAGATAATACTCATTTGTCGATAAATCTGGTCACGTCTAAAAGACTATGAGCGATATATTTTATATCGCTTTTTTATTGGCAAATTTCCGGTTAAAAACATAAAAAACTACTGCTGATTTAGTCAATTTTCAATAGATTTATGTTTCAATCAGAGAAATTAATAAAAGAAGGTGCTTTTCAGCATAGATTACATTCTGATTATTATAAGGAGAATCATTTTCCGAAGAAAAATTATTTTAACCAACTATTCATAATAATATGAGTAATTACAGCATTAAAAATTTAGAAGAATACTTTCAGGTATACCGGAAATCTGTCAGAGAACCTGAAAATTTTTGGGAAGAAGTGGCAGAAGAACATTTTACATGGCGTAAGAAGTGGGATAATGTTCTTAGCTGGGACTTTTCTAAACCCGAAATTAAATGGTTCGAAAACGCAAAGCTAAATATCACAGAAAATTGCATTGACCGACACTTATTTACCCGTGCCGATAAAACGGCAATTATCTGGGAGCCTAACGATCCTAAAGAAGAATCGCTGCATATTTCTTACAAAGAGCTCTTGGAAAGGGTAAATAAATTTGCAAATGTACTTAGGAGTAACGGAATTAAAAAAGGTGATAAGGTTTGTATTTACTTACCCATGATCCCGGAACTTTCTGTAGCTATGCTCGCCTGCGCGCGGATTGGTGCAATCCATTCTGTTGTTTTTGCAGGTTTTTCGGCCACAGCGCTTGCTACCCGTACAAATGATGCAGACTGCAAAATGTTGATTACTTCTGATGGTTCTTTCCGTGGAAATAAAACGCTGGATTTAAAAGGAATTGTTGACAAAGCTTTGGAAGATTGTCCTAATGTAGAAACTGTATTGGTAGCAAAAAGAGTTGGTTCAGATATTAACATGAAAGAAGGCCGGGATAAATGGTTGCAGCCTTTGCTGGACGAAGCTTCTTCAGAATGCGAACCGGAAGTTATGGATGCAGAAGATCCGCTTTTTATCCTTTACACTTCAGGTTCTACGGGCACTCCCAAAGGGATGGTGCATACTACCGGAGGTTATATGGTATATACGGCTTATACGTTTAAGAATATTTTTCAGTATAAAGAGGAAGATATTTATTGGTGTACTGCAGATATTGGCTGGATTACCGGGCATTCTTACATTTTGTACGGACCACTGGCAAACGGCGCTACAACTTTAATGTTTGAAGGTGTTCCTTCTTATCCTGATTACGGTCGTTTTTGGGAAGTGGTTGAAAAGCATAAGGTGAACCAGTTTTACACAGCTCCAACAGCCATACGTGCGCTCGCTAAGCGGAATATTGAGTTCGTTGAAAAGTATGATCTTTCTTCGTTAAAGGTTCTGGGTTCTGTTGGTGAACCTATTAATGAAGAGGCCTGGCACTGGTATAATGACAATATTGGTAAAAATAAAAGCCCTATTGTAGATACCTGGTGGCAAACGGAAACAGGCGGAATAATGATTTCTCCAATTCCTTATGTGACACCTGCGAAGCCTACGTATGCAACATTGCCATTCCCGGGAATTCAGCCGGCACTTATGGATGAGAATGGTAATGAATTAAAAGGGAATCAGGTAGATGGGAGACTTTGTATTAAATTTCCATGGCCTTCAATGGCCCGTACAATTTACGGAAATCACCAGCGCTACAAGGATACTTATTTTTCTGCTTATGAAAATAAATATTTTACCGGTGACGGTGCCTTGCGCGATGAAGTCGGATATTACCGGATTACGGGTAGGGTAGATGATGTTATAATAGTTTCCGGACATAACCTTGGAACGGCGCCTATAGAAGATGCGATAGATGAGCATCCGGCAGTGGCAGAATCTGCGGTTGTAGGTTACCCTCACGATGTTAAAGGAAACGCGCTCTATGCCTTTGTTATTCTGAAGGAAACTGGGGAATCCAGAAATCAGGATAACTTAAGAAAGGAAATTAATCAGTCGATTTCTGATAGAGTAGGACCAATTGCTAAACCTGAAAAAATTCAGTTTGTAAGTGGCTTGCCCAAAACAAGAAGTGGTAAAATTATGAGAAGGATTTTGAGAAAAATAGCTTCTAATGATACTTCTAATCTTGGAGACACATCTACATTATTAAATCCGGAAATCGTTCAGGAATTAATAGATACTACTTTGTAAATAGCACAATAAGAACTTTTAAAAAAGCTGTTTCAGAATATCCTGAAACAGCTTTTTTAATATCTAAATAAGCTACTTCTTTTCATTTGCCCATTTTTATTCAGTCTGCCCATAATCTTCAGAAAAGCAATAGCTGTAATAAATGCATCGCCGGCTGCTGTATGCCGGTCGGAAACATCAATAGTATATGCTTCAGCAATTTCATCGAGCGAATAATTTTTATCCCTATCGATAAGGTTAGAAAGGATGCGGGTCTTTCTATAAAGTATTACTGTGTCCAGAATCTTGTTTTTTAATTTTGGAAGCTCCATACGTCTCAATGCTTTGTTTATCATAGTAATATCAAAGTTTGCATGGTGTGCCACAAGGACTGCATTTTCAATATACTTCAGGAATTCTTTTACCGCTTCTTCTTCAGATAAAGTTGCTACTTTTTCATTTTTTATTATTCCGTGTATTTCAACAGATTCGGGATTAAATTTTTCCTGTTCAATATAAATTTCAAGATTGTCTGCCATGTTTATCTGGTTGTGCTGCACACTCACAGCTCCAATGCATAGCATCCGGTCTTCCTTAAAATCAAAACCTGTAGTTTCTGTATCGAGAACAACAAATCTTGTGTCTAAAGCCTTCTCGGGTAACTTCTCTTCAAATTTTTTTGCATAAGCTTTCCAGAAATCCGGCAGATTCTCCGGCTCCTTTCTTTTAAACCAGTCTAAAATCATGGTAAGTAGGATGAAATTTCAAACCTGAATTTAATTAACTCCTGAACATCTTTAATACTTTTAAAGCAGCGTTTGAGTTTTATTTTATCTTCTTTACTCAAATCCTGAAGGTTAATAAACCTGCCGCTGTCTTTATGCCGTAAACCTTGTTTTGTCCTGAATTTAAGCAATGCCTTGGAAGAGTAGGAGCAGGCGAGGTAAAGTTCTTTGTTTGCCGGCTCCAGTTGCGCCAACTTTTCAAACCTTTCGGCAGTATTGCTTATATTCTTTACCTGGTACAAGAGACTTAGTACCCTTCCGGCATCAGTAAGCGGAGTAATAGCACGTTTTTTAATATCAAAAAAATCTTTGTTTTCCCCATCATGCTCCACTAAAAACTGGCGGAAAAAACCGAGCGGTGTAGGATTCCGCAGTGCACTTGCCGCCAGCAATGTCAGGAATTTTTTATATGATTCTATTTCTTTATAAATATGATCTGCCAATTCGTTCGATAATTTAACGTCGCCATAGGAGATATCATAGTCAAAGAAAATGGAACAGAGTAAAATTTGATCGGGACCCGGTTCTACAATCCAGTCAGAAAATTGTTCTTTCCATTCCTTTAAGCTCAGGCAATAATCTGGATTCCTGGCCATCATTTCTGCCGGACAAAATTCATAGCCAATTATGCTCAGCCGTTTTGTGACTTTTTTCGACAGCTTCAGAAAGTATTCTTTGGTTTCTTCCAGTTTTTCTTCAGGAACATCTTCAAAAACCAAAGCGTTATCCTGGTCGGTATGCAGTAACTGCTCCTTACGTCCCTGGCTACCTAGCGAAAGCCATGCGAAATTAACAGGTGGCGGAGTTTCCATTTTTTCTATACAACGGTCAATGATTCTTTTAATAGTGGCGTCATTCAGCTCAAAAAATATTTTTGAAATATGCGTTAGTGGAATATTGTGATCCAGGTATCCCCTTAAAAGTTGTGTTATTTTGTTCCTTACTTTCTTAAGTTTCTTAGTGCTTCGTGCCCGTTTAATAGCCTTCATTAAGACGGAAGGATTATTGGCCTGGGAAACAATAATATCATGTTCAGAAACAATTCCTTTCACCCTGGTATTGGGAGTGCCGTCCTTTGTGATACAAATGTGATTTATATTATGCTTCATCATGGTCAACTGGGCTTGCGCGATGGTTATATTCCGGGAGTAACAGATTACAGGGGAAGTCATTATCTCAGAAACAGAGGTATCTATACTTAATCTTCCTGTAGCTACCATTTTTCTGAAGTCCATATCAGTCACTATACCTATAGGAATTTCATTTTCGGTAATTAAAATAGATCCTACTTTTTTATTGCTCATGAGATTGGCAGCGGTCTTTATCGTCGTTTCCGGTGGTACCGTCACGATCTTTTTTACTATTGGTACAGGCTGCAATTCGTACATTGCATCTGTTTTAAAGTCTACAGTATTATCCGTAACCAACTGCCCGCGGTGTTCAGGTGAATATGGGTTTCGGGTATTAGATGCAAAGCTTTCTATCAGGAAATTACCTACCCTGGAATTATTTTCAGCTATTGGTTTAAAAATGGAAATAGGAATAGCATATAAAATGCTTTCCTCATCAGTATCAGCATTTATGAGGTAGTTTTCTTTGGCAAATAAAGGCCTGAGACCAAAAATATCGCCCTCGTCACATTTGTCGATTGTCTCTGCTTCTCCATTTTCATTAATCTTTTGAAGGTCAATGGCACCTTTATTAACGATGTAGAAATGTTCATGCCCATTTTCTCCTTTTCTAAAGACAGGTTTTCCTTTTTCCATGTAAATAACCTTTACATCTTTAGAAATTGTAAGGAGTTGTTTCTCCTCCAGAAGAGAAAAGGGCGGAAATTCTTTTAAAAAGTCGGCAATTCTTGCTGCAATGGTATTCTTCATACCGCTAATTTACAAAAAGAGAAACAGGAGTTTCTAAGAAATGAAACTTCTAAGCGTATGCCTGAAAATGTCAAATTTCGATCTCATAATCTTTAATCATCTTTAGCATGATTTTTTCTGTTTCAGAAAGTGAAGCGTAATTTTTGTTTTCGTCGTTTTTAACTCTTTTAAAATAGGGAACAATTTCTCCATTTTCATATGAAGATAAAATTTTAGGGTGCACGTAATATGTGCGACACACGCTGCGGGTATTTCCCAGTCCGGTAGCGGCGGCATCAAATGCGGTGATCAGGTTTTTCTTGTTTTCTTTTTCATCTTCAGTATACCCAATCTCTTTCAGGGTTTCAAAAAATATCTTTGAGGCAGACCAGGTCCTGAAGTCTTTGGCAGAAAACATATCTCCACTCAGTTCATGAATGTATTCATTAATCATACCGCTGTCTATGGCATGTTTCTTCCCATCTTCATCATAAAATTTAAAAAGTTCCCATCCCGGAATTTCTTCACATTGATTGATGAGTTTTACGAGTTGTTTATCCTTTACGCTTATGGAATGTTCTTTGCCTTTTTTTCCTATAAATTCGAACTTCACTTCATTCTTATAGGTCTTTACATGACGGGAGCGAAAGGTTGAAAGTCCATAGGTTTTGTTATTTTTAGCGTAATAGTCGTTGCCAATTCTAATATGTGTTTCTTCCATTAGACGAATAACAAGAGCCAGGATTTTACGCCTGCTCATCTCCGGGAGATCCAAATCTTCATCAACTTGTTTCCTGATTTTTGGGAGTTTGTCTCCAAAGGCTGCCATTTTGAAGAATTTTGTCTGGTTCCGGATTTTCGTCCATAGAGGATGGTACATATACTGTTTCCGATCTTTATCGTCACGACCCACTACCTGTAAGTGGCCGTTTTCCAGATGCGTGATACGCACATTCTTCCAGGCTGGAGGAATTACAAGTTTCTTTATGCGCTTAAGAGTTTTACTATCAGAGACTTTTTCATCCTCTCTGTAGTAAGCGAAACCTCTTCCTACTTTTTTCCGATTTATAGATAAGTGATGTTCTAAAATATAAACCAGGTTAGCCATTTCTATGGCTTCTCTCGGATTTTCTATGATAGTATTTACCTCTTCAGGAGAAAGAGTCATGCTTTTTTTTGTACAATATAATCTGAAATCAAACCGGGACCTGATAAAATAATGTGAAACTTAAGCTAACAGAAATAAAAAACTCCTTTTCAGAAGCGCCTGAAAAGGAGTAATAAATTTATACTTTGGATCAACTTTATTTAAAATAACTGAAAGTTTCGCCTTCCTTGATCTGGAGGACACTTTCGTAAATTAGCCGAATCACGTTTTCGACATCTTTCTTATGCACCATTTCAACTGTTGTGTGCATATAACGTAGCGGTAGCGAGATAAGAGCAGAAGCTACACCGCCATTGCTATAAGCAAAAGCATCGGTATCTGTTCCGGTAAAACGGGAAGATGCCATTCGCTGGAAAGGAATATTATTCTTTTCTGCAGTTTCAATTAAAAGCTCCCTTAGATTGTTTTGAACGGCAGGCGCATAGGAAATAACCGGTCCGTCTCCAATTTTTGTCAAACCATTGGTTTTCTTTTCAATCATTGGCGTAGTGGTATCATGAGTAACATCAGTTACTATGGCCACATTGGGCTTAATGCGTTGTGTAATCATTTCGGCACCACGAAGTCCAATTTCTTCCTGCACAGAGTTGACAATGTATAGACCAAAAGGTAACTTTTTCTTATTCTCCTTAAGAAGTTTAGCAACCTGTGCCACCATAAATCCGCCAACACGATTGTCAAGTGCGCGGCTTACGTATTTATCTTCATTTAGAATAAAGAATTCATCGGGATAAGTAATTACACAACCTACATGAACTCCTAATTTTTCAACTTCTTCTTTAGAACTGCACCCTACATCTATTGAAATGTTTTCTAGTTTTGGGGATTGCTCCTCTTCTTTTTTACGCGTATGAATGGCTGGCCAGCCAAACACACCTTTTACGATACCTTTTTTGGTATGGATATTCACCCTTTTGGAAGCCGCAATCTGGTGATCACTTCCTCCATTTCTAATTACATAAATCAGGCCTTCATCTGTAATATAATTTACATACCAGGAGATTTCATCGGCATGACCCTCAATAACAACTTTAAATTCTGCTTCAGGATTAATTACGCCTACAGCAGTGCCATAAGTATCTGTAAAAAATTCATCCACATAAGGTTTTAGGTATTCCATCCAAAGCTTTTGACCTTCAGATTCGTAGCCGGTTGGAGCGGCATTATTTAGGTATTTTTCAAGAAAATTAACTGATTCTTTATCTAAAATGTTTTCTGCTTTCATGCTTTTTAAAATTTCCACGAATTTACTAAGAATAAAATGCTTTGCAATTTAAGATTCATTAATTTTGGAATGGTTTTAGCTAAATCTGTTTTCAAAATTAAGAAGGAAGAGTGAGATATATTTGGATAATATTAATGGGAATAGTTTTCTCTAATGGATATGCTCAGGAAAATATAGAGGAAAATGACAGCATAGAGGAAACATACATGATCATTGCTGGTGATACTGTTCCCAGGAAGAGCATAGATCTGGATGAAGTCGTTATTTTAAGAAAATTGAAGTTTAGCAGCAATGATGAAAGAAGGCAATACCTTATACTAAGGCGAAAAACCAGAAAAGTATATCCTTATGCCAAATTGGCTTCAGAACGATTAGTAGAGCTAAACAGCAGGTTAGAGGATATTAAATCAAAATCTTCCCGTAAAAGATATACCAGGATTGTTCAGAATTATATAGAAGATCAGTTTTCTGAAGAACTAAAAAAGTTGACACATACCGAAGGGCAGATTCTGGTGAAATTGATCCACAGACAAACCGGAACTACAGCTTTTAACCTTATAAGGAATCTCAAGAGTGGCTGGCGCGCATTTTGGTATAATACTACAGCCAGCTTATTTGATATATCTCTAAAGGAGGAATACGATCCAAAAAATAATCAGGAAGATTTTCTCATAGAAGACATACTCCAGAGATCCTTTCAGGCAAATATTCTCGATCCGCAGGCTACAGCGCTAGATTTCAAATACATAGAATTAACCGATAAATGGCGTGCTGAAAAAAAAAATAACAAGAGAAGCTAAGTTTTACTTCCTTTCCCTTTTCTGGTCCATTTCTTTTTTCTATATTTAGATAAATTCAAATTGCATTTTTGTAGATTCTTTTCTATAAATAATTTTTCCCTAAAGAAGGATTATGGCTGAATTTGAATTCTTTATTATTTAGTGTATAATTTTTTTGTTTTTAAGTAGGGCGTTTCCGCTCCCGGAAAGGTCGCGGCCTGGCTATCCGCTGTATCTTATAGCGGTTTTTGGAGAAGGGGAGAAGTGAGGTATATATAAGGAGGTCGATAATTGCCAAATTAGGGCATAGACTATTTTCCGCTATAAGGATGCCGCTGCTATCCCTAACGCAGGAATGGAAGTGAAAAGTGAAAAGTGAAAAGTGAAAAGTACATCTCATAACGCACTTATATTTATAGACACCAATTATTACTTTGGAAGCTCATCTTGGAACAAAGACTGCCGATAATTGCCATTTTTGAGGCATGATCTTTTCCACGCATATAGTTCCTTCCCTTTTTACAAGGGAAGGTGGCTTTATCGGCGATAGCAGATAAAGACGGAAGGGTAAAAACCCTGATTTGAAGCAGGAACTTGATTTTTCAAGATTAGCTGGGACTAGATATACTAATGAGATGCCGATAATTGGCATTTGGAAGGCTTGATCTTTTCCATGCATATAGCTCCTTTCCTTTTTTTCAAGGGAAGGTGGCTTTATCAGCGATAGCAGCTAAAGCCGAAAGGGTAAAAACTATCATTTGAAGCAGGAACCTAATTTTTAAAGATTAGCTTTTGCTACATATATTAAGGAGAAGGTCGATAATTGCCAAATTTAAACCGTTTCTTAGGGATAAGCCCGGAGCTTTCAATTTTAAGCAAAAAAAACTTTCAGGTTTAAAACTGGAGTTTTCAATGAGTTAGGCTAGGTTCTTAAAGAAAAGATAAAAAAAGATGGAAAGGGA
>NZ_JAVRHN010000002.1:0-370561 GCF_031846645.1 Autumnicola psychrophila
GGGGGACTATAAGCTTCAATTAATTTTTCACACTTTTATTTCGACAGTCACGGAGTCAGGCTGAGCCTGTCGAAGCCCGTTTCCAACTTCAATCACACTTCGTCAGGCTCAGTGTGACAATTCTCTACTTCAAAAGTGGTAAAAGGCATCTTTTAGATGTTCAATTTTAGTTCCTGCCTGATTCTTAATAATAGCAATAACATCAAAACGGACTTCCAGATCCAGTGCCTGCTCTTCTGCAAAGTAATTCACAGCTTTTAAAAGTTGCTGAATCTGTTTCTTTTTGATGAACTCCTGCGGGTCACCAAAGTCTGGTGTACTCCTGGTTTTTACCTCTACTGCAATAAGCGTATCGCTCTTCCTGGCGATAATATCAACTTCGGCCTGCTGGTAAACAAAATTCCTGGCTACAATTATGTAACCGTTCTTTTTCAAAAATTCAGCAGCCAACTCCTCCCCTTTTTTCCCAAGCAAATTGTGTTTTGCCATAGCAATCAAGTTAAAATCGATCTCTCTACATAAACGCTAACTAGAATAAATTGAAAATTTTTCAGGATTTTTTCAGGACTACAGCCTGCACCTTTAAATTCATATTTTCGATCTCCTGCGGCGAAGCCTTTACTACCTGGTCGCCATAGAATTTATCTGAAGGTTCATTTTCGGCACCCAAAAAGACCCTTAAATCGGTATCTTCCAACTTGCCACCATTCCACACTACAGCTCCGCTGTAATCCCATCCAAAACCATAAAAAGAAACAGGAATTTCGTTAAGTTCATTCAATTCTTTATAGGTTGTACCAACCTTCACCCCCGAGGCAGAACGCCATTTTCCTTCTTCGGCAAAGCGAATATCAAATATTTCATTATTCGCATTCCAGGTGATGTGCATTTCGTCTTTAGTCCCCGGGTAGAGAATAGCATAATTACGCTCTACTGTTCCCTCATCATATAAATTGGTTCCTTCTTCTATATTAGCATCAGAAAACCGCTCTTTCACCTCCTTTAAGTCATAATCCAGAAGTTTTTCTGCAACAAACTTGTCTGAAGCAGCTGTAGTCGCTTGTTTTGTGCTATTACAGGAATAAAGACCAATAAAGACTATTACAAAAAATAATTTTTTCATGTTTTCTGATTTATTTCCGCAGTATAAAGAACGAAAATTGCCATTTTTAAAGGGTGGCATAAATGTAGAAACAATTCCGTCATCATGATGGTCTTTTGCAAGAATTTAACTCGTAATATAGAGCAGTTGCTTACCTTTACAAGCTCAAAAAAAGATTAGGAATAAATGAACAATTCTCCACAGAGATATACGATTACCGCTGCTTTGCCATACACCAACGGACCTATACATATAGGCCATCTTGCAGGTGTTTATGTTCCCGCCGATATTTATGCACGATACCTTAGAATGCACGGCCAGGACGTGGCTTTTGTATGCGGAAGTGATGAGCACGGGGTGCCAATTACCATAAAAGCAAAGAAAGAAGGCGTTACTCCGCAGGATATTGTGGATAAATATGACGCCATCATTAAAAAATCCTTTAAAGATTTTGGTGTCTCTTTCGATAATTATTCGCGGACTTCTGCTGAAGTTCACCACGATACGGCATCAGATTTTTTTAAGTCGATGTACGAAAATGGCAAATTTATCGAGGAGACCACAAAGCAGCTATATGATGAAAAAGCAGGACAATTTCTTGCCGATCGTTTTGTAACCGGAACCTGCCCGAAATGTGGAAATGAAGAAGCCTACGGTGACCAGTGTGAAAGCTGCGGAACTTCCTTAAATGCGACAGATTTAATTAACCCTAAATCTGCCATAACAGGGGCTGTACCTACTTTAAAAGAAACAAAACATTGGTTTTTACCTTTGGATCAATATGAAAACTGGCTAAAAGAATGGATTCTGGAAGGACATAAAGCCGACTGGAAGACGAATGTCTACGGACAGGTGAAGTCGTGGATCGATGATGGCTTAAGAGCCCGTGCCGTTACTCGTGACCTGGATTGGGGAATTCCTGTGCCCGTGGAAGGTGCTGAAGGGAAAGTGCTTTATGTATGGTTTGACGCTCCAATCGGTTATATTTCTTCTACTAAAGAATGGGCAGCGCGCGAAGGCAAAGACTGGGAACTTTATTGGAAAGATGAAAACACAAAGCTTGTTCATTTTATCGGAAAAGATAATATCGTTTTCCACTGTATTATTTTCCCAACTATGCTGAAGGCGCACGGAGACTATATTCTCCCCGACAATGTGCCGGCGAATGAATTCCTGAACCTGGAAGGTAAAAAACTTTCCACTTCTAAAAACTGGGCAGTTTGGCTGCACGAGTACCTGGAAGATTTCCCGAATCAGCAGGATGTGTTGCGCTATGCTTTAACCGCAAACGCACCCGAAACTAAGGATAACGATTTTACCTGGAAAGATTTTCAGGCCAGGAACAACAACGAATTGGTAGCGATATTTGGCAATTTTATTAACCGTGTTGTAGTTCTTACGAATAAATATTATAACGGAATTGTTCCTGAACTAAATGAATATTCTGAAGTTGATGAAGCTACGATTGCTGAATTGAAAGCATATCCGGCAGTTATCGCCAGTTCTATTGAAAAATACCGCTTCCGTGAAGCACAGGCGGAACTGATGAACCTTGCACGTTTAGGAAATAAATATTTAGCCGATGAAGAGCCGTGGAAATTGATCAAGACTGATGAAGAACGGGTGAAAACGGTGATGTATGTGGCTTTGCAAATTGCATCGGCACTTGCGACTTTAAGCGAACCATTTTTACCGTTCACTTCAACTAAACTGAAGGGAATTCTTAAGATTACAGATGCTGTAGAGCACCAGGGAGAAGAAGAGGCACAGTGGGATAAAATCGCCACAAAAAAATCTTTACTTCCGGCAGGACACCAAATTGGAGAAGCGGAATTGCTTTTCAGTAAAATAGAAGATTCCGAAATCGAAAAACAACTGGAAAAACTGGAAGCTACAAAAACTGCCAACGCAGCTGAAAATCAGAAAGTAGAGCCTCAGAAGGAAACCGCGAATTTCGACGACTTTACAAAAATGGATCTGAGAGTCGGTACAATTATCGAGGCTCATAAAATGCCAAAAACCAAAAAATTACTCGTTTTAAAAGTCGACACAGGTCTTGATAAAAGAACGGTAGTATCGGGCATTGCAGAGCATTTTAAACCTGAAGATATCATCGGCAAAAAAGTTACCGTCCTCGCCAACCTCGCTCCAAGAAAATTACGCGGAGTAGAAAGCGAAGGTATGATCTTAATGACTGAAAACGCTGAAGGAAAGTTGGTTTTTGTAAATCCTGATGAAGATGGAGTTGAGAATGGAACGACGATAAATTAGTTGCTGTTCCCGACTTCGCTCGAACTGACTAGCTGGAGTTCTCTAATTATTCCCAACGATGTCCCCCGAGCAAAGTCGAGGGGTTTGTGAGAAGTACGAAACCTTCTTAGGTACTAACAACGTTCTCGACTCCGCTCGAACTGACACTCTGAAGAGAAAGAAAACCTGAAAAATAAAATTAGACTGAAAACCACTTGTCCCCCCTAGCGAAGTCGAGGGGTGGATTAGAAGCAGTAAACATTTTTTTGTCAAAAAGAGCACAACGGGTTCTCGACTCCGCTCTAACTTACACTCTGAAGAAAAAGAAAACGTAAAAAATAAAATCAGACTTAAAACCACTTGTCGCCCCGAGCGAAGTCGAGGGGTGGATTAGAAGCAGTATACATTCTTTTGTCAAAAATAGCACAACGGGTTCTCGACTCCGCTCTAACTGACACTCTGAAGAGAAAGAAAACGTGAAAAAATAAAATCAGACTGAAAACCACTTGTCGCCCCGAGCGAAGTCGAGGGGTGGGTTAGAAGCAGTAAACATTCGTCAAAAATAGCACAACGGGTTCTCGACTCCGCTCGAACTGACACTCTGAAGAGAAAGAAAACGTAAAAAATAAAATCAGACTGAAAACGACTGTCTCCCCTAGCGAAGTCGAGGGGTTGGTGAGAAGCAGTACCTAGGTACAAGCACCGTTCCCGACTTCGTTCCGAACTGGCAAAACCGAGTCCGCTCCTAAACTATCCAAAACCCAGAAAACATTACTAACTTTGCCGATCCTGATTAAATAAAATGCTCAAAATCGCTTACCACCCCATCTACAAACATCCTTTGCCAGAAGGTCACCGTTTCCCCATGGAAAAATATGAACTTTTGCCACAGCAGTTGCTGCTGGAAGGAACCTGTAGCGAAGAAAACTTTTTTGAACCTGAAATTCCGGAGGATGAGCATATTCTTGCTGTGCATAATGCAGATTATTATTCCCGGCTGAAGAACCAGGAATTGACTCCGCGGGAGGTTAGGAAGACTGGGTTTCCGCTTTCAAAAGCACTGTACGAAAGGGAAATTATTATAGCCGACGGCACAATGAAATGTTGCCACTTTTCATTGGAGTACGGAATTTCTTTTAATATCGCCGGCGGCACCCATCATGCCTACTCCAATCGTGGCGAGGCGTTTTGCCTTTTAAATGATCAGGCGATTGCAGCACGTTATCTTCAGAAGAAAAAATTAGCTGAAAAAATTCTGATCGTGGACCTGGACGTTCACCAGGGAAACGGTACTGCGGAAATCTTTGAAAATGACGATTCTGTTTTTACTTTTTCCATGCACGGGAAAGGCAATTATCCGTTTAAAAAAGAGAAATCAGATCTCGATATTGAAGTTCCGGATGGATCGGGAGATGAAGATTATCTTCAGCTTTTAAAAGAAACACTTCCGGAGCTAATCGAAGATGTTAATCCGGATTTTATCTTTTACCTCAGCGGGGTGGATATCCTGAAAACTGACAAATTAGGCAAACTTTCCTGCAGCGTCGCGGGTTGTAAGGAACGCGACAGCTTCGTGATTCGGCTTTGCCACGAGCATTATATTCCCGTACAGTGCAGCATGGGCGGCGGGTATTCTCCGGAAATCAAAACAATTATAGATGCTCACGCCAATACCTACAGACTGGCGCAACAATTCTATTTTTAACTGAATTTCGCTCCGAAAAGACCGACCTAAAATTCAAAATTGATCCCAAATTTCTGATATTCTGAAGGAAAGAATCAGTGGTTCAGAAAATATGTTCCAGGACGTGCAACTTCAATATAAATATTTCAATTTATCCCTATATTTGAAACCAAAACAGACAATTATGAGGCTTTCAACTAAATTTCTGATCTATTTTTTATGCTTTTTCCTGAATTTTTCAACTTTTGCACAGTCAAATGAAGGAAATGCAAGTTCAGAAAGGATTAGAATCAATCAAATAGGATTTTATCCCGAAGGCTCTAAAATGGCAATTATCGTTACTACAGAAGCCACCGACTTCACAATACTTACGGCGAATGATAAAAAAGAAGTTTTCTCAGGAAAACTCAGCGATGCTGAAGAATGGCCGCACAGCAAAGAAACCGTAAAACAAGCAGATTTTTCTTCCGTAGAAAAATCGGGAGAATATGTATTGCACATTCCGGGAATTGGCAACAGCCATCCTTTTGAAATTGCCGAAAATGTGCATTTTGAACCGGCAAAGGCAAGTATGAAAGCCTTTTATTTTCAGAGAGCTTCCACAGATTTACCCGAAGAATACGCCGGAAAGTGGGCAAGGGAAGCAGGACATCCCGACGATCAGGTAAAAATACATAATTCGGCTGCGTCAGAGAATCGCCCTGCGGGATCTACCATTTCCAGCCCCGGTGGCTGGTATGATGCAGGGGATTACGGAAAGTATATTGTAAACAGCGGGATAACAATGGGAACCTTGTTTTCGCTGTATGAGGATTTTCCAGAATACCTCGATACCCTTAATTTGAATATTCCCGAAAGCACCAACAACATTCCTGATTTTCTTGATGAAACGCTGTACAATTTACGATGGATGATGACCATGCAGGATGAAGATGGTGGTGTTTATCACAAACTCACCAGCGCAAATTTTCATGGAGCTGTTGCCCCAAAAAATGCCACTTTACAGCGTTGGGCGGTACAAAAAGGAACTGCGGCCACATTAGATTTTGCAGCAGTAACTGCACAGGCAGCAAGAATATTCAGCGACTATAAAACAGAATTGCCGGGATTGGCAGATTCGCTGCTTGTAATGAGCAAAAAAGCCTATCGTTGGGCGAAAGAAAACCCAACTGTAACTTACAGACAAGGAGAATTGCAAGATCCGGAAGTAAGCACCGGCGCCTATGGAGACCGGAACTTTAAAGATGAACTGCAATGGGCGGCGACGGAACTTTTTATAACCACCGGAAAAGAGGAATACTATAAAGACGCAGACATTGAAAGCTCTTTAGAATCTGACTTCGGAGTTCCTTCATGGCCCAATGTAAATACCCTTGCCCTCTATTCTCTTGCCAGGCACAGGGACAAATATCAGGACAGTGAGCTTGTAGATATAGACGCTATAATAGCCCAGCTTAGGAAAATGGCCGATGATCTGGTCGCATCTTCAAATACATCAGCTTATGCGGTCCCAATGGGAACCGCCGAATCTGACTTTGCCTGGGGAAGCAATTCTGAAGCCGGAAACCAGGGTGTACTTCTTCTAAATGTCTATGAAATTACCGGCGACGAGAAATATCTAAACGCTGCAAATGACAACCTGGATTATTTGTTGGGAAGGAATGCTACTGGCTTTTCTTTTTTGACCGGTTATGGCGAAAAATCTACCAGGGATCCACATCACAGGCCTTCAGAATCTGATGATATCGATGACCCGGTCCCGGGACTTCTGGCCGGTGGCCCAAACCCTGGTCAACAGGATATCGCCGGTTGTGGAGACAAGTATACAGCTGCGCACCAACATCCGGCAACGTCCTACATCGACGATCGCTGCAGTTATGCCAGTAATGAAATTGCGATTAACTGGAATGCGCCTTTTGTATATCTCGCCAATGCCATAGAGGCAATAAGGTAGTCTCAGTTTCAGGAGAAAGAGGTTTTAAAAGGGATTGGTTTATCTCCCTGAATAAAGGCTTACCTTTACCGCTCACAATCCAGATTTAAATTACATGTCGTTTAAAAAATTAAATACTCCGCTTAAAGAAGCCCTTGACAGGCTTGGATATGAAAGTCTACTGCCTTTCCAAAAGAAATTAATCCCGAAGATCAAGAGCGGAAAAAACCTTTTTGCAATCGCTCCCGAAGGTAACGGAAAATCGACTGCCATTGTAATTAGCACCCTGCAGATCCTGGAAAGCAAAGCTTTTGAAGATGCCCCGCGGGCCCTGATCTTTGTAAAAGACAAACAGGCTGCTTTAGAACTGGAAGAAAAATTCAACGAGTTTACCAGGTATATGGATGTAAGGGTTTTTAGCGCTTATGACGAACCTGATATCGAACAGCAAAAGGTTTCCATTTATGAAGGTGTAGACGTGGTGATCGCCACTCCAAACAAGCTGTTCAAGCTTTTTAAAATCACCGGAATAAATGTGAGCCAGTTAAAGTTGTTTATCGTTGAAGACGCCGAATTCCTTCTTAACAGCAGAGATTTCAACGATCTCATCCGGGTTCCAGCACATATTACCAAATGCCAGTACCTTGTTTTTGCTTCGGAATTTAATTCCAAAATAGAACGACTAAAAGATTCTTTTATGTCACATTCTGAAGTGGTGCGCGCGGAAAAATAACTCTGGATTTTTCCGTATGCTTTTTGCTGGTTTTAGCCGGAGCTAATTTTTAGCACGAAATAGAGGCGGCTTAGTTTCTGAACAAAAAACCTAAACCACCTCTAACTCGAACCTTTACTTCTGAAACTTTTCAGAACCTTTAAAGAACTCCCGAAATTATTCCGACTACTTGCCCATCAACAGGATTTCGTTACAGATCACTTCGGTTACATAACGCTTTATACCCTCTTTATCCTCATAACTTCTGGTGGTGAGTTTTCCTTCGATTCCCACCTCTTTTCCTTTGGGAACATAACTTTCGATTAACTCAGCGGTTTTGCCCCAGGCGACTATATTGTGCCATTGCGTATCTGTTATTTTTTCTCCTTTGGAATTTTTATAACTTTCATTTGTGGCGATAGAAAATTTCGCCAGCTTTTTACCTGATTCAAGATTTACGATTTCAGGATCGTTACCTACGTGACCAATTAACTGTACTTTGTTTCTTAAAGTGCTCATAACTATAGAATTTATTGCAGCTGAAAATCATTAGTTCATTTCAACAGGACAAACATACTGCAGGCGTTAAGTGCTAATCGGTTGTCAATTATTTGCTTACGTTTACATCCGTTTGCAAACGTTTAAAGTTGGATAATGAATTTATTAATTTTAAAATTCTTTTCTTAAAAGAAGGTGGAAATCTCGAAATCTACACAATAAGTGCTGAATTTAGTAGATTAGTTGAGATAATAAATAAAGATGTAAATGTATTGGTGTGTTGATTACACTTGTTACCTGCAAGCCACAAATAAATTCGTCTTCGAAAAAATAATTAGCTATTTTGCATAGAAATAAAACCTTATCAAAAAATGAAATTTGAAAATGAATCCTACATAACAGGAGAAGGAATTTATTACAAAGGTGTCTTAAGAGACATAAAAAGATCCAAAATTTCATTTCAGCCTATCTATGAAGCTTTCACAAATTCACTAGAGGCAGTAAAAATTAAATCTAAAACTAAAACAGATTTTAAAGGTGAAATTCGAATTAGAATTTATTCAACGCAGAACACAGATGAAAGTTTAAGCTTTTCAAGATTAGAAATTGAGGATAATGGGATTGGATTTAATGATGAGGAATTTAATCGATTTGTTACTTATAAGGATTTTACGAAAGGATTCAAAAATTTAGGATCTGGAAGGATTCAATACGTTCATAATTTCGATAACACAAAATTTATAAGCAAGTACCAATCAAATGGTGACTTCAGGGAAAGAGAATTTGTAGTTTCTAAAGATGATAAATTCTTAGCTAAAAACTCAATCACCTTCCACAAAAAAGACAAACTTATTTTTAAAGGTGAAAGCACTGGAACGAGACTTATTTTTGAAGGATTACTAGATAAAACAAAGGCGAGTTATCATTCGTTAAACGATAAGATATTAAAAGACCACTTATTAAAACGGTACGTTCAATATTTTTGCCTTAATAAAGAAAGTCTTCCTACAATAAAAATCGAACATTTTATCTACGGTGAAAAATTAAGTACTTCCTATATAACTATAAAGGATATTCCAAAAATTGATAAGACTACTAATATTGATGTTGAATATTCAAAATTATCTGATGATGGGAAAAATGTAATTAATGTAGATAAATCAGAAACTTTTACTATAAATGCATACAAACTCAACAAGTCATTTCTTAAAGAGAATCAAATAAAGCTTACTTCCAAAGATGAAGTTATAGAAAACTTTGATATTGATTTGCAATTGTTGACCAAAGACGAAATTATTGATGACAGTCATTTTCTTTTTCTCATTTCTAGTGACTATTTGGACGAAAAAGACAAGAATGAAAGAGGAGAAATTGATATCCCTAATTATCACGAATTTTCTAGCAATTCAAATGTTTTTTATGAAGAAGAAATAATTCTAGATTTAGTAGAAAACCAAATTAATGGAGCTGTTTATGAGTTATATCCGGAAATAGAGAAGATAAATAAAGTGAAACAATTAGAATTTGAGAAATTGAAACAGATGTTCTTGCTATCAGATCTCGAAGATTTAAATATATCTCCTAACGATAGTGACAAAAAAATTTTAGAAAAGTTCTATACAGCAGAGGCGAAAAAGCAAGCAGAATTGGATGCGAATTTGAAGCATAGTATCGACCGTTTAAATATTCTCGATACTACAGCGGAAGATTATAGTGACTCATTAGAAAAAGAAATTGAAAATATTGTGCGAGTGATTCCTTTACAAAATAAAAAGGAGCTTACTCATTATGTGGCTCGCAGAAAATTAGTCCTGGAACTATTTGCTTTAATACTTGATAGAAAATTATCCGTTCAAAATGATGGTTCCAGAAATAAAGACGAAGCTCTTCTACATAATCTAATTTTCCAACAATCTAACGATAGCTCGGATAAAAGTGATTTATGGATAATTAATGAAGATTTCATTTATTTTCAAGGAATATCCGAATCAAAACTATCCGATTTGGAAATTGATGGTGAAAAATTACTTAGAGATGATTTGACGAAAGAAGAGGAAGAATTTATAAGATCTCTTGGCGAAGACCGTTATGCAAAAAGGCCAGATATTCTTCTTTTCCCAGAAGAACAAAAATGTATAATAATAGAATTTAAAAACCCAAGTGTCAGCGTTTCAGATCATTTAAATCAAATCAATAATTACGCTACCCTTTTGAAAAACTTCACAACTTCACAATTTAATCTTACCACATTTTATGGTTATTTAATTGGTGAAAAAATAAATGCTTTAGACGTACGAACATACGATGCGGATTTCAAAGATGCTTATAATTTTGATTATCTCTATCGTCCGGCAAAAACAATAGCTAATCTATTCAATTCAAATCAGGCGGAGGGAAGTCTTTATACAGAGGTTTTAAAATATTCTACATTACTTGAAAGAGCAAAAATGCGTAACAAAACATTTATTGAAAAAATAACTAATAATAAACAAGATCAAGTGTAGTTGGCCAGCAGGTAACAATGGTTCATCGCCAATAAGCGGCACCGTTAGTAAGAAAATAATTAACTTGACCAACGAACCAATACTAATCCGACAAGTCCGCGTCCCTACTCCCGCAACTTGCATTATTCGAGACGTTGGGGCAGCTGAAAAACTCAACGGATAAATCGAATCTTTGAAATCTGAAATAGAAGAATGAACAAAAATGGAGCATAAAAACAACAATACTGACCCACTAATATTGGAAGAAGGACAAGGGCGAGTTTATAACTGTGGAACAATGACGGCTGTATTTAAAGCAGACGAAAAGGAAACAAATGAACAATACAGTATTTCAGAATGGTGGTTGGAACCGAATTCGGATGGACCAGGTGCACACCAGCACGAAGAAAATGATGAAGTTATTTATGTCCTTGCAGGTACAACTTCTATGCTAATCGCAGAAAAATGGATTGACGCCAAAAAAGGAACTTTTATCAGAATTCCGGCAAAAACTACTCACGATTTTAAAAACAAAACTGACCAAAGGACAGGAGTTTTAAACTTTTTCATTCCGGGCGGATTTGAACGGAATATGCCCTCAATTGTGAAATGGTTTGAAGACAATAAATAAAAAAACCGACTGCACAACAATGCCTATAAGTAATTGCTTGTTCTCGCCTACTTCTGAAAAGAATAATTGTTTAAGTATTATTAAAATAAACAAAAAATGAACATTATATATTTCTTCCACTAGGTTAGTTACCTACAGTATCCAATAACATTATTTGCTATGTTTTACTGGCGGGTCTAAACACGTTTGTCTTCGGGCAATCAAGCTACTTTATTACACTATCTAACCTAGTTCGGCTAAATAAAAATTAACCTTTAAAAAATAGATCATGAAAGATTACAAATTAGAAACGCTGATTTACTATTCTAAACTTACTTTAGATAAGGAACATATAGCAAAAGATTCAAAAAAAGATATTCAGGCAAAGCTGGATGATTATGCTCAAAAAGGGTATCGATTAGTTTCTACAGATGCCACAGATTTTGGTTTTGCTGTCTATTTCTATCTTTATTTTGAAAAAGATAAAATTTAATTTTAAATCAAGTGTTCCAATAACAGGTTCTACAGTGCTTTGGCGTTTGCCTTTCATATAGCGGCCACGCCTGCTTTTTACACGTTCAACATTCCTGTCATACTCCTCGCGGTAAGCTGTAATGTTGATACTTTTTTGATGGCTTTTTCCAATGCAGGCCGTTTTTATAGGACTGTCTTTACAATCTGCCCGTGTGGTGTGGGAAAACAGTTTTGACTAACTTGACAATTTATTATCAACGCTTAAAAATAAGGAAATGAAAAATAATCTATTATTCAATTTTAAAGTAAACAAAGAAAATAACACCGTAAATGTGGAAAGGGAATTTGCCGCAAACCTTGATTTAGTTTGGGATGCTTGGACTAAACCAGAGTTACTTGACCAATGGTGGGCACCAAGACCATATAAGGCTGTAACAAAATCTATGGATTTTAGAGAAGGAGGCACGTGGTTGTACTATATGTTAAGTCCTGAAAACCAAAAACACTGGTGTAAAAACGATTATTTGAAAATTAATCTGAAAAAGAATTATACGGGATTAGATGCGTTTTGCGATGAAAATGGCAATGTCAGCCAAAATATGCCGAGAACTAAATGGATAAATACATTTACAGTAAAAAGTGCTGAAAAAACACTCGTATCAATCGTTTCAACTTATGAAAAACTTTCTGACTTGGAACAAATAATAAAAATGGGCTTCCAAGAAGGGTTTACCGCAGGTTTAAACCAGTTGGATGAATTATTGAAAAAATTAAAGACCTAAATATGAAAAAGAGAGGGTGTAAATTAAACTCTGTCTGAAGAGAATTTTAAATTCATTTTTTCAGACAGACCTATGACAAAAGAAGAACAACAAAAGTTAAGGAAGAAAGCTTTGGAGCAGTTTATGTCAGGCAAAAGCCCTTGATGCAGAAATGGATTCTCATCTTAATGGACAAGAGCGTTAATATAAACTACTTAAATTCAGTTATTTAACAAATAGAAGCCTTAAATTTACTGTATTTACTAATTAACCAGTAATGAAGGTCTTCAGAAAAATTCGCTATAGACTACTTACAGAGAATAAGTTCACTAAATATCTTATCTATGCGATTGGTGAAATAGTACTTGTTGTCATCGGGATTCTAATTGCCTTACAAATCAACAATTGGAACCAGGCGAGAAAAGATAACCAGGCCTTAAAAGAATATTTGGGGAAAATAAAGGTTCATACTTTAGAAGATCTGCGCATTCTGGATACGCTTACAAAGTATAGAACACAAACAGCTATACAATGTAAAAAGGCACGAGTACGCATATTAGATAAGACAGAAAATGAAGACCTTATACTTTTCATGTCTTGTGGCGTTGCCTTTGCTGATTACTATTTCAAACCAAATACCGGTGGATATGAAGCACTAAAAAATTCATCCTATTTTGGAAAGATAAACAACACCCTTCTGGATTCTCTATTAACCAGTTACCACGGCATAATTGAGGACATTGCGGAAAACGAAAAAAGCTATAACGAATATGTAGTAAATCAGGAGACCTATCTTTCTACTCAATTCGATACATCCTTGATTCTCGCTTCAGCCTTTTTGCCACAAGATTCACTCAGAATAAGGGCTACTCCCCAGTCTGAATATTTCCAGGTCTTTGCAGAATATACCGCTTCTGCTCCTTATCGAAATGTCATTAGTCTGGCCGCCTTTCAATTAGATGCCATGGTTCTACAATATGGCCAGCTAAAAAATGTAGGACAGGGGATAATTAAAGAAATTGATGCGCAGAGCAGTGATGAGACTTCTTACTTCGCATCCAGACTTTATTGAATATAAAAGGTGAAAATTTAAGGCGTAATTTTAGAATATCATGACCAGGAAAAAAGTAAAGCGAATACTAAGAATAGTATTTATTGCTGCAAGTATATCTTCTTTATGGTTCGTACCATGGATTTTAGTAAAAGCCTGGATTTTACCACTACCTGATACAGTCCAGGAGCAATTGAATGAAGGAATCGATCACGGGTTTGATGGAATGATTGTTTATGTTGACGAAGCAGGAAAACCTCCGGCATTTTATGCGGCTGGCTGGCACGATCGCAAAGAGAAAATTCCTGCCTACCCACAAGCCTTATTCAAAATTGCCAGTATTACAAAGCTTTATATCGCTGTTGCTACTACAAAATTAGTCAAAGAGGGACAACTATCTTTGGATAAGACACTTGCCGAATACTTTCCAGAACTTGCAGAAAGAATTGAAAATTCAGAAGCAATAACTTTGAGAATGATGGTGCAACATAGGAGTGGTATTCCAAATTTTGTTGATCATCCTGAATTTTGGACGAAACCTCCAAAGAACAGACAAGAAACCCTCAATTATGCTTTGGATTTACCAGCCGATTTTGAACCAGATGAAGATTATGGCTATTCAAATACCAATTATATGTTGATTGAGGATCTTATTTATAAAACGGTAGGCTATCCTCATCAACAGTATATAAAGGAGGAAATCTTAATTCCTCTTGGGCTTAAAAATACTTTCGGTTCGCTAGGAGAAGTGAATATCGACGATGTTATGAGTGGTTATTATGTTGGCATAGATAGAGACTTTAAGACTGAAGATTCAGGTTTAATGCTAGCAACCGCAGAAGACGTGGGCATATTTCTTAGAGCATTAAACGATGGTTCAGTGTTTAATAATGGGGAACAGGAAATTTATTCTTCAATATATGTCTACGAACATACAGGTCTAATTGTTGGGTATCAGAGTATAGCAAAATACTACAAAGACATAGATACAGTTATTGTTCAATTTAATAACACCACCAACTTCGATGGTTACGACTGGAATTTAGCGGAGATTATAAATAATCGTATTGAGAAAATTGTAAGAAAAAAAAGAAGCTAAAAAATTGTTATTATCAATAGAAACTCCACTAAATGAATTCTGCTACTATTATAATTATTGCCAAAACCAGCGCCCAATAATGGGTTTTATTAAAAAATTGTAATTTTAAAAATAAGAAAAGAAAGTGCTCAACACTACAAGTCTCCGTCCCTACCTCCGCAACTTGTAGTAACCGGGATCGTTGGGCACGATTAAAGATAAATTTCAAGATTATGAGTGATGAAGAATCAAATGTTAATGCTTTAATTCACTTAGGGCAAGGAAAGTTAGTATCAAAACTTTATCAAGATCTTTTAAGTAAACCAAGTAAGAAAGCAGGACAAGCTTTAGGTACTATCGTGAATGTTAGTAATACCGTTTTATGGCCTATAAAATGGTTCAATGAGAGAACAAGATTATATTTTGAGAATAATCTAAAAAAATACGAGGAAAAACTGGAAAAAGTACCTGAAGAAGAAATTACTCCAGTCCCTACAGAAATATCAAATCCGATTTTGGACAGATTCTCGTATGTTTCCAATAAAGAGTTAAGTGATGCCTTTGTTAAATTATTAGCCAGTGCTTCATCTTCCAAAAAAGCAAAAGATGCTCACCCAGGTTTTATACAAATTATTGATAGAATTTCACCCGACGAAGCTCGTATTTTAAAATATTTAGCAACCGCAATTGCAATCCCTGTAGTAGACATTAAACATCATAACAATCCTGACAATTCGACACAGTATCGACTTGTGATTAAAGGGGAAACAGGTTTAAAACAAAAATTGATATTAAACTGGCCGGACAATTTACCAATCTACTTCAATAATTTAGAGTCATTAGGTCTGATTAGTAGAAAACCCTATTATCTTACTATACTTGAAACAAAATTCGAAACCATTCTAGAAGATTTAGATCCTAAGCTCAAAAAAGTATTTGAAAATTATAATGAAGAGGAACTTAGAGAAGTGAGAAAAGAAGATAAAGGAATGTATGAGAAAACCAATTTTGGCAATATGTTTATAAGAGCATGTATTAGGGGTTAACTGTGTCTAACAACGGATTTTATTAAAAAATTGTAATTTTAAAAATAAGAAAAGAAGGTGCTTAACACTACAAGTTTCCGTGCCTTCCCCCACTATCTATGTTATTCGGAATCGTAATAATGTATTTTTAAATTGATTAAAAAAGTGGAAACTGAAAATTACACATTAAAAGAAATAGAATCGTCTGACATAGAAAATATTCACAAAGGCTTATCTGACCCAGATGTAACAAGATTTTACGATGTACACTTCTCTACCTTAGAAGAAACAGAAGAGCAAATGGAGTGGTACCGAAATTTAAAGAAAGAAGGCACTGGAATCTGGTGGGGAATTTATGATAAACAGTGGAATCAGTTTTGTGGCGCCGGAGGTTTTAACGGTTTAGATAAACAACACAAAAAAGCTGAAATCGGACTCTGGCTTATAAAAGAGTATTGGGGAAAAGGAATTCTCAAAGAAATAATGCCGAAACTATTTGAGCACGGCTTCGCTACACTCAATCTAAATCGGATAGAAGGTTCTGTTGTAGGCGAAAATAAAAAGTGTAAAAGTGCACTGGAAAAAATAAACTTCCGGTATAAAGGAACCTTGAGAGAAAGTGAGATTAAAAATGGAGAAAAAATCAATGTTGATTTTTATTCGATTTTAAAAAGGGAATGGCAACAGCAAAATTCATTTTAGCAACGCATAACCCGACCAGGAGATAACGTAAAACTGAAAATCATTATCTTCAACAACGAAACCGTTCTAAGCGGGCAAACCTTTGTTTCCTATTCCGCCAGTTTGTAACTTAATCGTAAGCATCGTAAAATCAATTTTCAAAAAAGCTGACTAAAACTATGAAAAAGTTAACCTTAAATGATGGAAATAAAATACCAATAGTAGGATTTGGAACCTACAAAGCTACAGCGCAGGAAGGAATAGAATCAGTCAAATCTGCCATTTCCAGCGGTTATTCCCTAATCGATACGGCAGCAGCTTATGAGAATGAAGAAGCTGTTGGAAAAGGAATTAAAGCCAGCGGAGCTTCAAGAGAGGATCTTTTTATAACCTCCAAGTTGTGGCGCGAGAGTTTAGGCTATGAAACAGCAAAAAAGGAATTTGAAAACTCCCTGAAAAGACTTGATCTGGAATACCTGGATTTATACTTAATCCACTGGCCTGCTAACGCAAAAAATTACGATAATTGGCAAAAAACCAATGCTGATACGTGGAGAGCAATGGAAGAATTACAAGCTGAAGGAAAAATAAAATCTATTGGTGTAAGTAACTTTTTTGAAGAACATTTAGACTCCTTATTCCAGACAGCGAATGTCATTCCGTCAATCAATCAAATAGAATTTCATCCCGGCTACTGGCAACAAGAATTAGTAGCATTCTGCAAGAGACAAAATATAGTAGTGGAATCCTGGTCTCCTTTGGCAAGGGGAAAAGTGTTTGGAAATGAAGTGTTGGAAGAAATTGCCAAAAAACACAATAAAACTGTTGCCCAGGTTTGTCTGAAATGGATAATTCAGCACGAAGTAATTGTTATTCCGAAGTCAAATTCACCCCAAAGAATAGAAGAAAACATAAATCTGTTCGATTTTGAATTGTCTGAGACAGATATGGAACAAATAAACAACCTTCCTGAAATGGGTTTCAGCGGAGAATTGCCTAATATCTGGCCGGATAAAATCCAAGGATAAAGGTGTTTTAAAAATCCCGAAAATTGCCATTTTAAGGCACTGCTATAGTTTACAAGCCTTGCCGGAACAACTTCAGTATTTCAGAAAATCCTGAGGTACTACACTACTGTAAGCAGCTGAATTTTTTCGGAAAGTTCCCGGCTTCTGCGTACAATTAAAAAATTTCGTGTCTGTTACTAAAGTAGGCGGCGTTAGTTATTTTTGATTAAATAAAGTTAATATTGTATGCCTCTCAAATTTAGGAATAATTTCTCTTGGCTCAGTAGTCCGAATTTATCGTTATGTTGGAATGGACTGCGTAAAAAAACATTTTCATATTTCGTAATTCTTACCTTATTTGGAAAGATTCAGAAAATTACCACAAGCTAAAACCCCTCCGGTCTTCAGCCAACTCCCCTTAAAAAAATGAGAGGAACTTTTTGTGGTAACTGATCGTCTTCTTAACTGCTTCACAACTATTGAAAGCTTTGCAGAAAACTTTCATGGTACTGCCGCAACATATCCGCGAGGCGGGGAATTCCAATTCTAAATTTCCTGGCGGCAGGATCTTCATTGTTGTAGCTGTATTCCCATCGGAATTCATTCGTGGTACGTACCTCTACCTTCCTGTTTCTATAAATCGTTCCGGGAAATATTGGAAACGCCACCTGAAATCCCCCGGAGCTTCCTGCTTCTGTATAACCCGCAAAAAAACCTATATCGACAGTTCCAAACTGCTTTATGATGTCTATTCTGGCACCTTTGTCTTCAAACAGAAATTGTCCTGCGCTAAGTCTCAGGCTAAGACGTTGATAATTCAGGCGATATTCCGCATCCACTACAGCATATACACTGTTGAGTTCTTCCGCATAAAAACTACCGGAATTCATCCAGTAAAATCCTGTAAGTCCCGATTCGAGTCCAAAGCTCCAACGTTTATTAAGGGGCGCATACCTGTACTGGAAATCCAACCCGTAACGATCGTAATAAAAAGTACCCATACTAACTGCCAGGAAGTGATGGTTCAAAGGCTGCGAAAAATAATGTAGTGAACTTGGGGCGAGTCGAGGTTTCATATCCTGGGCATCCAGCCGGTTTTCCAAAGGAATGCTGATTCCCGTCTGTACACTCAGACCCGGTGTAAGGTATATTCTGGTATCTATTATAGCATTGAGCTTTATCTGAAAAGGATTGCTGTAATAACCGAATCGGGCAGCGAAGTCAGGATGGATCCGAAAATGGAAACGATAGTTGTCGTAAAGATCATTCGCTTCTTTGTAAAAAGCTTTTTCCTCCAGATTCAGGCTGCTGTAGTTATAGGTGTCTGCCTTATACTTTGCTATCGGACGGTTGTGATATAGTGGAAACCAGAGAATAGCTTTTTCGGGTTGCTCTTCCAGCAAGAGTTGGGCATAACGCATACTATGCAGGGGATTCCGAAATTCTCTATGCTCGAAAAAAATTTTTAGAGTGTCTGCCGATTCTATTACCTGTATATTCTCAAATCCTGCTTCAAACAGCTTTTGTTGAATATCCTGCGCCTGCAGCCCTAAGAAAAACAGGCTTGCACAAATGCTAATCCATATTTTTCTCATAGTTTCTTAAAGCTCGTGGAGCAGAATTAAGGGAGAACTGCACGGCAACCTGAAAAGCTACTTCCTTAGCCTCCAAAGTATATGCCTGTAGGTGCAGCCAATCCCATAATTTAACAAAAGCTCCCGCATTAAAAGTTTTGGTGTTGTATTCCAGCATTAATCCACCGTAATTAAATGGCGTATAAGAGAATCCGCCGAAGAAGCCGTCTAAATATCTGCTGCCATAGACTTCTGTTTTTCTTTCTATTTTAAAGAAATTCCAGATACCTTCATTTCCATCATTTTTCAGAAAGACATAGGGTGATCCAAAACCTGCTGTTACCTGAAATAATCCTAGAGTGGTGTGGAAGTTTTTAGTCGCCACGAGGTAATCGTGTGCCAGTGCCGGAGAAACTGAACCGGGAGGCGTCCAACCCAACACAAGTGCCGGGAAAAATTTTTTTTCCTCCATTAATTTAAAGCGAAGGTCGAGGTGCCGGTCACCAATCCCTATTTGCTCAGCAAGAGAAGGCCTGTAAGATATACTCATTCCGACTTCCATAAAAGAAGTCAGGCTCACTCTCGCGCTATAAAAATTGAGATCATTGCCTCCGGGAGAAGAATCACGGGTGAGCAAAATATTGTTAGAGTATTCCCGCGGAAAATAAGAAAAAGACAGCCCCAAAGGCTTATCTCTCTCCCATTGGGCAGATGGAATGGTCATTAACCCCTTTTTCCCTAAAAAATTCACCTGTGAATAACTGTAGCATCCAAAGAAGCCCGACAGTACCCACAGGTGAAGAAAAAATTTAATTTTCATAATTTATTCAAACTCTACCGGCGCCTCATCGTCGTCGTCTGTTCCTTTCAGAAAGGAATAGCGCAAACTAAGGCCTATTTCAAACCCCCGAACAGAAATCTGTTCACTTTCGAGCTCTGAATCCAATGAAGTTCGGAAGCTTTGGGTGTAGAAACCTGTATTATACCTACCTTCAAGTAAAAGACCAAAAGAATCGGAAAGCATATATTCCAGTCCGGCCTTTAGGTAAGCACCGTAATTATTTCCGCTAAAAGTTTCTGAAGCTTCACTACCCGCTCCGCCTTCAATCGTCCTGGAAACTTTATTTTGAACAAAATATCGATTAACCCCAACTCCTACTAAGAAATTGAAATCATCCCGTAGTATCTCATTAAAGTTGTAAGTCAGACCCAGGGATAAAGGAATAAGGGTTTGGTCAATACTTTCAGAAATAGTAAGGTCCCCAAATCGCCCTTCGCTGCTAAAGTCACCCGTCCAGAGTCCTACTCTTCCATCCAGACTAAAACTTCTGTAAAGGTTTAATTCGGCACTTATAAAAGGCATTACTCCTCCTTTTGTAAAGTCCCCATCTGCCTCAGAACTTATCAGTACATATTTCTCATTGGCATCCGAATAAGACCTGTTCCAGTAGGAAACACCTACTCCAACGTTATTAAGTTTAATTTGAGCCTGGGCACCGTAAGTAAAGAGACCAAAGGCCAGTAGTAAAAATGCTATAGATTTATTCATGTTTATAATTTCTGGTTGTGGTTAATGATTAGTTTCCGGATCCCTGGTTGTGACAATTATTTACTGCAGTAGTAAGTCTGGCATCAGCCATATCTTCTACAGTTTCGAAATCTGTATTTACCTGAGTTGTCAATCGCTCCCTAATTTCCAAAGCCTGTGCTTTTTCCTTCTCCATGAAATCTACTAAAAGTTCTGCTACTAAAATATCCCATTCTATTAGAGCGTTTCTGGCTGCCACAGCATACATTAATGTAAGCTCTCTTAGCTGAGCGGCCAGCTCTGTCTCTCCCATGTTCTCTAACTGCTGTGCCGTAAGAAGCAGATTTTCCAGGGTGGCAATAATCTCAGCTTTACTCTCTGCATAACGCTCTTCCTGTAGGCCTGTCCTTTCTTCATAACGCACGTCTGTTTCATCGAGCCTACGGGCATAATTACTTTCAATAATAAAGTAATTGGCATCTGCCTGTTCTATAAGCTCTTCTATCCTTAACTCATAAGCCTCATAAGCTGCCTCCTCACAAGGATTGCTTATAGTTTGGCTCACAAGGTTAAACCCATCAAAACCAGGAAGAACCTGATTTTTGATGTTTGGATTTGTTACAGCTCTTAAGCCTTCCAAATCTACGGTGAAATTAATACGTGGAAGAAGCATCCTTATCTCTTCAGGTGCGTTAGCCAGAGCGGCTGAAAGCTCTTCCAGGTCTGTATCCAGAGGTGTACTCTCATCCATTATGGAGGCAATACCGGCGGCATCAAGAGTCTGCGCCCTTTCATTTATTGATGCAGGAAGATCAGCTGTAAAAGCCCCTACCCCAGCGAGTTTAGTTCTGGATTCCTGACTGATTTCCCCATCTGGTCCGGCATTTAGGATATCGTCGATGATAGCCTGAGTTTCTGCCGAATTATCTACCGACCCTACTTCAGGTTCAATAATCACGGGATCTGCGTCCTCGATCTCCGCAAGGTTGGGGATATCATTAAAATCTTCATTGACAAATTCGTATGGATCGATAAAATCTACGTCTTCTGTACCACAGTTAACGAGAAGTAGCGATAACAAGAGCAGGCTCCATATAGATGCTCTCCGCTGAAAGTGTAAAAATTGATTCTTCATTTGATTGGTTTAATTTAAGTAAATAGTTCAGATTTGAAATTGCAATTATAAAATGTTCAGTGTTGTTTACTGATCGTCTGCCATTGGATCAGTCCATAATAGTTTTAGTGTTTTTTATTACTGATACAACTTCAGTATGATGAAATGTATTAGTCCCTGTTTTTTTTATCTCCCAATAGAAATCTACCAAAGGGCTACCTTGTTCTTCACTTTATCCCAGAAGCCTTCATGTTCCGGACCATAGGCATAACCATATGCATAACCATATTTATTTCCGTAGCCAAAATTAGCTGCCTCCACGTCATTAAGCACAAAACTTACCTCCTGCAGCTTACCATCTTTCTTAGCATCTGCCGCAAAATCCAGCAACTTCTTTTCTGTGTAATTAGCCCTCACCACATAAAGAGTAAGGTCAGCATACTTGTTAATCAGGAAAGTATCAGACACCAGCATCGAAGGCGCAGTATCTACTATAACATAATCATACATACCACGCAGTTTAGTAAACATATCTGCCGTGCGTGGATGCCTCAATAATTCTGAAGGATTAGGCGGTATACTTCCTGAAGATAACAGGTAAAGGTTTTCATGCAAGCTTGATTCCTTAATAAGTTTTTCCAGGAATAAACTTTCATTCACAAGATAATCGCTCACTCCCTGCCATTCCTTTGCATCTTTTTCAAAGCGCTGAAGCTGAGGGTTTCTAAGATCTCCACCCATTACAAGCACTTTTTTCCCTGTATTTGCCAAAGTAGTGGCAAGATTAAAGGCCACAAATGTTTTTCCCTCCCCTTTAATTGTGGAGGTAATAAAAATGTTTATTCCTGAAGTTTTGTCGGTAGTGTTTACCAGGAGGTATTGCAGATTTGTGTGCAATATCCTGAAGGATTCGGCGAGTACAGAACGATCATTTTTTTGGATAAGTTCTTCTTTGTTTTTCCCCAACCTGGGGATTTCCCCTACAATCGGAATATCATTTATAGCCGCTTCAATATCGTTTCTCTCCCTTACCTTATTATTTAACAGATTTCTTGTATAAAGAAAGGCAAATGGAATACCAAGGCCAAGTAGTAAAGCTGTAAGATAACTGCTCCTTGGATTTGGACTAACAGGTACTCCCGAACTGAGCGCACTATCCACAATTTTTGCTTTTGGAGCTGTTACGGCAAGGGATAAGGAATTTTCTTCCCGCTTTTGCAGAAGGAACAAATACAAAGTCTCCTTTATCTGCTGTTGCCGCTCAATTCCCCTAAACTGCTTCTCCTGTGAAGGGACTGCAGAAATTCTTGAACTTATAGCTGCTGCCTGCCGGTCTATATTATTTTCCGCGATCTCCAGGTTCGATTTCATACGCCTGAGGCTTTGCAGCACATTCGCCTGTAACTGCCTAATTTCACTGTTTAACCTGACCACCACAGGGTTTCTCTCAGAGGAACCTTCCAGGATCCGGTTTCTTTCCAGCACAAGATCATTATACTCTGTGATCTGTGAATTTACGGCAGATTCTTCGATTCCGAGATTTGCAGGTAAAAGATCTGAGGTATTGCTGTTCTGAAGATAGGAAATCATCGCATTGGCAAGTTCTATTTGCGTATCAATTTCCTGCTGCCGCTGCCTGTACTCGCCTGCTGTGGAAACAAACATACCAGATTCTGTCTGGATATCAGTAAGCCCCCTGCTTTCTTTAAACTCCACTTTTCCGCTTTCTACAGAATCCAGTTCTTCATTAATAATTATAAGCCGTTCATCTATAAATTCTGCGGTGTTCATTGCCACCAGATTCTTATCTTCAATGGCCTCTCTGTTATATTCCAGAATTAACTGGTCCAGAATATCTTCAGCCTTGCGGCGCACAGGATCATTTAAACCGAGTTCTATAAGGCTCGAATTACTTTCTTTAAGGCGTACCTGCAAATCATTACTATAAGCCCTGGCCACACCTTCCACAGGACTAAAAGTCACGAGGATTGGGTTTTCAGGAGTAGCTTTTCTCCCGGGATTTTGTTCATTTTCCACTATCAGCACAGTTCCAAAACCAAGATCCAGGGGAGTTCCCACAACAGCATTAAACTTTTTTTCATCGTTTATCCTGGTAAGCGTGATTTTATTGTTGCCGTTGTAAACAAGGCTGAATTCCCTTCCGGGTGCAGACTGTAATGCAGCCTCGTCCATGCTTATGATCTTTACCAGCAGAGGGCTTGTACTATATAATTCGGGTGTACGCAGGGCCTCCTGGTCGAAATAACGAATATTCAGGTTAAGTGCCTTTACCACACTGTTCATTAATCTTCGGGAACGAAGGATACCTATTTCATTCTGAATACTATTTCCGTTCATCCCGCTAAACAGGCCAAGATCAGCAAAAGCAGCCATCTCAGAATTCTGACTGTTTTTGCCGTCCTTAATAATAATACTCGCTGTAGTGGCATAGACGGGAGTAGTTTGCCTTAAATTTAAATAAGCAATTGCCAATGCCAGGAGCACGCAGCCCACGAACCATGGCCAGTAGCGCAAATATTTCTCCAGCTCCTCCCTGATATTGATTTCCGGGTTATGGTTTGCAGGCTTATTTTGGGATTGAGACATTGTTATCTGGTAAAAATTAAAATTAATGAGGTAATTACAGAAACTACCGAAAGATAGCTTGCCGCTGTACCCAGGTAACTGGCAGACTGTATCCTTGGCCCTATCGGCTCTACATAAACCACATCGTTTTGCTGTAAGTTATAGAATGGAGAAGAAACAATATCTGCATTGGTAAGATCCAGATAGGCATGAGTGGTTACCCCATCCTCTTCCCGCATCACCAGGATATTTGTTCTCTTTCCGGTTAGCAGTACATCCCCCGCAAAACCCAGGGCTTTCGAGAGGCTTATATGATCGTCTTCTATCGGGAAAGTACCAGGACTCGCCACTTCCCCCAATACACTTATCTGAAAATTGAGGATACGCACATTCACAATAGGATCCTGCAGATAAGGCAGGACTTCTTCCTTAATTTTTGCCGCCAGTTCTATACTGGTCAAACCCTCTACCATTATGGTTCCTATAACAGGAAACTCTATGGTGCCTTCATTGGATACCATATAGGTTTCCAACTCTACATTTGCTCCGACAGAACCTCCTCCCTGCCCCATAGCCATTACAGATTTTGTAAGGTTAAAAGGTAAGGCTGCTGCCTGCTCCGGGGCAGATACACGAATAGTCAACAGGTCATCAGGTTTTATTTCGATATTATCGGGCAATCTTCTCCGCTCAGACGCCTCCAGTCCCTGAAAATAGGCGATGCTTTTACGGGAAACACAGGAAGTGGACAGTAATGCCATACAAAACAAGAACAAAAGTTTAAAGTTTAATCTGGGATTCATTTAATCGGGTTTCAATTTGCCGCGAATATACTACACTGGAAAAGAAAATTCACAAAAAATTAACTTTTTAGAAGTTTGATCTTATTCTCTTATCCATCTCAGGCATATTCTTTTACAAATGTTCTTAGCTCTGCATTACTGCGTAGTATATTTAAAAGTGCACCAATTATAATAAACATCATAAGCAGGATCACCGTCACCCAGGAAGCTGAAATCACCCCTGAAAGAAGGAAAAAGCCTACGATAATAAATATATTTAGACCGCCAAGACAGGTACTTGCCTGCCAATGGGTAAAACCAAGATCCAGTAAGACATGATGTGCGTGATTTCGATCTGCCTCAAAAGGGCTTTTACCGTCAAGCATTCGTAAAATCATCACCCTGCCGGTATCCAGAATAGGAATAAATAATATTGCCAGAATAAGCAGGATGCGATTATAACCACTAAATGCTTCCATCGTGACCGTTATCCCGGGCTCCATAACCAGAACTTTTAATGTCAGAAATGCAATCATAAACCCAATTATCAGTGATCCTGAATCGCCCATAAACATTTTCCTTTTTCCCCTGGAAAAATTAAACCTCAAATATGCAGCAAGGGTACCTGCCACAGTAACCCCGAGCAACACAAAATAAGGATGTCCTGTTATATAGAAGACGCAGGCATAAGCAGTACAAATTATCATTCCTACTATAGCGGCAAGTCCGTCTATACCATCTACCAGGTTATAAGCATTAATAAGAGCTACTACAAGAAAAGCTTTCAGGAAATATCCGATTAATTCAGGAACCTCATGTATACCTAAAAATCCATGGAGCGTGGAAAGATGAAGTTCCGGAGAAAAGATTATGAATAATGCCGCAGTTATCTGTCCTAACAATTTCACTTTCGCAGTAGAAATTACCAGGTCATCCTTTAAGCCTACCAGGAAAAGCAGTGTCATCCCGGCAATAAGATGATTGCCAGTATATCCACTCTGTATACTCTGCAGGACAGAAACAAAAAGCACAAATACCAGAAAGAAGGCTACTCCGCCAAAGTTGGGAGTCTGTGTATGATGTGAGCTACGGCCGTTAATCTGCTTTGTAAGTTTTTTTTCATGACTCACCCAAAGTACCTTGGGTAAGGTGTAAAAGGTAAAGAGAAAAGCTCCTAAGGCAACTCCGCACACAAAAAACAGATAATTATTCCTAAAGAGATCGAGCAGCACATCATGATCGAGAATGTTCATAACAAAGGCAGGTTTGGGTTGAAAAAAAATTCAGTAACTACCAATCTTGTAGGGGAGACGGGTCAAAAGGGTAAAGGTTCAAGGTTTAATTAGAGTTCGACGCGAAAATAGCGCACTTTATCCGTATTATCCCTATAGATTTTTTTCTTTAACAATTTAATCACATAGAATGGAAAAGAGGCTGCCTTAAATTTCTAATAATGAAAAAGGTAATGACGAAAATTGTCAAATATCAGCAACAGGCTCTAGGCTTTAGGCTGTAGGCGTTAGGCAAGAATATTTTTAGGCAATGACTGGTTTACTTAAGAAACTGCTTTAGTTTACTAAGATTTTTCCGGGCCAGGACCTTATAAGGATTTTTAATGCCGTTGGCTTTTAGTGCCAGCAGATCTTCTGCAGACTTTTGCCTTATATTCGCCAGGCTACGGTTACTCGCGCCTCCCACTCTCATTTTAGTAATTACCCTCGGCAGATAATAAAATTTTAAAGCACTGTCACGAAAAATGCGCAACATCAGATCATAATCGGCAGCGATCCTGTAATTAAGGTTAAAGAGCCCGTGCTTATCATATACTTCTTTCCGCAGGAAGAGAGTAGGGTGGGCGGGCATCCAGCCTTTTTTTAGAAGACCCGGATAAAACTGCTCGCTTTTCCAGTACCTGATCACTTTTGAAGTATCTTCTTTGTTTACATACTGAAGATCTCCATAAACCCCGTCAACATCATTTTGTTGAAAAGCAGTTACTACTTCTGAAATTACATCCGGAGAGGCAAAAAAGTCATCGGAATGTACCAAACCAATAATATCACCGGTTGCATGCTTTATTCCTTTATTAAGAGCATCATAGATCCCTTTGTCTTTTTCTGAAATAATTTTTAGGGGCCTGTTGTAATTATCTTTTATAATAGATACTGTATTATCTGAAGAGCCACCGTCTATGATCACCAGCTCCACGTTAAGATAATCCTGCACTGCCACAGATTTTATCGCAGATAAAATACTAGCTTCAGAATTGTAGGTAGCTGTTATTATTGATATTTTCATTTTTTTTTATCATTGCGGGAAGGGCACAGCCGATGTCACCTTTCATTGCGAGGAGGCCATAGCCGACGTGGCAATCTCATCATTGCGAGGAGGCGGCAGCCGACGAAGCAATCTCATCATCCCCAATCACCCTCTCCCTCACCTCTACCGCAGGATTCCCCTGGTAAACTAAATATGGTTCTAAATCTTTGTTAGCCACCGAACTTACTGCCAAAATACTGTGGCTTTTGCAAATTACCCCCGGACAAACAATACTTTGCGCTCCAATCCATACTCCGTCTTCCAGATTAATTTCTTTTATGATAAGATCAAAAGAGGACTTTTTGTAGTTATGGTTTCCGCAGAGTAACATTGCTCCCTGGGACAGACATACATTTTTGCCAATTTTCACCATCTCAAGATTATCGATCCATACTTTTTCCCCAATCCAGGTATTCATGCCGATCTCCAGTTTCCAGGGATATTTTATATTCACCCCGGGTTTAATTACCACTCCCTGACCTATTTTTGCTCCGAAGAGCTTCAACAAAGCAACCTTTGATCCCGAAGAAGGATTTAAGGTATTCTGAAAGAAAAGCACGTTGGTAAAATACCAAAGGAGGATCTTAATTCTCCCTCCCGGTTGGTACCAGCTGTTGTCGTATTTAGAGAGATCTGTTTTCATTTTTTTAGGCGGTAGGCTTTTTTTATTGCTTTAGGCTTTAAGCTTTATGCTTTAGGCCGTAAGCTTTTTTTTGCCTATAGCTTATAGCTTATTGCCTATAGCTTCTTACCCAAATTATACAACTTCTTTTTAATCTCGTTTACCTCAATATCCAGAACTGCATAGTCTTCTTCGCTAATGAAACAAAGATCTCTTGCAAGAATGAAAAAGTATTCCAGTTCGTGAGCAGAACCTAAAGCTATTTGAATGAATCTGTTGAAATCTTTATCTGACTGTCTGCCGCATCCTTCACTAAAATTTGAAGGGATGGAATATGCTGCTCTCTGCATTTGCGTGACCAACTGATATTTTTCGGAAGAAGGAAACGTGGTCGTAAGGTCATAGACTTTAATCACTAGTTCGTGACTCAGTTTCCAAACTTCATATTTTCTAAAGTTTCTCATTTTTTTATGCTTTAGGCACTAGGCTGTAGGCTTCAGACTTTAATTATTAAGCTTTAAGCTTACAGCTTTATAGCTTATAGCAATTTTTTGCCTACTGCCTAAAGCTTAACGCTTACAGCCTCTCCCGACAACAACTCCTCAAAATAAGTAATCGTCTTCACTAATCCCTCTTCCAAAGCAACTTTTGGCTCCCAGCCATTCAACTCCTTCTTTGCCAGATCGATTACCGGTTTGCGCTGAGTAGGATCATCTGTTGGCAGTTTCTTATGTATAATCTTAGATCTCGTGCCGGTCATTTCAATGATCTTAAAAGCCAGCTCCATCATCGTAAACTCTCCCGGATTACCCAGGTTTACCGGACCAATAAAACCATCTCTGCTGTTCATCATTCTGATCATTCCCTCCACCAGGTCATCTACAAACTGAAAACTTCTGGTCTGGGTTCCATCCCCGAATATGGTTATATCCTCTCCTTTTAATGCCTGCACAATGAAATTTGATACTACACGTCCGTCCTCAGGGTTCATATTGGGACCATAAGTATTGAATATTCTTATGATCTTGATCTTAACCTGGTTCTGCAGATAATAATCCATAAATAAGGTTTCTGCACAGCGCTTTCCTTCATCATAGCAAGATCTGGTTCCAATTGGGTTAACATTTCCCCAATACGATTCCGGCTGTGGATGAACGGCAGGATCTCCATAGACTTCACTGGTACTTGCCTGCAAGATCTTCGCTTTAACCCGTTTAGCAAGACCAAGAGTGTTTATGGCACCCATAACTGAAGTTTTGATCGTCTTGATAGGATTGTACTGGTAATGTACCGGTGACGCAGGACAGGCTAGATTATAGATCTCATCTACTTCAGCATAATAAGGTTCGGTAATGTCATGTCGCACCAATTCAAAGTAAGGATTATCGAGTAATTCGATAACATTTTTTTTACTCCCAGTAAGATAATTATCAAGGCAGATGATTTCGTTACCCTCATTTAATAATCTTTTACATAAGTGTGAACCGACAAAACCAGCACCACCGGTAATTAGAATTTTTTTCATGGCTTTTCTGACTATATGTTTTAAGCTTTAGGCTCTAAGCTATTTATTTTAATAATTTTTCCTTTGGACGCAGCTACACAAAATTGTTTCTTTTCCGCAACAGCTTTAGACTTTAAGCTTACAGCATAGAGCTTACAGCTCAAATAGCCTTCTGCTGGCCTCTATAGCTTTAGGATCATTACAATATTCTTTTGCAAACTCAAATGCAGCTTTTGACCAGTCATTGTATTCAGCCTGATCCATTGCGGTTACTTTTTCTATCGCTTTTATAAATTGTTCTTCCTGTTCTAAAAGAATATCAAAACCAATCTTCTTTTGCTCCAGTTGTTCCCATGGAGTATTATTAGAAATAATTACCGAACATGCATTCTGCCAGGACTCCATGATCACATGCCCAAAGTTCTCGTGAAAAGTTGGCAACAACATAAAATGCTGATCTTTTAATTCCTCCTTTAACTGATGATTGGGTACTGCTCCAATATTTTTCACGCTTATATTTCTCGGTAAACCATTAATAATTTCCAAACACTCCTGCCAGTATTTTTCTTCTTCTATTGGGCCAATAATGCTAAAATTAATTTTATATAACTTATTAACGCTTGAAAGAGACTGAAGAGCTGCTTTAAGGTTCTTTTTTTTACTGATTCGGGAAAGAAAGAATAAATTTAAAGATCCTTCTTCTTTCTTTTTCTCCGGAAAATTTTCAGCCATCACTGTGGAAAGGTTTGTTGCAATATGAACTTTAGATTCCTCACCAAAATGCTGCTTAATTTCTTTTGCTTCAGAAGCAGCGGTGGCATGCCAGTTAATTTTTCGACTCAAACCCGAAACGCGAAAAAGCTTTAAAAAGATTTTCTTTTTTAACGGCTTTATATTTAAAGCCCCTTTTCCCAACATGCCCCGGGGAGCTAAAATTACTTTGACTTTCAGGTTTTTTAAAACCAGTAGCGGTTTCAATGTGAAATTCACCGAAAAAAGAGAGTTGAAATAGACACTGTTATAATGCTTCTCTCTTAAGATTTCGCGGTAGCATTTTAAACTCTGGTTTTCTTCATCCAAATAGATCACCCGGTACTTTTCCCTTTCGAGCCATTTATTAAAAATGATATTTGGATACGCCTCAATCTCACCCAAATCCTTATTAGAGGTCACCACATCAAAATCGTATTCATGACCAAGGTGATTAATTAAATTCACTACAGACTGTATTGGCCCGCCCGCTTTATAACCTGGAAGAAACCAGTCTATAAAAATTAGAATTTTTTTCTTTTCAGGCATCTGCGACCTCTTTGTATAAAGCTAAATACTTTGCAGCTATGTTCTTTAATTGAAAACGTTTGACATTTTCCTGTCCTTTCCTGACTAGTTCTTCACGATATTTATCTTCTTGTATAATTCTTAAAAGACCCTTTCGAATATCCCGAACGTCTGTTGGATTTACCATACAGGCTGCATCGCCGGCTACTTCAATTAATGGTTCTATGGCGGAGGTCAAGACCGGCCTCCCCACCGCCTGAGCCTCAATAACCGGCATTCCAAATCCTTCATAGAGAGAAGCAAAACTTACCAGGTCACATTCTTCATAAGCAGCTTTAATTTCTGAAAAAGGAAGATGCTTTCTGCTAGTGTAATTTATTTTATACTTAGCAAGTAATTTTAGCTGTTCTTCAGAGAGATCACCGATAATTAATAACCTGCATTTTATTCCTTCCAATGCTTCTATGGTTCGTTCCAGGTTTTTATTAGATTTTGTACCTATATGCAGCAGCACTGGATTTTCCTCGTTAAAAGGTTTTGGACAATATTGTAAATTGGAATTTACCGGATTATGAATTACTACTATTTTGTTTTTAGCAAAAGGAATTAATTCACTTAGTTCTTTTTTTGAGAAATGGGAAATGACAGTAATTTTTTTCACTATTAATGCAGGAATCCAGAACCAAAAAATTTTTATATACAATTTATGAAGGCTTGCTCCATAAAAGGCAGAACCAATGTCATGTATTGTTAAAATTCCACTTCTACCTAAAGCCATTGAACCATAATTAATATGGCCCGTAATATGGTTGATCTGACTCTTATTCTTATTTATAAACTGAATGTTCTTAAAAGCACTTTTGGGATCTGCTCCTGAATTCGGCACCTCAATGTGATGTACATCATGTTGCCTCTTAAATTGTTCCAACAGTTGGAGAAAAATTTCTTCAATGCTGTTGAACTGCGGAAGGCGTTTTCTAAAAATTAAAGTTAGATTTTTTTTTTGCATACTAAATATCCCACTTTAATTGTTTTCGTGCCGCCCAAAAGAATAGTGCAACCACAATACTGGCCTTTACCATATGATTTAAAACCACCACCAGTTCAGTTTCCGCTTTTACTACCTGGAAGAACAATAGAGGTATAAAGAAGATCAAAACAGGATGATTCTCACTTAATGCCTTAATGCGGTTCCAGTAAACCGATAAAAAAAAGCCCCAGATTAGCATAAAAAATATTCCACCAAAGGAACCGAAATTAGCATAAGCCTCTCCAATTATGCTCATCCCCATAGAAGTATTCTTTCCTAAATGAAGGCCTGTGTATTTCATGAAATTTTCCTGACCTCCGGCCTTTTTTTTATTTGGAGATAGGAATCTGGGAAGCAGGCTTGCCGTCACAGCTTCTTTTACAGTAGCTCCATCAGCAAAAGGTTCTTCTTCAGGAACTTCTTTCATGATAGCAGAAATGATCCAACCCTGGTTTAACCTAACATTAAGTCCTTCCTGTTCTGTATCATCAAAATTGGTATTGCTTAATTCCTGATCCAGAACATTAAAAAATAATGCTATTTTATCTCCCTCATATCCGTTCCATATTTCAGCTCTTAAAGCTGCCTTTGCAGTCTGCAGGCTTATTACAAAAACCAGACCTGCTAAAAGAATAAATATCTTTTTTTGTACTCCCGGTTTATACTTTAGAGCCCATAGCATAAAATAAAAAGTACTCCATAATAGAAAATCATGAAATAGAGCATTATATATGGAGGTAACAAACAAATAACCTATTGCGGCATAAAATAACAACCGCTCTTTTTTGGAAGATGAAAAGAGCAATAATGCCGCTCCAATAAATTTAAATTGCGACAGCAGGAATAAAAAAAAGGCCAGTGACTGGGGGGCAAACCTGCCGGCAATATCTGCTGCAATACCAAAGAGAAGTATTTTCAAACCATAACCGGAATATTTAGACAGATCAGCTTCATCAAAAGTGAAAATCTCTTTTTTCCATAGTAACGCAACAGCTGAAAAAATCACAAAAGCAGGAACTACAAAAGACATGTAGGTCTCCTGGGGAACATACATATAATATTTATAATGGGATACTTCAGAGCTGTAACTTATAATTGGACCAAGAATCCACTGTAGGCCGGCAATTGCCAAAAGCAGCTCGATCACCGGTAAACTTTGTCCAAGCTTATTGAATAAGCGAAGCAGAATTATTCCCAGAGTTATTAAGCCTAGAATAGAGAGTAAGGTCATTTCTGAAGTTCAGATTTAATTGCTTCAGAGATCTTATTAAAGTTCCATTCCGTGATGATCTCTTTAGCATTTTTACCGGTCAAGTCTAAATTCGTCTGGCACATATCCCGGAGCTTAATTTTAAGATCTTCTAAGTTACCGGATTCAAATATTTCACCTACGTTATTATTTTCTATTAGATCAGGTGCACAGCCTACCTTGTCACTAACTAAAACAGGTTTGAAACAAGCCATAGCTTCATTCACGGCCAATCCCCAGGTCTCTCCAGGTCCCTTAGACGGAAGACAAAAAATATCCGCAACTCGATATACAACCGGCATTTTGGACTGATTTTGAAAAGGCAGCTTCTTTATATAAGAGCAGTTTTTTATTTCAGCTTCAATTTCGGCTTCCAGAGGCCCATTGCCTAGAAGAAGCAATTTTAAATTGGACTTTTTTTTCTCCTGTAAACTTTTTATAGCATTTACTAGAAGTAATGGATTTTTCTTTTGCTCGAATTTACCGGCAAACAGAATTACCGTATCTTCATTTTTATATCCCAGTTCCTTGCGCCAGGTTTTAGCCAGTCTGTCAGATTCTCCCTCCGAATCAATAAACCTATCATTATCTATTGCATGAGGAGCAAACACGAGCTCTGCTTCCTTTAAACCATGAGCTAAATAATATTTTTTGCTTTCCCGGCCTACATAAAATGCCTTATCAATGTTTTTATAAACATATTTGAGTACAAGGCGTCTAGCGAGAGTTTTTAATCCTTTAGTCTCATCCAACAAAGTAGAATCACCCCTAAACCAAACCGGGACTTTACCTTTAAAGTATTTCATTACTTTGAAATGACTCTTCATATTCCATCCAAAGACCAGAATCGCACCGGGCCGGAATTCCTCGATTTTTTTAATAAGCTCAGGGTTTTCTATCCCGCTCCACTTATTACTACCCGGGCTTTTAGAGACATTTTTTACAAATTCGTAGTTATAGCCATTTAACAAAGGAATATCCCACTGTATATCTTTTCCAAAAGTCTTGTCCTTTACTTTTTCCTTAGCCTGAGACCAGGTATAAAAAACCTTCACTTCAATATCCGGTTCTCCTGCCAGTAATCTGAACAATGGAGCGTAATACTGAATAGGATGTGTTATGACAATGGCTAATCTTTTCATCATAGTTTTATTCTAATACCTTTTCCATCGCATCAACCAATTTACGAGCAGATTCTTTAGCTGAAAATTTATTTAACACCTCCAGATCTGGGTTCCAAGATGTAGCGTTTAGACGGTTTAAAAGTTTCTCCTCAAATTGCTCTACTAGAGTCTTTCTAACTTCAACTGGATCAAAGCGTACTGTATATTCATCTGCTTTACAATCTTCCATGACTTTTACAGCACTGCTTTCTGTATGAAAGACGCTAAATACCGGTTTTTTACTTAAAAGTGCCTGGAAGGTCTTACTGGCTGTATAATGCTTCTCCGTACTTCCTATGATCATTACCGTATTTGCCGCTGAAAGAAAATTCAGAACTTGTAGAAAAGGATAACGGTCCCGTTTTTCGGTCACGATATCCTGTAATTCAAACTCCTCTGCATAGGCTGTAATTGATTTCGCGGGATAAGCCCCGGTACCTACAAACCACAATTTTATTTTTTCGTTCCAAAGCCCTTTCTTTCTTAAATTCGCAATAGCTTCAAAAAATGCAGAAAGTAGAGTGTGGCTATTGGGAAGAAAGGCGCCTGCGTAGATCCAGTTCTTTTGGTCTTTAGGATCATTTTTCCATGGAAACTTTACTTGAGGAAGAATAACTTCGTGATCGTTGGGATCGAAACCATAAGGCATTGAAACATGAACTATTTTCTTTCCTGATTTAGAGTTTAGCGTCTCAGATAGTAATTCATTGTCCTTATTATAAAACTCGGGAAAATTTTTCTTTAGAACAGGTTCATAATAAGGTGTGGATACTCCGCTTATTAAGCTTGCTTTTTTAACGGCAATAGGTTCTAAAGCTCTTGCAACCGACTGACTTAGCTGAGCCCGCACTCCTGTTTGATTTGTAATATCTCTTACCCAGGGATCGATATAGTCTATCCCATAAGGAACCTTTGTTTTTTCATATATAAGTCTTCCCAGCAAAGAATTATAAAAGGAAGGAATAGGTAACCAGATAAAGTCGATTTTTTCCGATTCAATTATTTCCTTTGCTTTTTTGCATAATGAATAAAAGGCTCTCAACCCAATGTCTCCAATCAATCTCGGCTTAAAGGTTTTTAAGGCTTTTACCCGTGTTACCTCAAAATTAGAAGAAAAAGTTCGGTTGAAATCATGATCAGGAGTTTCTTCAAAATATTCTTCCTGTACTGTTAAAATCCTCGGTGTCCAGCCAAAATCCTTCAGGAAATTTCCTATTAGGCGGGGCCGGTGAACACCTGCAAGGTTTGCAGGATGCCAATGGGGATAAATGATCAAAACCTTTTTCATGATACTAATTTCTGTAACTTAATTTGTTCCTTTTCCCAGGAAAAAGATTTGGCGTTCTGCCATCTCTCTATATTAGCAGTCGTGTTTATTAAGTTGCGGTCTAGATCCTGAAGAGATTTTTCTAAGGAAGATTCCATAATAAGACCTGCATTATAATCTAAGGAACTCAAAAACTGGGTTTGACCAAAGGTATTGGTTGCTAAAACATATAAACCTGCCTGGACATATGCCAAAAATTTATTTGTTAAACAGATATTGCGATTACCGTCTGCTTCTACATTTTCAAGAGCAAGACCAATATCCATTTGACTTAAAAATTTATGTAAATCTTCCTGTTTCATGATGTCATGCAGCATTATGTTTTCGCTTAATCTTACAGTATCTAAATAGTTCTGATTAGGATTACCTATAAGGTGAAATTCTATTTGGTCTAAGCTTTTTGCCGCTGCGAAAATCTTTTCGAGGCCGCGATTGGGACCAATATGCTGAGAAAACCAAACGCATTTCAGAATTTTTGAACTATTGTTTCCCGGTTTTCTAAAATCTTCTGCATTAAAGGAATTAATGATAGTAACATTTTCTGTTCGGCTGTCCACTTTAAACTGCTTTTCACACTCCAGTTGTATTCCTTTGGAAGCATAGGTAATACTATCTGCTCGTAGAAAACTGGTCCTCATAAGCTGGATCCTGTTATTCTTCTCATGAGTTTTATTGAAATACAGGGCTTCTCCGGGATAATAATCCTCTATATCCAATTGTAGATCAACATCATATTTTTCTGAAAGTTTTACAGCTGAATAAAAAGCACCCAGGTTATGAGCAACTATTCGGGAAAACTTTAAGTTTTTCTGTAGAGCATTAGCCATAAACCATAATTGCAGGGCTTTGTCATTACTGGCAAATGCACACACTCCAAAATTGGTTGGAAAAAATGGGTTGAGCACAATAGCAATTTTTTGTAAGACCTTAAAAAAAACTGTTTTAAAAGCTTCTTTTTTTCTGTCGATCTCGACAAAATGAACTTCCGGGTTTTCAGCTTTAATGGCCTTGGATAGCTCTAAGCTCCAGTCATGATGTTTAAAGCACAAAACATGACAGGTAAATTTATGTTTAAGGGCTTCAAATTCCTTGACAAGCCTAGGGTTTGCTGCTAAACTTGAAGTTGTAATAAAAAGAAGATGTTTCATTTATACTTTCACGTATTTGTGAATGAACACAGAAAATGATTTTGCCGCGCGCCAGCCAAAAATCGATTTTATGGTTTCAATAATCTTACCTCCCAAAACAGGCTCATAGGTACTACCTCCAAACTGGTTCACTTTATTAATCGCAGCTTTATAAGTGGTTTTATGCATTGGGTATGCGTCAATGGCTATTATTTTATATTGCAAGGCCATGGCATTTCGGTAAAATTTTGTATCTCGTACTTTTTCTAATTGTGCTGCTTTAGAGTTTAAAGACTCCAATTGACTTCTAAGATGTTTTTCAGATTTTCCGCTTGATACGCTCCCTGCTCGTTTGTGTTTTCGATAATAGCATAAAACTTTTTCTGCAAAACAAACCCCATTCGATGCCATAACAACCCTACAAAAAAACTCTCCGTCCTGATCTTTAATAAGGCTTTCATCCCAATAGCCCGCTCGATCTATCACTGTCCTTGGAGTTAACCATGCATGCTGTGCAACCATGGTATGTGTTTTCCCATCGGCACCATACAGATTCAGTAAAAACTCGTGAATATTATCTGTATTATACAAAAAAGCTGTGTCCGTTATTATTCCTTCTGTTGGTGTCTCATAAAAATGTAGGGTGCTACACGCTGCTATTTTCTCGTTGGTTGTTTCGAGTAATTCTACCTGTACCCTTATTTTTTCTGGATCCAATAAGTCATCTGCATCTAAAAACTGGATATAGTCACCGGTTGCAATTTTTAAACCATAATTTCTGGCGGCACAGGCGCCTTTTCCGGGATTTTTTATAAGTTTTACATTTTGATTTTTTAAATCTGAAATGTATTCAAAAGAACCGTCGGTGGACCCATCATCAATAATTATGATTTCAATATTCTTATGAGTTTGCTTGAAAACAGAATCTAAAGTTGCTTTAATAAACTTTATACTATTATGATTGGGTATGATGACAGATACTAGTGGCATTGTTCTGATAAAAAACCTATAAATTCTTTACTGTTTTTTTTTAGATCAAAGGATGCCGAATAACTCTGAAATGCTGTTTTTCTACGTGTGTCTTGTACTTCTATAGGCTCATCTACCAAGAGCTCAATCGCGTCTGCGACTTCAGAAGCTTCTGGGTTTGAGGTCAACAAAATACCGTTTTCTGCGTTTACTAGTTCAGATACCCCGCCAACATCTGTAGCAATTACAGGGATAGAGGCAGAGAATGCTTCCATAATAACAACCGGTAAGCCTTCTGTCTCACTTACTAATATTAAAGCATTGATCCCGTTTTCAGAAAAATAAGACCTAATAGCCTCTGGATTTAACCAGCCTAAAAACTTCACCTCGCAGTACACATTAAATTTTTCAATTTCTTGTGCACTCTTCCTGACCTCCTCTAAAGCATATCCATCTCCAATATGCGTCCATTTCACAGGTCTTTTCAAAAGTTTTAAGGCCTCTACAATGAGCCCTAATCGCTTTAAGGGCACAGCTCTGGATACACTTACTATATGGAACTTTTGATCCGGATCCAATATGTTTTCACCCATCTCCTTTGCCCCTAAATAGTGCAATTTGCTTTTGGATTTTATAAATGGATAGAGTTGTGTAGCATAATCCCGTCCATGCTCACTTATAAACGTACAAATACTGGCATTTTTTAGTAAATCAGCCTTATAAGGAATGTAATTGTTATGCCTGAACTCATAGAGATCAAAGCCGTGCATTCTGCATATAATGTTCTGGTAACCCCATTTACGTAATAATGGAACTAACAATGCATTATTCATTGTCCATTGAAAAAACAATACACTATATTCCTGTTGATCTTTTTCTTTTTCAAGTTGTTTAAAAATATCTTTTTTAACTATAATATCGCTGTAAATCGTAGCCAGGTACCAATCAATAATAGCCTGTTTCCCCTTTGTTATAGCTCTGAAAAATTCTCTAAACCACGGTTTTGGTTGCGTAGAAGCTATTAAATGCTTAAGGTATTGGGGCTTGGCAAATAAAGTTTTGCCTAAAGTTGGCTCAACGATATGAACATTTTTAGCAAATGAAAATTTATTTTCTTTTGTATAAGTAAATGGAACAATAATTACTTCATCAAACTTTTTCGAGGCTTCATTGACTTCTGCAGATTTCCAGGTGTAGTCTACAGAAAACGGAAAAGAGTCAGTAAAATAATAGAGACGTCGCATTTAAAAGTTTAACTTATTCAATTTATAGTAACTTCCTTGAAACGGACTGAAACTTTGGAACACTGACTTCAAATTTTTGGTATCTACGGAAAATCTTAGAAAAGGGTCTTTGTACTGAGTATTATAACCGTGATGTGCCAAAAAAGGGACCACATCCAATTCTTTGGCGATTTCCAGCGTATCAGTATTCCAATCCTGGGGTTTGCCAAATGGGATTGCAAAATGTGGTACATAATTAGGCCAGTGTTTCATGGTTTCGATATTTTTGCGCAAATTTTCCTTTTGGGCTTCACGTGTCAACATAGAGAACCGTAAATGCTCATGTCCGTGCAATCCAAAATGGAATAATGGGTTGGTGCAGGTTTCAAAATCTTTATAGTTGGCGTAAAATGGCGAAGGCCTTGGATTGTTTTCAACATTAACCGCATCTTCCAATTTTAAAAGATTGTGATATTCATTGGAATCAACCGTATTTCTTATAGCAGTGGAGGCTTCAAGTAGCTCGTTATTCTGAAAATAAGGCCCCAAATTATACCAATAACCCATTTTTTCTTCGCCGTACGCAGTGTTGATGAAAAATGTGGCTGGAACTTGTAAGCGTTCTAAAATCGGCATTGCCAAACTGGTCATGGATGCATCGCCATCATCAAAAGTGATGCTGACCATAGTTTCATTGATAGTTTTATTTTTCAAAGCTTTTAAACCTTCCGTCAGAGACACGATGGTAAAATTCTGCCTGAGGTATGACATGTGCTTTTCAAACAATTCTGTCGTGTTCCAAATAAATTCATTGTGAATTTTCGGATCAAAATCTTCGCCTAACTGATGATAGTTCAAAATGACCAATTTGGATTTTGGCATCAGAAATTGACTGATTTTTGATTTGAGAGTAGAAATCATTATTTATCGGCAATATTCAAATAAAACACTTCGGAAAATAAAAAATCAATTTTGGGCGTCTGCTCCTGATTGGACTTTATAAAAATGATATCTTCATATTTTTTGTCTACTCGATTTTGTGGTAAGTTTTCAATAAATAGTTCCGGCAACACCAAACCACCTATTTTTCCATTTAGAAATAAATAATGACTTAGAACATCTAAATTTTTCAATAATATATCAGGTGCGTTGGTATAGTGAACTTTATAAAGAAAATAGTTCTTTGTTATAATTGGACGCTTGGTGATTGACTTTGAAGTTACATTAATACGCTGTACCCAAGTTGGTTTTTTATCAATAGGTTTTAAAATCAATTCCAGATTTTGATCTGTATTCGGTAACTTTAGGTTTAAACTTAAACCTACATAAGGCTGATGGCTTCTGGTAATATCACTTTGCAATTCAAGAGATTCAATCTTCCGTTGTGCTGCGTAAGACCTAAAACTAAAAGATAATTTGACAATGGTATTAACTATTGGGATTTTAGAGAATTTCAACTGGTCCAGAATCTGCGCGACCTTATCATTTGCACTAAAATTGGTGACAATACCATCCTTTAAACGCAGGTATGGCATCAATAATTTTAAGGATTGCTTTCTATAGTTTTCTTTCACAATCCATGTATGCGAATTATAAAATTTATAGTTTTTACCTCCTATGGTTCTATGATAGGTAAAGCAACCAAAATACCCCACCATAGGTTCGTTGGCAAGCGTATTATCAATTAGGCAATTCCCCAAAAATTGATCATGATCGAAAAAGGCCTTTTTAAAACCATCATCCGGTTGTTTGCCATACACCTCAGCAAACAAACTGTGGATTTGACTAAAATCTGAATGTTCTACTTCTTTAAGAACTACTGCCACTAAGCTTCAAGTTTTTCCTCGATATTTATTTTGATCAATTGAAAATTGAGCATTTCCAGGATTTCCTCTTCTTCAAATTCAATATCAAATTCATCTTCGAGCGCTGTGATCAGGTTGATTGTACCAATAGAATCCCAGTTATCCAGATCGTCTGGATTGGTATCATCTGTAATTTCTGTTGTTGGAACTTCAAATACCAAGGACATAATTTCCTTTAGTTTATTTTCAATTTCAGGCATAATTTACTTTTATATAATTATAAGAATTAGAAGCTGAAAGCGAGGTCTTATTCATTGAATACAACTTCATTGCCTCTGTTTCTTCGGTAAGTTCAAATCCGATTTTATTATAGAAATCAGCGACTTGCGCATTTTTCCTGGTGACCTTATAAGTAGCGTTTAGCTTCTCGACTTTAGTGAAAGCCTGCAAAAGCACTTCCTCTAAAAATTTATATTCAATAGTCCTCCCTAAAATTCTACAACTCATCAATAGAGTATCAATAATGGCAGTCTGTTGGTCTGTATAGTTTACAATGCAAAGTCCGGTAATGCCACTATCTCCAAATTTATCCTTTACGCCAAATGCGAAACAATCATAATCTTTACTATTAACAAATTGTTCCATTTGAGCTTCAGTATATCTTGGCGTAGTCAGATTAAATTGATTTGTCTTTTGGGTCATTTGCGCCATGCGGGATATAAGTTGGGTGTCATTTTTATGAATGCACAACTCCAAATCCAGGGAATCCAAAAAGCTTTCAAAATCTTCAAATTTGTTTTCGGCGGTAGCACGCTCAACATTCTGCTTATATTGGTCCAGTTTGTTAACATCTTCCCTGCTTTCGTTAAGCTGAACAAAATAATTGGCCCATTGCTGTTGCTCGATATAATATTGAACAGCATTTTTAGCAACTTGTATTGTTGCTATGGAAGGTACCTGATCCCGCATCAACTGCACCTCAAAAGCGCTGTCATCAACAAATACAAAAGAATCAATCCCAATATTCAGTTCTTTGGCCAATTGTTTAAGATTCTCTCCTTTAGCCTCCCAATTAACTTTTTTAGCCAGCAATACGTCTGCCTTTAAACAAATAGCATTATGATCCTCGAATACTGCATCCACATCGGCAGCGTTATTCTTGCTTGCCAATGCCAAAAGCACCCCTTTTTTACCCAAAGCCATCGCCCTGTACTGGGCGGCTGCAAAAGGCTGACCTTTATAATTATTTTCGTCCATGGCAATGTGGTCAACACCATCTTCTCCTAAAATGCCTTTCCATAGTGTATTGTCGCAATCAAGAGCCATAAGTTTTTTAACCTGACCAGTTAAAGCATTAAAGTAAGGCTGTATCAATTGCACATAATTCCAGTAAAAATCGTGTTTGTACAGTAGTTTGTTCTTAAGATAACCCTTATAGTCAATAGTTTTATCAATCCCCGCTTGCACGAGGCACTTATCAATATTGATCCATTTTATGGAGCCCGGAGCCTGCTCTTCACAAAATTGGTTGAGCCGGGAGGCAAGCGCTTCAAGTGCACCATTTTGCGTCTGTAAAAAGCTAAATGGTAAAGCGGTAAACTTATTCATTATGACTAATGACGCTTTGGATAATGCTTCAAAAGTAATTTTGAGTTCCGTTTGAATTTTTTGCTCAAGAGCTTCTAAATGTTCAGCAGTAAAAGTTTCAATTTTATACTCCAAACCATGCAAACAGTTGGCCACTTCCCAAAAAATGAGGATGGTTTTATTCTCTACATTAAATTCCTGGGCATTCTGGGCGATATTATCGTAATCGCCAAAAGAAATTTCTGCTTTAATATTGTGCAGGGCGCAATTGTATTCCAAATATTCCCTGATGGGATTTGTGGTAATATTATTAAGAACCAGCAGATCAAGGCTATGTTGCTTTGGCTCCTGCTTGAGTTGTGAATTAGCTTTTAAAAGGTCTAAATAACTGTTCATTTATACTTTATACTTCTGTTTGGTATTACCACATGACCTGACCACCATTGACGCGGATAGTTTCACCGGTAACGAAACCGCTCTTTAAAGAATCTGCCAGGAAGACAATGGCCTGGGCGATATCATTTGGTGCTGCTAAACGTTTAAGTGGCGTTTTTGCGGCGGTAAGCAATTTAGTTTTTTCTGGAATTTCACTTACCAAATTAGTAGGTGTAAGACTTGGTGATACCTGATTAACTCTTATTTTTTTAACCGCTAAGTCTAAAGCCAAGGATTTCATGAATCCCTGGAGGGCAGATTTAGCAGTGATATAATGAGACCAATTGTTACTTGGTTGCTCAACAACTTGTGATGAAAGCATCACTATTGAAGCGTTAATATTAAATAAAGACCTCTTCAAACAATTTTGAATGATGGCTAAGGGAGTCTTAATATTAATGTCTAACTGTCTTAAAAAGTCACTCCATTCTAATTTTTCTATGATTATATTTGGAATAGGTGCAGACAATGCATTTACTAATGCATCTATTTTTAGTTCATATCTTTCCAAAAAGTGCGTGAACATAGCCCCAAAATCATCCTGATTTAAATTAGCCTTTAATAGGAGTAATTGATTCTCAGGGGCTTCATTTTTAGTCTTTAACAGGGCTTCAGATGATGAATTGTAGTGGGCAATAACTTTCCAGTTTTGCTTAAGCAATAATTTTACTGTTTCGAAACCAATTCCTCCAGAGGCACCTAATATTAATGCTACCTTTTGGGTTTCTTCAATATCTTCACCCGTTACGGCTTCTTTGTCCTGGGTTTGCTGTACAATCTTTACTTTGGCAACACCTTTGGTCACCTGTTGCTTATTTTGATTAAATATGTTAGTTGAAAGCTCAATGATTTCATCGCGATCATTTTTTTTAATAACCTCAGCAATTACAGTTATGGTATCTCCAATACGAACAGGTAACAAAAAATCGAGATTTTGTGAATACCATAATGCACCATCTCCGGGTAACTTTGTGCCAATAACTGTCGAAATAAAAGATGCTCCCAACATACCATGGGCTACTTGCTTTTTAAATGATGTTTTTTTAGCAAATTCAGCATCTACATGTAATCGGTTATCATCACCCGTTAATTGAACGAAATTAGAAATATCCTTTGCAGTAAGTGTATGCGTTACTTCCGCCTTTTGCCCTATTTTAATTTCAGAGTACATCATTTTATTAAATTGATTGCGCTTCGAACAACAGAGCGATTAATTTTGTATATTCTTTCGGTCAAAAGAATAGTGTACAATTCTTTTATTTCCTTTTTGTTCTCTTTACCTGAAGCCTTTAGAGCTCCAAAAATGTGAAAGGCAAGTGATTTTCTGATTAGATTAGAGTTCTTGTTATCACCTTCCTTCTGCAAAAAAAGGTATAGCAGTCTTACTTTCTGAAATGATTTATAGAAATTTGACTTTTTCGAAAAGATTCCCTGACCGTGAACTCTGTAAAGTGCAAAATGCTCCTGTAAATAATAGTAAGATTTTTGTTTGGTTATTATTAAATTTAAATACCAATCACCAATTGAAAGTTCGTTCATCGCATCCATCGCATTCCTTTCCATAAGTTCGCTTCTGAAAAGCATTGTATTGGAATGAATTTTATTTTTAACAATGATATCTTGAAAACTAATTTCACCTTCATTTTTGAATTCCAGTTTATTTTCTACCTGGTTCTCAACATCTCTGCTTACAATCTCACCACAAACTCCACCATATTGTAAATTTTGCTCCAAAAAATCAACTTGCTTCTGAAGTTTGTTTTCATCAATCCAGTAGTCATCTCCTTCACAAAAAGCGATATATTGGCCTTTTTTACAAGCTTTCATAGACCTAATAAAGTTAGGTATAGCACCCAGGTTTCTTGAGTTGTCTAAAAAGCGAATGTTTTTATGAATTGTGGTATAATCTTGGATTATCGAAGCAGTTCGATCTGTCGAGCAGTCTTCACCTATCACTACTTCGTAATTAAAGTTAGTTTGCTGCTCTAAAATACTGTCCAAACATTTTTCAATATATTCTTGATGATTATAGGTAATCACGCAAACTGATACTTTAGGTTTTTGCATTACTTCAAAAATTTTTCAGAAGGCTTTCTGTCTCTTATTCGTTTTGCCGGTGATCCATAATAGAGACCATGACTTTCCAGGTCTTTTGTGACCAAAGAACCAGCTCCCACTACCACATTTTCTCCAATAGTAATTCTGTCTAAAATTGTTGACCCTATTGACATAGCCGAATATTTTCCAAATTTACAAAGGCCTCCAGTTTTAACTCCTACTGATAAAGAAGCGAAATTCTCCATAACACTATCATGTTCTAAAACACTATTAGTATTAAGCAAACAATGATTTGAAATTATTGATTCAGAATTTATGACTACTCCAGGCATAATCGCGTTACCAACTCCTATAGATATTGAGGGACTCAGAAAAGAAAATTTAGAAATGGCATTTATAAAATTAAAATTATCATTTCGTTCCTGGATTTCAAGGACAACTTTTTCCCTTGAGTAATTATCACCCAAACCAACAATACCAGAATGAAAATTATACTTGTCGCATAAGGCTTTCAATTCATTTTGCCTGCCAATAACTTCGTAGCCATAAAATTCGCTTCCTATAGTTTGTACCGAATCAATTACACCTACGATTTTATATTCAGGTTGGTCTTGTAAGATATCTATGATTACCCTGCCATGAGGTCCCGCACCAAACACTACTACATTTGTAATTTTCACTTTAGAATATTCTTAAAGATTAACAAAGGTTTTATACCTATTTTTTTGAAGAGACAAAAAATTCCATTCTATAGTAACTATTCTGTTTATAGCCAGTTTTAGAAAAGATTTGATGTTCTCTAAAAATTAATTGTTCTGGATTCGTAAAAGAAGTCTGCAAATGAGATCTACTTCTTCAAGAGTCAAATCATAGAATAAGGGCAAACATAAAACTCGTTTTGCAATATCGTCAGTCACCTCAAACGCTTTGGACGATATGTATGGAAGAGTATTGGCCAGAGAAGGGTAGAAATAACGACGCGTAAAAATTTCATGGCTATTTAAAAAATCAATACACTTTCTCATGAGATCTTCATCTTCGAAGATAAGAGGATAGTAAGCATAGTTTTTGGTTGCCATACTATTCCAAATGGATCTTCGTGCAGCAAAATGAGACAGGTTCTGATTATATCTTTCAGTTACAACTTTTCTTTTTTCGTGGATATCCTGAATGTATTTCAGATTGACTAGTCCCATTGCCGCATGAAATTCAGAATTTTTTCCATTGATTCCCAATTCGGCGAAATTTTCAGGTCCATTAAAACCAAAATTCCTGATAAAAGCTAGCTTTTTTAATAATACCGGATCTTTGGTTATTAAAAGACCTCCTTCTACAGAGTGATATAATTTGGTAGCATGTAAGCTACATATAGAAATATCTCCATAATTAAATATAGACTGATCATTTATCCTTACACCAAAAGCATGGGCGCCATCATATATTACTTTTAAGTTATGCTTACCTGCTATCTCCTGTATTTTTTCTACATCACAGGGATTACCATAAACATGCGTCGCCAGGATTGCTGAAGTCTTTTCAGTTATTGCTTCTTCAATTTTAGTAGCATCAATATTTAATGAATCCTCCTCAATATCCACAAAAACAGGTTGGCACCCTTCCCATACAATACTGCTGGTAGTGGCTACAAACGAAAATGGAGTAGTGATAATCTCACCTTTTAATTCTAAAGCCTTAATTGCCATTTGCAAGGCAATCGTCCCATTAGTTACGTATAAAAGATGTTTTAGGTTGAGGTAAGCTTTCAGTTCCATTTCCAGCTCACTCGCGAGCGGCCCCATATTGGTGAGCCATTCTCTTTTCCAGATGCCGTTAAGATATTTTTGGTATTCCTCCTGTGGAGGTAGAAAAGGTTTAGTTACAGGTATCATACGTTATATTCTGGAAAATAAGTATACAAAATCCACTCTTTGGTTTTAATTTTTTCTAAAAATTCTTCGGATAGGCTTTCCGGTCGCTTTTTATTATTGGAGCCCGGTGGGTAAATACGTTTCTCGGTTTTAAAATAATCAGCATATTCATCAAAACTGGTTGACCTTATGTAGGTTTCAAATTCGGAACTTAACTGCTCCATCTCAAAAAAATCAACATTTTTAAAGTGAGTTTTTACTATTTCCGGAAAATTGGCTTTTGTAATATTTTTATAAACGTACATAGGGTCGGTAGCATACATTCTGATAAATTGCCAGGACATGACACCAATATCTTCTCTAAAATCAGCAGAAAAGAACCTTTTTAAAACATGGTTATACTCTAAATCAAAATACTCCTCAATTGAAATGTTGGGATAGTTTGGAAACAGGCCTTTTAAATGAGTTTCCGATAGAGTTGGAAATCGCTCCCACCATCTATAATAAAAGGCAGAAATAAATTTTTTGGCAGGATCCCGTTTCACCGAAATTACAGGTAATTTCTTGTATTCTCCAGGAATGAAAGAAACTCCTGCATGTTGACCTGTTACGTCGTTGTTTGGATACTCATAATACTCGACATTAGTTAACTTTTGATAAACCGGTGCTATAAGATTAAGTTTATACCCAATTCTATTCATATACCATTTTACGGGATGCTCCTGTTTATAATTAGCTACTATTTGTTTGAAGATACCATGTACAAAAGTGCCTCCTGTCTTAGGCATGTGAATAAAAACGAAATCTCTGGTGATTATCATCGAATGTTCAAATTAAAACCTTTTGTCTTATTAAAAATAATAAGCTATTCTTTTTGTTATCTGCCTAAATTTGGGTTCAACCATTTTCTTAATTAAGAAAAACAATTCCTTATCCATTAAAAAAGCCACAGTAAAATAGGCTATAGCAAAAAGGGGCGCTACAACTAAAGCATACTTTAAAGAAGCCGTATTTGGCAGTATCACATATTCAATAATTAAAACAAGAATTAATGCTGGGGCTAACTTAGAGGCGAATGCTAATAGTTGGTCCTGAATTGAAAAATTAAATTTTATATAGGTCAACGTAATATTCATAAAAAAGAACAGATATGCGATGCCTACCAGGCTGTACAAAAAACTTTTCATTCCAAAACTAATGGCTATCAGCATGATAATAGCAGAAATAATATGTTTTCCAAATTCGTAACTCATTAAAAATCTTGACTTCCCTTTGACCATAAAGAGATTTAAATTTATATTACTAATTGGTAATACCAGCCCTGCCAGGCATAGGACCTTAAGCATAGGTGCCGCCTCCATCCATTGTTTTCCGTACAAATAATAGATCAATGTATCTGAAAACAAAAACAATATGGCCATAGAAAAAACCACAAGTAAAGATACCATTTGTATGGCCTTAAGGTAATACGACCGCAATCTAACTTCGTCGTCCTGTATCTTGGACAACACCGGAAAGAATACCTTATTGAATAAAGGTCCAAAATTCTTCAGAATCAAGCCCCTGGTATTTGCCGCCCTTTCGAAAATACCAATAGTCGCTATAGAAAAGAATTTACCGATCAAAATCGTACTAAACTTTTCTGATACGATGTTCACTATACCAATTCCTAAGATTCCCGTACTGTAATTTAAAGTTGGTTTTATACTGCTATAAGAAAAAACCCAACCTGGTCTCCATGGAGTCTTTTTCCAAAGAAACCAGACATTTATCAAACCGCTGACAATGCTCCGAAAAATAAGGCTATAAACGCCAAAACCTAAAAGAGCCAAAATAATCGTAATTATTCCTGAAGTTACATTGATACCAACATCAAGTTGAGATAAAAATCTAAAATCAATATCCCTTTTTAAAAAAACCATCGGCATCAATCCGAGTGAACTTATAAAGAATTGAACTGAACTTAGTTGTAACAGAGGTGCCAGATTCTCACTTTCAAAAATTCCTGCAATAATTGAACTGGTAAGAAATACCAGCAGCATAAGAAATACACCAATAATAACATTGAGATAGAAAAAACTGGATAATTCAGTATCGTTTACCGTTTTCTTTCTAATCAATCCGGAAGATATACCGGCATCTATAAAGACCTGGCCAATAAGATTAACCACCATAACAAGACTGGCCAGACCAAATTCCTTGGGTGTTAATAACCTGGCAAGAACTAAAGTAATCACAAAACCAATAATTTGATTAGATAATTGTCCGCCAACAGCCCAACCGAAAGCAGTGGTTGTCTTAGTTCTTAATTCATCTGACATTTTATTGTCTCTGTGCCCTCTTTAAAAGGTACTGTCCATACCCGTTCTTTTGCAGCGGTAAAGCCAGAGCTTTTAATTTTTTTTTGTTAATATATCCTTTTTCAAAAGCGATCTCTTCTATACAAGCCACTTTGAGCCCTTGTCTCTTTTCTATAGTATGGATAAAGTTGGAAGCCTCCAGCATCGATTCGTGGGTACCGGTATCCAGCCAGGCGTAGCCGCGACCCATTAATTCCACCTTTAGCTTATCTTCCTTAAGGTAAGCTTCATTTACGGAAGTAATTTCCAGCTCGCCACGTTCGCTGGGCTTTACTTGCTTCGCAATTTCCACTACAGAATTGGGATAAAAATATAAGCCCGAAACCGCATAATTGCTCTTAGGATGCTTAGGTTTTTCTTCAATACTAATGACATTTCCGTTCTTGTCAAATTCGGCAACGCCATATCTTTCTGGATCGTTGACATAATAACCAAAAACAGTTGCTTTACCTTCTGTCTCTACGTTTAATCGAGACTGTTTGAGCATTCCGGTTAGTCCCTGCCCGTAAAAAATATTATCTCCCAATACCAGGCAAACATCATCACTACCAATAAATTCTTCTCCAATGATAAAAGCCTGGGCCAGTCCATCAGGACTGGGTTGTTCTTTATATTCGAATGTCATTCCAAGCTCTGATCCATTACCAAGCAATTTTTCAAAATTTGGAAGATCTTCCGGTGTAGATATAATAAGAACTTCTCTGATTCCCGCCAACATCAAGACCGATAGCGGATAATAGATCATCGGCTTATCATAAATATTGAGAAGCTGTTTAGAAACTCCTTTAGTAATTGGATATAAACGGGTGCCGGAGCCGCCGGCGAGGATAATTCCCTTCATTTTGTTGTTGGTTTTAGGCTGTAGGCTTTTTTTGCTTATAGCTTAGAGTTTATGGCTTAAAACTTTTTGCCAGCTCGCAGCGGTCGCAATGGTTTCGCTGCGATCGCGGCGTTTTTCTTTTGCGGTCGTGGCGTGAAACGAGGCGATAGGCTATTTTTGCTTAGAGCTTACGGCTTACAGCTTTTTCCTTGCCCGCAGCGGTCGCGGCGGTTTTCCTTTGCGCCCGTGGCGTGAAATAGGCTTTAGGCGCGCTATGCTTTAGGCTTTTTAGCTTATAGCTTAGGGCTTACTGCTTAGAGCGCCGCTAAACATACTGCTTCTTGTAATAATCCTGATAGTTTCCTGAGGTCACATTCTGCAACCACTCCTTATTCTCAAGATACCAGTCGATGGTTATCGAGAGTCCTTCTTCAAAAGTTACGCTGGGTTTCCAGCCTAGTTCTTTGTTGATCTTTGTTGCATCAATTGCATACCGCAGATCGTGGCCGGGGCGATCTTTGACAAAAGTAATTAGTTTTGCGCTTTCTCCTTCTTTACGATTCAGCTTTTGATCCATTTGCTGACATAGTAAGTGCACCAGATCAATATTTTTCCATTCGTTAAATCCACCAATGTTATAGGCTTCATTTAAATTTCCTTTATGGAACACCAGGTCGATGGCCACTGCATGGTCAATAACATATAACCAGTCCCGGGTGTAATTTCCGTCCCCATATACCGGAAGGGGCTTTTTATTGATGATATTATGGATCATCAACGGAATAAGTTTTTCCGGGAAATGATTGGGTCCGTAATTATTAGAGCAATTCGTAATTACTGTTGGTAAACCGTAGGTATCTGCATAAGCTCGAACAAAATGGTCTGAAGAGGCTTTGGAAGCAGAGTAAGGAGAATGCGGATCGTAACTGGTTTCTTCAGTAAAAAATTCGGTTTCTCCTAAGGCCCCGTAAACTTCATCTGTAGAAACATGGTGAAAGCGTTTGCCTTCAAGATTGTTTTTCCAGGTTTCTTTTGCGGAGTTCAGAAGGTTAACAGTCCCTATCACATTCGTCTTAACAAATTCCAACGGAGAACTGATTGAGCGATCTACATGGGATTCTGCAGCCAGGTGAATTACGCCGTCCGGCTGTTCTGTAAAGAAAAGTTTATCTATAAAAGCTGCATCTGTAATATCCCCTTTTATAAACCTGTAGTTTGGCTTACCTTCTACATCCCGGAGGTTTTCAAGATTTCCTGCATAGGTTAAAGCATCCAGGTTGATGATCTCGTAATCGGGATACTTATTAACGAATTGCCTTACTACGTGGGAGCCTATAAACCCCGCTCCTCCGGTTATGATTATTTTCATTTGTAAAACTGATTACGGATTTAAAAAAAGGATTCCACGGATCTGTAAAATAATTATGCGGATTAAATAATGGATTTCACGGATGGATCTAAACTGAAAAACTGCAAACTGACCACTGTGGACTGTACACTGTTTTTCCACGGCTTCGCCACCCTGAGTCACATTAAATGTTCGTCAGGTTAATCGGATAAAGTTTCTTAAAAAAACGTTAAAAGGTTTTTTTGAGCGGCAAAAATAGAGCTATTTCTTACTCTCAAAAATATTTCACTGTTAAATTCCGGAAACACGGATTACACGGATAAATTGAGAATTGACATTTGCCAATTAACCTTGCAGGATCATCTTGAATTTCTTTAAACCTTCACTTCTAACTTACCTGGGCAGATTTCCTTTCTTCTTTTGTTTTCCTTACGAGTGGAGATCCAATACTGCTCACCGTAAATCCTGTTTTCGTTAACTCCCGGGTATCTAAAAGATTTCTCCCGTCAAAAACAAAAGCAGGTTTTAGCATACAATCATAGATCTTTTTCCAGTCATAGTCTTTAAATTCATCCCACTCCGTAAGCACAGCTATAGCATGAGAATCCTGACAAACTTCATAAGGATCTTTAATAACCGTTACCAGCTTCCTGTTCTCCTCTTCACTTCGGGTGCCCAGGTAATCCAGGTCGGCATAGATTTGCTCTTCGGTCACTTTAGGGTCATAAACCACCACTTCTGCCTGCTCATTCAAAAGATAATCTGCAACATAAATAGCGGCAGATTCCCGGGTATCGTTGGTGTCTTTTTTAAATGCCCATCCCAAAAAGGCTATTTTCTTTCCGGAGACTGTATTATAAAGGGTTTTTACGATATTTTCAGCAAACCTTCTTTTTTGATGGTCGTTCATAATGATCACCTGCTCCCAGTAGTCGGCTACTTCATTTAAACCAAAAGATTTTGCAATATAAACCAGGTTTAAAATATCCTTCTGGAAGCAGCTTCCTCCAAAACCTACCGAAGATTTCAGGAATTTTGGTCCAATACGGGAATCCATTCCTATGGCCCTTGCCACTTCATTTACATCTGCCCCCGTATGCTCACACAATTCACTTAAAGCATTAATACTGGAAACCCTTTGGGCCAGAAAAGCATTGGCAGTCAATTTTGAAAGTTCAGAAGACCAGACGTTGGTAGTCAGGATACTTTCCTGAGGCACCCATTTGGCATAAATGTTCACCAAAGCTTGCATTGCTGCCTTCCCTTCTTCTGTATCTATATCTCCTCCAATAAGTACACGATCGGGCGCCTGTAGATCTTCCACGGCAGTTCCTTCAGCCAGGAATTCAGGATTTGAAAGGATCTGGTATTTTACTCCGTTGCCTGTGTTATCCAGGATATCCTTTAAGGCCGCAGCGGTACGTACGGGGAGCGTGGATTTTTCAATAACGATCTTATCATCTTTTGCCACCCTGGCTATTTGCCTTGCGCACAGCTCAATCCATTTAAGATCTGCGGCCATGCCTTTACCAATTCCGTAAGTTTTGGTAGGGGTGTTAACCGATATAAAGATCATTTCGGCTTTATCTATTGCCGCATCCACATCTGTAGAGAAGAACAGGTTTCTACCTCTTGCTTCCTTTACAACCTCAGATAATCCGGGTTCGTAAATAGGGATATTCTCTACATTCTCGTCATTCCACGCAGCAATACGCTTTTCATTAATATCTACTACAGTAACGTTAATTTTGGGATTTTTTTGAGCGATAATTGCCATTGTTGGGCCGCCAACATAGCCTGCTCCTATGCAGCAGATGTTTTTGATTTTCATTTCTTGTGTTTTAGGCTTTAGAACCTAATTTATTGTGTTATGTTATCTTATTTAAAATCTTCAAATCCTGTGTACCAGGTTTCGACTCTCCTCAACCTTTGCTTTAGGCGGTAGGCTTTAGGCTTTTTCCTTGCTCGCAGCGGTCGCAGTGGTTTCGCAGCGTTCGCGGCGTGAAACAGGCGGTAGGCGGTAGACTTTTCTACTTATAGCTTAGAGCTTACGGCATTTTTAAAACGGCTTCGCCTCCCTGAGTCCCAATTTTGGTCTTCATGCGGTTCGGTAAGATGTGTTAAATTCCTGTTAAAAGGAAATTTTTACCGGCCGCGAAGATACTGTAGCAAATCACTTATTAAAAACTTCAAATGTTAAAAATGATTATGAATGTTTTAGACAGGCTTTAGGCGGTAGGCTGTAAGGTTTAGGCTTTTTTGCTTAGAGCTTAGAGCTTTTCACCAACTTGCAGCGGTCGCGGCGTTTTTTCTTTGCGTCTAGTGGCGTGAAATTAAAGAGTAGGTTTCGACTCCGCTCAACCTGACAATTTTTTGCTTTAGATTTTAGGCACTAAGCTATTGGCTTTATTCTTTTATATCCTCACCCTTAAATTGTTCCAGGCATTGCATGGGTAAGCTCCAAACAAACTAGATGCTGAAGCGAATTCACTGCTTAAAGCTTATTACCTATAGCTTTACAGCCATTTTTACATCTTCACTTCCTTATACTTTTCGCTATTCCCCAGGAACCACTGATATGTTTTCTTAATTCCTTCTTCCAAAGAAGTTGTTGCCTCCCAGCCGGCATTTTTCATTTTGCTTACATCCATTAGTTTACGCGGGGTGCCATCGGGTTTAGAGCTGTCCCAAATGATCTCTCCTGTGTGTCCTGTAATCTTCTGGATGGTTTCCGCTAGTTCTTTTATCGTAAGGTCCATTCCTGTGCCTATATTATAAAGATATTCCGGTAGTTTATTTTCCAGAGCGAAAAATACCGCATCTGCAAGATCGTCTACAAATAGAAATTCTCTCATTGGATTGCCGGAGCCCCACAGTTCGACAGGCTCACTGTGACTGGTATCCTCTTCCCTTATTTTAGCCTCATGAAATTTCCTGATCATCGCCGGCAAAACGTGCGATGTTTTTAAATCGAAATTATCATGGCTGCCGTACAGATTTGTCGGCATTAAAGAAACAAAGTCTTTCCCGAATTGTTTCCTGATAGCTTCACAGGTTTTGACTCCTGCAATTTTAGCAATAGCATACCATTGATTGGTTGGTTCCAGGCTAGCGGTTAATAAATATTCTTCTTTTAATGGTTGCGGGGCCAGTTTTGGATAGATGCAGGAACTGCCCAGAAAAATAAATTTCTCAATATTGTTCTTATGCGCCCCATCTATCAGGTTGTTCTGGATTTGCAGGTTTTCCATTAAGAACTGGTAGGGATAATCATTATTTGCCAAAATCCCTCCTACTCTCGCTGCCGCGTCGACCACTACTTCCGGCATTTCTTTGGAATAGAATTCATTTACTGCCTGCTGGTTGCGAAGGTCAAGTTCTGATGATGTTTTACCAATCAGGTTGATATAGCCTTCAGCTTCCAGTTTCCTCCAGATTGCAGAACCTACCATGCCGCGGTGGCCTGCTATATATATTTTTGTGTTTTTTTTCATTTTCATTTAATCTTTCTTTTTCCTTTCCCCTACCCTAAAGGGTGGCAAAAAGAAAGTCAACTAGATTTATTCCAAAATAACTCTACTCTTTAAAGCAAGGGCAAATGGAAATTTCAATTTCTTTTCGCTTCCTGAACTCAGAACACCTATATATAATATTTCTTTTTCCTTTCCCCTCCCTAAAGGGTGGCAAAAAGAAAGCAAACTATTTTTATTTAAAAACTTCCACTCGCTTTAAGGCTGGGGAAAATGAAATTTCAATTCTACTCCCTTTAGGAATGGGACAAAATAGAATTTCTTTAATTTCAACTCTTCAGACCTTCAATTTTGGTTTTTATTGTATTAATCACCTCCTCAATATCATTTGTGACTTCCTCATTGGTAAACCGCATTATAGTCAAATCCTGAAATTCAAGTAATTTCTCCCTTTCAGCATCTGATTTTTTTTGCTCATGATTCTGATGATAACCCCCATCCACTTCAATTACTAATCTTAATTCGTGACAGTAAAAATCTACTATAAATTTTTGGACGGGGTGTTGCCATCTGAATCTATAACCAAGCTGATTCTGTTTTAAACGTTCCCATAACAGCTTTTCATCGGCAGTCATGTTTGCTCTGAGTTGTTGTGCTCTGGCAAAATTTTCACGAGGAGCACCTTTCCACATACTTCTATCATAAGCCGGATGATCTTTTTTCACGATTTCAATGCTAATTACTTCATGATGAATTTAGTAATTTTCAGGAAAAATCTCACCCTTTAGGGCTGGGGCAATAGATTTTTTCGTTAAACCCAGAAATTTCACCCTTTAAAGCCGGGGCAGCAGATTTTTCCAATATATCATCTAAATGCTTCACCGAATTAACGCCTCATCATTGTACTATTCAAAATAATTCAGGAACGCAATTCCCTCCCTCTAGGGCCGGTGCAAAGGAATTGAGGTGTTGGTAGTCCGTTTGCAGAAGGTCTTACTCAAAGTAATTCAGAATATTATACCCACCTGATTTTAGATGCTGGTCCTTTTGCATAAGCTTTACATCGCTTCCCATCATCTCTTTTACAAGGTCCTGCAGGTCATATTCAGGAACCCAGCCAAGTTTGTTTTTTGCTTTGCTTGCGTCGCCAATTAAAAGGTCAACTTCGGTGGGACGGAAATACTTCGGATCTACAGCAAGAACTTCTTTCCCTTCTTCCAACTGGAAATCTGGATTGCTACAGGATTTTACATAAGCTTTCTCATCTACTCCAACTCCTTTAAATGCCAGTTCTATACCCACTTCAGCAAAAGCCATTCTTACAAAATCACGCACGGGAGTGGTTTTTCCTGTTGCAATTACCCAATCTTCAGCTTCTTCAGCCTGAAGGATCATCCACATCATACGTACATAATCTTTCGCATGTCCCCAATCCCGTTGAGCATCAAGGTTTCCTAAATAGAATTTATCCTGTAAGCCTAAAGCAATTCTTGCTGCTGCACGGGTAATCTTTCGGGTCACAAATGTTTCTCCACGTAAAGGAGATTCGTGGTTAAAAAGAATTCCGTTTGAAGCAAACATTCCGTAAGCTTCCCGGTAATTAACAGTAATCCAGTAAGCGTACATTTTCGCAACCGCATAAGGACTCCGCGGATAAAAAGGTGTGGTTTCAGATTGAGGCACTTCCTGAACTTTTCCGTAGAGTTCTGAAGTAGAAGCCTGGTAGATCCTTGTTTTCTTTTCCAGTCCCAGTAACCGAACAGCATCAAGAATACGTAAAGTTCCAAGACCATCTGCATTACCGGTATATTCCGGTACTTCAAAAGACACCTGTACATGACTCATGGCCGCAAGGTTATAGATCTCATCGGGCTGAATCTCCTGGATTAAGCGAATAAGATTTGTGCTATCTGTCATATCGCCATAATGAAGTATAAACCGCTGATTTTCTTCATGTGGATCCTGGTATAAATGATCCACCCTGTCTGTATTAAACTGAGAAGATCTGCGTTTTAGTCCGTGAACAATATATCCTTTCTTTAAAAGAAATTCACTTAGATAGGCTCCATCCTGCCCCGTTATTCCGGTGATTAATGCTGTTTTCATTTTTTTTGCTATAGGCTATAAGCTCTAAGCTCTAAGCCGGTTTGGAATATTATTTAACCAAGAACCAATTATTTAAAAGATTCTTTCTATTATAAATCATTTCTTTTTGGGTAGTATAGTCCAGAACATTTTTCCCGGAGTAGGTACAAATTGCCTGTCCTGCGGCTGTATCCCATTCCATTGTGGGAGCGAATCGAGGGTACTGATCTGCCTTACCTTCAGCCACCATACAAAGTTTAAGGGAGCTACCTTTAGAAATGGTCTCCACATTTCCATGTTCTTTTTCCAGAGAAGCAATATACTCTTCTGTTTCAGGAGAAAGATGTGACTTACTGGCCACGACGGTATATTGTTTATTATTTTTTTCTATTGGGAGCTTATTTGCTGAATCCAATATTTTTTCTAGGGAACTAAATTTAGTGATTTTAGAAAGCTTATAAGAACCGATTCCCTTTTCTGCGAAATATAATTCCTGTTGGGCAGGAACATAGATTACCCCTATAACAGGCACCTGGTTGTTAACCAGTGCGATATTCACGGTAAATTCTCCATTTCTTTTAATGAACTCTTTTGTACCGTCAATAGGATCTACAATCCATAACTGTTTCCAGTCTTTTCTCTCTTCATAAGGAAGATCTCTTCCTTCTTCAGAAAGCACAGGAATACTTGTCTCTTTTAAAAAATTCATAATAATCTCATGAGAAGCAAGATCTGCCTTGGTAAGCGGCGAATCGTCTCCTTTAAAATCTACTTCAAAACCTTCATTTTCGTAGATATCCATGATGCGTTTACCGGCTTCGAGGGAGGCTTGGATGGCTATTGAGAGTAGTTGGTTCATATGTATGCTGGGTACTTATAAGAGACCCCTCGACTTCGCTCGGGGTGACATTCGTTTTTAAACAATCATTCCGGCTGCGACGGTTTCGTTAGTGTTTTCATCAATAAGGATTACACTTCCCGTATTACGATTATCTCGATAGGAGTCCAACATCAATCTGTGTGTGGTTCTTATGGTTACCCTGGCGATATCGTTCATAGCCAAAATTTTATCCTCAGTATCTCTATCATAGGTATTAATATCTATTTTATACACTACATCTTTAATCATGGCCCGTTGCTCATTGGAAGTATGCATTACAGTATATTTTGTTCGTGGCTTGGCTGCATCATTATTTAACCAGCAAAGCATCACGTCAAACTCCTGTTCAGCTTCCGGTTGATTCTTCTTTTTTACGATCATATCTCCCCGGCTCACATCGATATCATCCTCCAGAGTTATAGAGATGGACATAGGTGCATAAGCTTCCTCTACTTCCTGCTCTCCGGCATTGATAGACTTGATCTTCGAAGTAAAGCCAGATGGTAACACCGCTACTTCATCTCCGGTTCTATAAATACCACTGGCAACTCTTCCTGCATATCCTCTATAATCCCGAAATTCATCATTTTGAGGTCTCAATACCGTTTGCACCGCAAACCTGGCATCTATTTTATTGATATCACTACTAATATGTAAGGTTTCCAGAGTATGTAGTAAAGTTCCTCCTCCATACCAACTTGTATGCTCAGATTTATTTACTACATTGTCCCCTAACAAAGCACTAATAGGAATGTAGTGTACATCTTTTACAAGCAATTTTGAAGAAAACTCTTCAAACTGAATGACGATTTCGTTAAAACGGTCTTCAGAGAATTCTACCAGATCCATTTTATTCACACATACGATCAAATGTGGTATGTTTAACAGAGATGCTATAAAGGAGTGTCTTTTTGTTTGCTCGATTACACCATGTCTGGCATCTATTAAGATAACGGCAGCATTTGCGGTAGAAGCTCCCGTGACCATATTTCGGGTATACTGTATGTGACCGGGAGTATCGGCAATAATAAATTTCCTCTTTGGGGTGGTAAAGTATCTGTAGGCTACATCTATTGTTATTCCCTGTTCTCTTTCATCTTTAAGGCCGTCTGTAAATAAAGCCAGGTCTACTCCTTCATATCCTTTCTTGGCACTGGTAACGCTGACTGATTCCAATTGATCTTCAAATATTGATTTTGAATCGTACAAAAGGCGTCCGATGAGGGTACTCTTCCCGTCATCTACACTCCCGGCTGTGGTGAATCTTAGTAGTTGATTATTGCTTATCTCCATTTCTTTATATGCTGTTGGCTAAAAATATCCTTGTTTTTTTCTGTCTTCCATCGCGGTTTCTGAACGTTTATCATCACTACGATCACCACGTTCGGTCTTTCTCATAGCTGAAACCTCCTCTGCAATCTTCATTAGATTGTCAGCATTGGATTCGATTCCCCCGGTGATGGTAATATCTCCAAGAGTTCTGAAACGGATTCTCTTTTTCTCTACCTGCTCTCCTTCTTCCAGTTTCAGATATTCTGAAACCGGGATCCAGGAATTACTTCTGAAAACTACTTCGCGTTCGTGAGCAAAATAAAGTGACGGGATACTGATATCCTCTCTTTTAATATAATTCCAGACATCCATCTCGGTCCAGTTACTTATGGGAAATGCTCTAAAGTGTTCACCTTCAAAATGTTTCCCATTCAGCATATTCCAAAGTTCCGGACGTTGATTTTTAGGATCCCACTCTCCAAAGTCATTTCTATGAGAAAAAAATCGCTCCTTGGCACGTGCCTTTTCTTCATCTCTTCGACCGCCTCCTATGGCACAATCGACCTTATTGGACTCAATAGCATCCAATAAAGTGGTGATTTGTAGTGCATTCCTGGTCGCGTTTTTCCCCTTTTCCTCGGCTACTCTTCCCTGATCGATAGAATCCTGAACAGAACCAACGATTAGCTTTACACCTAGTTCTTTAATAAGATTATCGCGGAATTGAATCGTCTCGGGAAAGTTATGCCCGGTATCCACGTGCATTAGTGCGAAAGGAATTTTACTCGGATAAAACGCTTTTTTAGCCAAATGCGTAACCAGAATGGAGTCTTTCCCTCCTGAAAATAGAATTACAGGATTTTCGAACTGAGCCCATACCTCCCGTAATATGTATATAGCTTCTGATTCTAATTCGTCCAGATAATTTAAGTAGTACTTACTCATTAGAATTAAGTCTTAATTTTGGTTGTATATAATTAACTATTTTATTTACAGATTCTTCCAGTCCTGTTTCTTCAGTATTTATGACTACATCAAAATCAAAAGGTTTCTCATAGGGTGCATTTATTCCTGTAAAATCTTTTATTTCTCCCGCCCTTGCTTTCTTATAGAGCCCTTTCACATCTCTCCTCTCGCATTCTTCAATTGATGTATTTACAAAGATTCCAATAAAGTTTTCCTTCCCTATAATTTTTTTTATCAATTCCCTGTCAGTTTTCAGGGGACTAATAAAGGCTGCAATAATTAGGGTGCCGGAATCGATAAAAAGTTTTGAAACTTCAGCAATCCTTCTCAAATTCTCAGTACGATCAGCTTCACTAAAACCAAGATTACTATTTAAACCGCCTCTTATATTATCACCATCCAAAGAATAGGTATGAATCCCTTTTTTGTGCAAATCTTTCTCTACCAGATTCGCCAAAGTTGATTTTCCGGAACCCGAAAGGCCGCTAAACCAAATGACCAGAGGCCGATGCCCTTTTATAGTACCTCTACAATTTTGTGTCACATTGTACTCCTGAGGAATTATGTTATTCATGAGAAATAGATTTCGAATTAAATTTTCTACCGTTTAAACCGTAATTAATTTTATACCAGGCTCTTTCATGCAAATAATAAAGCGTCATCTTTGTGATAACCTCTACCAGTCCTATTTTCAAACCGGTTAGAGCGTTTCCTGTAATAACCCATGCCAGGAACATTGTGTCTACAGTTCCAACTACCCTCCAACTAATGGATTTAAGGAAGTGGCGAAAATGGCTTTTTTTAGCTTCACCCTTTAGGTCCAGCCTAAACCATATTCTTTCGTGGCAGTAGTACAAACCCATTTTTGTTATCACCTCTGCCATTCCTATCTGGAGGGCTACCAAAGGATTTCCAGAGATAAACCAGGAAAGAAGGATAGTGTCTATGGTCCCCACGACCCTCCAGGTTATAGCCTTTGCGATATGCCTTTTATGAGGAGTATCTCCCATGCTACTGAACGAGACTCATATTATTCTTTTCAAGCTCCTGATAAAGCTCTTTGACATTTTGGGAGGCTTCTTTAGATAGTACCAGTATAGCGTCGTCTGTAGAAACCAGTATACAATTGGTAAGGCCTACAAAGCAAGTGTGTTTTGTACTACCTATCTGCATATTTCCAAACTTATCCACTGGTTGACCCTGCTCTTTAAGATAATCATAAACAGCTTCAAAACTTCCCATATCGCTCCACTCAAAATGAGACTGCACTACTTTTATCCTTTCGCTCTTTTCCATCACCGCATAATCTACACTTATGGAAGGAATATCAAGAGAAGATTCCCGTTCAAGCTCTCCGGTTGACGCCTTATTCCAGGCTGCCAGCGATTGCTTATAAACTTCCGGAGAATATTTTTGGAGCTCTTCCAGAAAAATCCCGGCCTTAAAGCAGAACATTCCGCTATTCCATAGAAAACTACCACGTTTTAAGAAGTCTTTAGCCGTATCTTCATTAGGTTTTTCGCGAAAGGACATCACTTCCTCTCCCTCAAATTCAATATAACCATAACCTGTTTCGGGACGTGTTGGCTCTATTCCAAAGGTGACTATATTATTATCCTGGGCCAGTTTTATTGCTTTTTGTACCGCATCACTATATTCTCTACCCTCTTTAATTATATGATCTGCAGGAGTAACAAGAAGAATATCTTCCGGCTGTGCTGCGAAGGCGGCAAAAGCAATAGCGGGAGCTGTATTACGCGGAGTTGCTTCAACGATATTTACGTAATCTGAAATACCTAATTTGCTTAAAGCCGCCTCAGAAAGATTGCTGTTACCCCTGTTTCCGACCACAATTAGATCATTCACAAAGGAAGCATTTCGCTGTACTGCCAATTCAAAAAGGGAATGTTGCGAAAATATTTCCAGGTATTGTTTCGGTCGCGACTGTCGCGAAAGCGGCCAAAGCCTACTCCCTACTCCTCCTGTTAGAAGAACATGAAATATAGATGACAATGTGTAATGGATTATTTGTGAATTATTAAGTGACAGCTGTTCGCCTTTGTACTTTTTGCCACCCATTATAAAAGATTTAAAATGAGTCGATTCGATACAGCTTCGCTACTGTGAATCCCATTTTTTTGAAATTCATTCGGGCTAAAAGCAAAAAAATACGATGAAAAGCATCCCTTATTTTTGCAGGTGCAAATATAGAATTTCACATACCATTAACAAATTAAGCGAAGATTAAATTTCCTTGCGATGTGTTAAAAAATAAGTTCCTTTGTAGGAAGCAGAACTTTAATGAAGCCCCAGAGCTTTAGCAGATTGCGGAATTAAAAATAATCATCACTACTCTTAATGATTTACTAATTTTAGCATGACACAATTGCTAATTCCTTAACAAATAATTAAATATTAAGTAGGAAGTTTTCATCCAAAAAATTTTATTCAATTGGACAAAGATTTCTGGAACTGGTCCAGGCAAAAGATTGAAATCTGTAGAAATTGACTTCTTATTTTAAATTCCTCAATACTGAATGAACTATTAACCTAAAAGAGCCAGTCCTAAACTTGAGGAAGTGCGGATGTGCTCCCACAGACTCAGCCAGAATGCGTCCCGCATATTAAATTTCGGAAGAAAAAAATGAAGAGGTCTCTTAGAATGGCAGTTTTCGGTCCGCATTAAAACCTTCAATTAATGCAAAGCCGAAAAAACTTTCAGATGTTCATTATTGAAGTCAGCAGAAAGTTCATCTCCAAAATTGTCAATTTTCGACCTTCATTGGAATCGTGGAATATGGTAACAATAAAAATGTCCAATTCAGCACAGCCGAAATAATTCCCGACTCCGCTCAAATGGACATTTACTTAAAAAATACTTCTCTTAATAAGGCTGAACCTGCCTTAACATTTTACTTCTCCAAAGCCTGTTTTAAATCTTCCACAAGGTCTCCTTCGTCTTCAACTCCTACGCTCAAACGGATAAGGGAATCTACAACCCCGGTTTTTGCACGTTCTTCCATTGGGATAGAGGCATGCGTCATACTCGCCGGATGCCCAGCAAGCGATTCCACCCCGCCAAGAGATTCAGCAAGGGTAAAGACCTTCAGGTTTTCGACAACTTTCACGGCACTTTTAAGGGTATTTTCAGCAGTTGTAAAAGAAATCATTCCGCCAAAACCGCTCATTTGTTTTTTCGCAATATCATGGTTCGGAGAATCCTCAAAACCGGGCCAGTACACTTTATCAACTTTAGGATGCGACTTCAGAAATCTCGCTACCGCTTCTCCGTTTTCACAATGACGCTGCATTCTTAAATGAAGGGTTTTTATTCCGCGGAGCACAAGAAAGCTATCCTGCGGACCAGCGACCCCGCCGCTCGCATTCTGAATAAAATAAAGCTTTTCTGCCAGCTCCTCCTCTTTTACCACGAGACTTCCCATTACCACATCACTATGCCCCCCAAGATATTTGGTCGCACTGTGCATTACAAGATCTGCTCCCAAATCCAAAGGTTGCTGCAGGTATGGCGTTGCGAAAGTATTATCTACTCCCAAAAGGATCTTGTGTTTTTTGGCAATTTTTGACACGGCCTGGATATCGATAATATTCATCATTGGGTTGGTAGGAGTTTCCACCCAAATAAGCTTTGTATTTTCGTTAATGTATTGTTCAATATCTTCGGCTTCCTGCATTGAAATAAAATGAAATTTAATGCCAAAGTTTTCAAATATTGTACTGAACAAACGGTAAGAACCACCGTATAAATCGTTAGTGGAAATAATTTCGTCACCGGGCTTAAAAAGCTTCATCACTGCATCTATAGCCGCAAGACCTGAAGCAAAGGCAAGTCCATATTTACCATTTTCTATACTGGCAAGAGAATTTTCCAAAGCCGCCCTTGTTGGGTTACCGCTACGGCTGTATTCAAAACCTTTATGGCCGCCGGGAGTGCTTTGCGAATACGTACTTGTCTGGTAAATTGGAGGCATTACAGAACCATAAGCAGGATCTGTATTTTCCTGTCCCCCGTGTATTGTCTTGGTATTAAATTTCATCTTACTCAAAGTTTTTATGCCATTTCGATTGTTCAGCTAAAAACAAACCGGCAATTATTAAAAATCCGTTAAGGATTTGATCCTTTCCCCCCAAATGTACTACAGATGTTGGGCAATCACAAAATTGCATGTATCTTTATCATTAACTTTAACACCCTCCTTTACACCGTGAGAAACATCCTTTTAGTCCTTATTTTTGCAGTACTTTTCACGGCTTGTGAAGAGGAAAAAGAAGCTCTTGAATTCACTAATTATTCCGTAGAAAAATCATACGAAGCATGCAATCCCGAAGAAGGAGAATGCACTTTTATCAGCATAAATTACCCTGTTGCTGAAGGTAAAAATGAGGTTGCAAAACAAATAAATCGTGCAATTACCAATCATATTATTGAAGTGGTAGATTATCGTGATGATAAAAAAATTGAGTCCATTGAAGGTCTTGCAGATCGATTTATTGAAAATTTTGAAACTACAGCGAGTGATTTTCCGGAATATCAAATTCCGTGGGAAGCTTCAGTTTTGGGTGAGATTTCATGGCGTACAGAAGATCTTATTTCCTTCAGGTTTAGTTCTGAAATATTTACCGGCGGTGCCCATGGTTACAGCAGCGTTTCCTTCTTAAATTTCAATCCTGAAACCGGAGCACCTTATTCCCACGAGGAATTATTTACTTCAGAATTTAAAGAGTTTTTTGAAGAGAAGTTCCGGGAAGATCAAAATATTCCGCAGGATGAGCCTATTAACAGCAACGGATTATTTTTTGAAGATGATACATTTGTGCTTCCGCAAAATATCGGTTTTATTGAGAATGAAGTGATTTTACATTATAACGCTTATGAGATTTCGTCTTATGCTGATGGCAATTTTGTCTACAGGCTTCCTTATGCGCAGGTTGAAGAATTTCTGAAAATAAGCCTGGAAGAAGTTCCCAGTAAATAAAGATTCTCCCGCGGGAAACTTTCGTCAGACCTTTAAATGTTTTTAATTTGTGTCAAAGTATCCGAAGCTTAAAAAATCCTAATAAAAAATAAATGAAGAAGATCCATCACCTCTCTACCTGCGATACCTGTAAACGCATCCTGAAAGAACTGGACTTGCCGTCTTCGTTTATTCTTCAGGATATCAAAACAGAAAAGATTACTGAAAAACAACTGGAAGAAATGCAGGAACTTTCAGGAAGTTATGAATCTTTATTCAGCAAAAGAGCAAGGCTTTACAAGGAAAAAGATCTTAAAAATAAGGACCTGGACGAGAATCAGTACAAAAACCTTATCCTGGAGCATTATACTTTTTTAAAACGGCCTGTCATTATTAATAATGACAAAATATTTATCGGAAATTCCAGGAAAACCGTAGAAGCCGCTAAAGCTTCGATACATGAGTAGTAGGGCTTTGGCAGTGATTGCTGCTATTCTTGCAAGTGCCATTTATGGAATTAACCATACTGTTGCCAAAGGCGTAATGCCGTTTTATATTGAACCTTTCGGCTTCATTTTTCTAAGGGTTTTTGGTGCCGCCATACTCTTCTGGAGTATAAGTTTTTTTCTGCCACGGGAGAAAATTGCCAAATCAGACTGGCCGCGAATTCTCGCCTGTGCCGTGTTTGGAATGGTGGTGAATATGCTTTTCTTCTTTAAAGGCCTAAGCCTTTCCACTCCCATAAACAGCTCGGTAATTGTCACCCTATCCCCGGTGATGGTGCTCATTTTAGCTTCAGTTTTAATACGGGAAAGAATTACATTATTAAAAACTCTGGGAATAATAATCGGGCTTGCAGGTGCACTTGTACTTATTCTTTTTAGCACCAGTAGTAAAGAAAATGCGCCAAATATTCCGTTAGGAAATATCCTGTTTATCATAAATGCCATTTCCTATGGATTGTATCTTATTATCGTAAGACCATTAACCGCAAAATACGGTGCGATCACGCTAATGAAATGGCTTTTTTTAATAGGTGTTATTATTAATTTTCCTATTACAATTGGTGAATTTACTGATGTAAACTGGACAGACCTCACTTTTGAAGCAGTCTGGAAAATGGCATTTGTGGTACTGGGAACAACCTTTGCCACTTATTTATTGAATATTTATGCCCTAAAACAGCTCTCTGCCTCTACCATAAGCGCTTTTATCTATCTGCAACCGCTAATTGCCATAGTTTATGCCATCGCAACGGGGGCAGATACGATGAACTGGACAAAAGGTATTGCTGCAACGCTTGTTTTTATCGGGGTATATATGGTAACGATCAAAAAAACCAAAGTGAGAGCTTAATTTCTTTTCTGAAGCTGCTTCGGAATATCATTTTAAGGTGATACCTCTAAAATGGCAATTTTCATCCTTCAGAAGATAAATCGGCTAAGAATTCCGGGTAGCTACAGGATTTCATTTCTTTTAATACTGAAGGTTTTAACTGAAGTTGATCCAGCGCAAGACGAAGATTTTCTGCGGAATTATTTTTAGTACTGAAAGCTTCCAGGCCTAGCGTAAAGCCGGTGAACTCCGGTGACGAAATTTCAAAGCTTGTAAATTCTACATCAAAACCTTCTTCTACATTTTCTTCTGAAGTGAATTCTACTTCCTTTTCAGCAGTGATTTTAAAGGATTTCTTGTGGCGCTTTTTGGTCATTTTCAACCAATCCCCAAGTAAACCTGGATTAACGGAATTCAGGATATTTTCTTCTTCAGCATAGCTCCATTTGCTCCAGTGCTGCAGGAGTCCGAATTCCAGCTTTTCATCTTCGGATATTTTCACTTTTAATTCGTGCTTTCCTTCCCTGATTTTTATCCCGGAACTTGGCGTATTTGAATTCAGGTAATAGTCGGTTCTTTCCTCTTCAGGATTTCCAGGTCCGAATTTTTCCAGGCTTTCAAAAATATCCCAGAGCACCTGCTTCTCCCGGGAAAACCACCTGATTTCTGAAGTTTTGAATGGCATATTTATAATTTCATTTTTAATTTCATTAACCTCCCGATTATGGTTATTAGTTGGAGCGGAGTCGAGGGGCCTTTATCATGCAAGGTTTTAAAAAAACAGGTCTCCCCGAGCGGAGTCGAGGGGTTCTTTTAAACCAGGATTATCATCAGAAAGCAGGTCTCGACTTCGCTCGACCAGACAACTGCCTCAACAAGGTTCTGTCACTTCAGTTAGATGACATCACTGAATTTCAGGATTCTCATGAATTTTTTACAATTTCAGCTAAATTATTTTCAAGCGGTGTGTTCTTTATTCCGGTTTTTTCGCGGAAATATTCTACAAGCTCCTGATTATTTAGATCGTAAATCTCCTTTAATCCGGAAATAATTGTAGAAAGATAAGCCTTATCTGGCGGATTAATTTCGTCCTCAAGATAGTGCTCGCTAGTGAAGCTGAAAATTGGTTTTTTATCCCGGTGACCAAGACAAATCAATTTCCCGTACCTCCCGCCGGGAGAACAAATTAAAGATCCTTTCTCTACCAGTTCACCGAATTCTATGGCCAGCTCGCCCTCCATCTTCAATTCCTGTTTTACAAGATCTGTAAACTGATCGCTGCTAATAAGATACTGCCGCCCAAGAGTGACTGCTTCTTCATTATGGCCGGGCTTTAAGAATCCGATGCCGCCACCACTCCACGCCGGGGATTCCTTGGCAAAATATAAGTCACGATTGATAGTTATGGGATGGTTTTCTTTAGGCGCCGCCGTATTGGTACAACCTTTATAATTAGTCAATGCCCCCGCTGGGGTGCCTCCCTGGATGTAACACAAAAAACGCTTTTCCTGAATATTAGAACCGTAGCAGGCATACCAGACTTCATCAATTTCATACTTCATAATTAGCAAATTCTACAATTCTGATGGATCTATATCCTGAGGTTTCTTTCCAAATTTTCGGGTGTCTTCTTTAGTCAGAACTTTAAAATCTTCGGTATGTTGTAGTCCGTTTAAATTTTGAAATAACTCTTCAGGAAGTTTTGTAAGTTTCCGTTCCTTAAGGTCAATCCAAGCTCCCATCATTTCGCAACTGGCGAAATTGCGCCCTTTATAATCATAAAAATTATGGACAAATTCAAAATACATTCCGTCTTCAGACAAACCTTTAAGCTGCAGGCTCACTTTTACCGGCTTTCCCGCGAAGACCTCTTTAAAATAATAAATATGTTCATAAAAAACCACCGGCCCGATATTATTCCTGGCCATTTCCTGCTGGCCAAAGCCGTTGTCCATTAAAAAACCCATCCGGGTGTGGCTCATAAAATTTATATAGGCGGTATTTGCCAAATGTCGGTTCGCATCTATATCGCTCCAACGGATTTCAAATTCTTTCGTATACATTTTTTTCAATTTTCTCTAAAGCTAAGAAACTTTATTATGCACGCATAATTATAAGGCTAACCGAAGCTATTATTTCACCATTTTTACTATAAACTTAACATCTGGTAATTTTTAATACCTCTTATAACATTCCCGGAGGTGAAATTTTGCGAATTTCTATTATTTTAGGCCTATGCCACTCCTGAAAAGTAATTATAAAGCTCCGTTTCTCTTTAGAAGCGCCCATTTTTCAACTATTTACGCCTCTTTACTTCGGAAGGTAAAGATCGAGGTATTTAAAAGAGAGCGCGTAGAACTTAGTGATGGGGATTTTCTCGACCTGGACTGGTGCTATGCTAAAAATGGCAATTATCGGCAATTAATGATTGTAACTCACGGCCTCGCCGGTAGTGCCGACCGGCCGTATATGCTGGGAATGGCTAAAGCTTTTTCTGAAAAAGGATTTGATGTTGCACTTATAAATTTTAGAAGTTGCAGCGGCGAAACTAACCGACTTTTTCGCAGTTACAATGCCGGTGCGACTGAAGATCTTAAAGAAGTGATTGACCTTTGCCTTCAGAAGAAAAAGTATGAAAAAATAGTGCTTTCAGGATTTAGTCTTGGCGGAAATTTGCTTCTGAAATATCTTGGGGAAACTGAAAACCTTCCGAAGGAAATAAAAGCAGCAGTTGCGGTTTCTGTACCTTCAGATTTGGGTGCTTCACTCAAAGAACTGGACAAACAGAAGAATTATTTATATTCCAGAAGATTTCTGAAAAAGCTGAAAAATCAGCTTTATGAGCGGCAGCAACTTTTTCCGAAGAAAATCGACAAAATTAACATTGCCGCATGTAATTCGCTGTTGGCTATAGACGAGTTGTACACCAGCAAAGCACATGGATATAAAGATGCGGCAGATTATTATGAAAAATGTAGCAGCCTTCAATTTTTACCAAATATCAGCATTCCCACCTTGTTGATAAATGCTAAAAATGATTCCTTTCTTTCAGAAAGTTCTCATCCTTTGGGAATTGCAAAAAATTCTGAATTCCTTCACCTCGAAATGCCTGAATATGGCGGCCACGTTGGTTTTTTTAGAAAGGAGGACTTTACTATCATGAAGAACGGGCATTGGAGTTTTGCTGCGAGTTTTAGGTTGTGAGTTCAATTGATAATTGTCTGTAAAAGAGTTGGGAGTTAGGAGTCTTCAGGTTTAAATTTCCCGCTGATTGCGCAGATTTACGCAGAAATAAAACAAGTTTGGTGTTTTTCTTAGTTTATAGTTTGGAGTTAGGAGTGCAGAACTAAAGTTTAAGGTTAAAAGTTCACACTGGTGTGATCTTTCAGATTTCATTTTAGGGTCACACAATAAAATGTTCTTCATTTGAGAACTTTTTAATACTTTTGAAGAAGAACTATTTTTCATGCAAAGAATAATTGCAAAAAGAACATTACGGGAATTTTGGGAGAAACATTCCGATGCTGAACAATATCTGAAAACCTGGTATGAAACAGCACAATCAACAAAATGGAATACACCAACTGATATTAAACAAACCTACATAAATGCCAGTGTTTTAAAAGGAAACCGTGTAGTGTTTAATATTAAAGGAAATTCTTACCGGCTCATTGTAAAATTTAATTACGAAAGACAATGGGCCTTTATAAGGTTTGTAGGAACACATGCCGAGTATGATAAAATTGATGCAGATAAGATTTAAACTGATAATTATGAAGATAACACCTATAAAATCTGAAAAAGACTATGAGCACTCTTTAATTAGAATGGAAGAAATTTTTGATGCTCCCCCAAATTCCGAAGAAGGGGATGAAGCAGAAATTTTATCTCTTCTAATCGAAAATTATGAAAATCAGTACCACCCTATAGAAGCTCCAGATCCAATAGAAGCCATAAAAATCAGGATGGAAGAAATGAATCTTAAACAAAAGGATTTAATAGGCATACTCGGTGGTAAAAGCAGAGTATCTGAAATTTTGAATAAGAGAAAAAGATTAACAGTCGATATGATTCGGGAGCTAGAGAATAAATTGAACATTTCTGCCTCTGTCCTGGTTGGCAATTATCAATTGTTGAAATAATGCAGCTTATTCTGCTCTAGGTTCTAACTGTGGGTTGTTTTTTGAGTTGAAAGTAAAAAGTGAAACGTCTGTTACCATTTTTTAGTTTGGACACCTACAAGGTTTTAAAAACCTTGCAGGATTAGCCTTTTGGTTTCTTAAAAATCTTAGATCATGAATGAGGTATTCCCTATTTTAACTCTTTTCCCTGTTTGCCTCTTTCACTCTCTACCTAACTCCTCCTCCAAATTAAGCTTCTCACGTCTTTGAACTGCTTCAGAATTGATTATCTTTGCGCAACCTTTTAAAAATCAAGCATGATTCAATCCATGACCGGTTTTGGGAAAAGTGTTTCCGAACTCCCGACCAAAAAAATTACCGTAGAGCTGAAATCCCTCAACAGCAAAAATTTTGATCTTAATGCGCGGATTTCTTCTCAGTATCGCGAAAAGGAACTGGAATTGCGCAAAATAATTTCAAAATCGCTTGTGCGTGGGAAGATAGATCTTTCAGTTTATGTAGAGAATACGGGAGAAGAAACTTCTTCTGTTCTTAACGAGGCCGTGGTTAAAAAATATATGGAGCAGCTACGCTCCCTGGTGAATGGTGATGAAACCGAGTTGCTGAAAATGGCAGTAAGGATGCCGGACGCTTTAAAAACCGAAAGGGAAGAAATTGACGAAACCGAATTTAGAGCCATTGAAGATGCAGTGGAAGAAGCCCTTACTGAAATCAATAATTTTAGGACAGATGAAGGAAAAGCACTGGAAAAAGATTTAAAATTACGGGTTTCTAATATCGAGGATTTATTGCAGCAAATTATAGAAATGGATCCCGACAGGATTGATGGCGTAAAGGAGCGGCTTAGAAAAGGCGTTGAAGAACTAAAAGATAACGTTGACGAAAACCGGTTTGAGCAGGAACTGGTTTATTATATTGAGAAATTTGATATTACCGAAGAAAAAGTAAGGCTGGAAAACCATCTTAATTATTTTAATGAGACGATAAACAGTGATGATTCCAACGGCAGGAAACTGGCCTTCATTTCTCAGGAGATGGGCCGGGAAATTAATACCATTGGCAGTAAATCCAATTATGCCCCCATGCAGCAGTTAGTGGTGCAGATGAAGGATGAACTGGAAAAAATCAAAGAACAACTTTTAAACGTACTCTAATGAAGGATGGTAAACTGATCGTATTTTCGGCTCCTTCCGGATCGGGTAAAACCACGATTGTTCAGCATTTGCTACAACAGGATGATTTAAAACTGGATTTCTCAATCTCAGCAACTTCACGTGAGCCCCGCGGAGATGAAGTAGATGGGGAGGATTACTACTTTTTGTCTTTAGAAGAGTTTAAAAGGAAAATAAAAGCCGATGAATTTCTGGAGTGGGAAGAAGTTTATCGTGACAATTTCTACGGAACACTTAAGAGTGAGATTAAGAGAATCTGGAGCGAAGGAAAAAACGTGATTTTTGATATTGATGTTGTAGGCGGGCTGGATATAAAAAATATTTATCCTGAACAAACACTGGCTGTTTTTGTAAAACCCCCAAGTATCGAAGAGCTTAAGATTCGGCTTAAAAAAAGAAAAACCGAAACTCTCGATAAAATAAATATGCGTGTTGCCAAAGCTTCTATTGAGCTGGCCACTGCGCCACAATTCGATTTTATCATAGAAAATAACAACCTGGAAGTTGCATTAGAGGAGGCCTACAACCTTGTTTCAAACTATGTTGGAGTAAATGTTGAGAAATGAATAGAAAAGTAGGATTGTTCTTTGGTACATTCAATCCCATTCACATAGGACACCTTATAATTGCCAACCACATGGCAGAATTCTCTGATCTTGAAGAAATTTGGCTGGTGGTAACCCCTCATAATCCGTTAAAGAAAAAAAGCACTCTTCTTGACAACCATCACCGACTGGAAATGGCTTATCGCGCCTGTGAGCCTTTTGAGAAACTAAAACCCAGTAATATCGAATTCGGGCTGGAGCAACCAAACTACACGGTGAAAACTCTCCTCCATTTGCAGGAAAAATTTCCCACAAACGAGTTTTGCCTTATAATGGGTGAAGACAATTTAAAAAGTTTCCATAAGTGGAAAAATTTTGAAATGATCCTGGAGAACCATCAACTTTATATTTATCCAAGAATATCAGGGGAAAAAATTCAGAATCAGTTTAAGGACCACCCAAAGATTACTAGAGTGGCAGCACCAAGGATGGAAATTTCAGCAACATTTATAAGACAGGCCATTTCTGAAGGAAAAAATATTGGACCATTACTTAGTGACAGCGTATGGGAGTATATTCAACATATGAACTTCTATAAATAACAAGACTGTTTAAAAATTTTTTAAGCGCTCTTTTTTAGCTGATTGAACCTACTTTTTTCATTGTGGAACTACAAGCTTAGAACGTCGACTGCTCTCAATGTAGCACCCTCAAAACTTCTAAACAGTCTCTTTACTTTTCTGTTTCAATATCTGGTATTCTCAATACCTGACCGGGGTAAATCTTGTCCGGATCTTTTAACATTGGTTTATTGGCTTCAAAAATAATCAGATATTTGCTGGAATCGCCATAGTGATCTTTTGCTATTTTACCGAGGCTATCTCCTCGTTCTACAGTATGAAAAATAGCTTCCGGCTCTTCGTCTTCCACATCCATCCTGTCGTCTACCTGTCCAATTCCGGCAGTATTTCCCACTACCAATATAATCTTTTCACGGGTTGCCTGATCTTCTGCCTCGCCCGAAACGGTAGCCATATCGCCTTCAATAGTTATATCCAGATTATCAATATTTAATTTCAAGCTCCTGATATGCTCTTCCAGCCTGGCAGCAGCTTTGGCATTCTCCTGCTGATTTTCTTTAGTCTTTTGCTCTGAGACTTCATTGTTCTTTTCGGTTGTAGATTTACCTATACCCAAGACTCTGGCTCCGGCTTCTTTAATAAAAGAAAAAATGCTCATAGCTGATTTTTATCTATTGTGGTATTAAGTTACAAAAGAGGAAGAACATCTCGGGATGTTGCTTATTAAAGTTTTGTTAGATTTAAGAAAACCACCTCTGGCAGAGGTCGTCTTAACAATGACCAAAAACTGAAGAAAACATTTTTGGTATGAAAAAAAATATAGGCAACGGAAAGAATATATTAAATTGTTCTCAAAAAAGTTAAAATTTTTCCAATAATATTTAATAATCCTCAGTCCGCAAGCGCAAAAAAGGATTAAAATGAGTATCCTTAAATTTTTGCTTACTTTTGAAGAACATAAACTAAATATATGGATACATATCCGAAGTTTGCTGTTATTGGCGGCGGAAGTTGGGCTACTGCAATTGTAAAGATGTTATGTGAAAACATAGATCATGTACATTGGTATATGAGAAGTATTTATGCCGTGGAGCATATCAAAAAACAGGAACACAACCCAAATTATCTTAGCTCTGTTGAGTTTAATACAGATCAGTTAAAGCTTAGCAATGATATTAATGAGACTATTAAGAATGCAGATTACATTATCTTTGCCATCCCCTCAGCCTTTCTAAAAAGGGAATTAGATAACCTTCAGGTTTCCCTGGATGATAAAATCATATTTTCAGCAATTAAGGGTATTGTTCCCGAAACCAGCCTTATTGTAGGAGAACATTTTGAGGAATACTATAACATTCCTTACGAGAACATTGGTGTAATTACAGGACCCTGCCACGCTGAAGAAGTCGCTCTGGAAAGACTCTCCTATTTAACCATTGCCTGTGCCGACGAGAAAAAAGCACAACTTATGGCAGATTGTCTGGGAAGTGATTATATCACCTGTAAAATCACCGATGATGTTACCGGAACTGAATATGCCGCAGTTTTAAAGAATATTTATGCAATTGCTGCAGGTATTGCTCATGGTTTGGGCTATGGAGATAACTTCCAGAGTGTTCTTATGAGCAATGCGATTAGGGAAATGAAGAAATTTATTAAGAAAGTTCATAAGATGAAACGGAATATCAATGATTCTGCCTACCTGGGGGATTTACTTGTTACAGGATATTCCGTCTTTAGCCGTAACAGGATGTTTGGAAATATGATCGGGAAAGGCTATACAGTAAAAAGCGCCCAAATGGAGATGAGTATGATTGCAGAAGGTTATTATGCTACAGAAAGTGCTTACAAAATCAATAAGGACAAACGTGCTAAAACTCCTATAATCAATGCGGTTTATGCTATCCTTTATGAAGGAAAAAATCCAAAGAAAGTATTCAAGAAACTTGCAGAGAAACTCGATTAAAAATATAGAATTCTAATAGTTTTTACTCAATATCTTTTCTTTCCTCTATAATTTCTAAAGGAACAATTTTGCCTCATTGTTGAATTTTAGGTCCTGTATTCAAATAAAATCATCGATGAAAAGCAACTTATCTTCGACGAAGATACAGGTTTAATTATCAGTCAGTTAAAATGTAGGGACTTTAAATTAATTGTATTATAATTGTCCTGTGAATAATTTTACGACCCCACCTGTAAAGTATTTACAACCCAATATTATTACTAACTTAACCTAATTAAAAATGACTAAAAAACTACTTGGTCTTAGCTTTATTTTATCCGTTTTTCTTATTTCCTGTGAGTCGGATGATATTCAAAATCCCTCTTCTGAAGAAAAGTATTTCAGTGTAGAAAGCAATTCTTCAGAATTCAGTAAATCCATCAGTGATGACGGAGTTGGAGTTCTTGGTGTAACTTCTGTAAGTGATAACAGGAGTATGGATATTATAGATTCTGATTCAGAAATTGGTAAAATTACACTGGAACAGATTGCCACAATTGAACCTCCTGTTCTCGATGGTAAAGCAATGCGCGCCAACCATGTTGATATTGACGGAAATTATGCTTACGTTGCCTACACGAAAGAAGGCCCTACGTATTTAGGAGGAATAGATATTATAGACATCAGCGATAAATATGCCCCTAAAGTAGTTAGCAGAATGACTACAACCTATGCCGATGTAAACGCTCTTTTTTACAGAAATAATAAAGTTTTTTTCACAGGAGCTCTAAACACACCGGCTAGCAGCGGCTCTGAACGTGCATTTTTTGGGTCAATGGAAGCAATTAATGGAGAACTCGCTTCTGGATATGAATTAAATAATTTCTATGGTGGTCAGGCAGGGGTGGATATCCTGCCATACCAGGAAAATAATTTTATAGGAGTTAGCGGAAGTGAGAGTAGTATAGGCTATTACTCTGACGGACTTATTATGGAGTGGGCTGGCCTTGATTATGAAGATTTACGCGCTGCTGCACACTCTAACGGAAAAGTAGTGACATTAAGTGGAAAAGGCTACGTGATCATTATTGACGAATATGGTATAGATAGACGGATTACTACCAAACCTCTAATTCCTGAGTCTAAGAGAACAATAGAATTTCTAAACGACCTACTGATGGTTTCTGAAGGCCCTAATGGTGTTGGTATTTACAATCTGGAAAGTGGGCAGGAAGTAAACAGGCTTCCTATTAATATGCTCCCTGATGCTGAAGTAGCCGAGGGCGAGAAAGTAACCAACGCAGTAACCATTTTTAACGATTTTATATTAATGGCAAATGGTGGGGCTGGTTTTGGAATCACAAAAATTGATGAGAATTATAATGTTGTTGAAGAAGGAATAATTGAAATCGATGGATCTGCAAACTATGTAAAAGCAAAAGGAGATTATATTTTTGTTGCTTCAGGAACAGGCGGATTAAGAATTCTTAAAATGAGCCGCCATGTAGCTCCCGAAACAAGTTTCCTTGCCTGTTCGGACTACTCTGAATATTCCGGGGATAAGAACCTGAATATAAATTCCGGAGCTGTGGAATCATATGGCGGCTCGGTAACACTGAAACATCTTAACGTAGGTGGAATCCTTAACTTTTGTGGAGCTTTAAATATTGAAAAGAGTACGAATGTTAACAGCTTTGGAGAATTTAATATGAGCGGAGCACTTGCCGTAGGACAAACCAATAAGAATGAAAATCTAACGGTAAACTCCAAATCCATTTTAAGGATTGAGGGGAGCCTCACTGTTTATGGTGATTTAAACTTAAATAGTGGTGCAACACTAGAATTTGTTGGCGAAAATTCTTCTATCCATATCTATGGAGAGGTAAGAAAAGGACAAAATGTAACTATATCAGGTAATTATACTGATACTTCAAATAAATTATAAATAATCAATCGAAGGCTAGGTTGGTTAAAAGCCCCATCTGATTTATTTCAGAGGGGCTTTTTATTTATTTCAAGATTTATTTTCAAGTACCGGTAATTATTCTGCTAAGATTCCCTTTTTTGGGATTACAGGAATAGCCCCGGCTTTATCTCCAGAAATGCTGTTTTCAGGAAAGAAGAATTTCTTCTCGAACATCTTATTTTCAGCAAAAAATGTCACCAGAAACTCATTGTTTAAAGACACTACATCATCCTGCATGTATTCTATCTTTGCGAAAGAATGTGGAGGTAGTTTTTCCAGTTTATGCCGCATTGTGGAAGTCTGTTTTTCACCCTTAAAACCGCGGGCCACAATAAGGATCATTTCAATAGAAATTCCTCGATTATTAATGATGTAAGCGTTCCATTCATCACTTCGGAATTCTTTATTAAACTCCCTTACCACAGCTACATGAACGTCTTTTACCTCAGGAATGTCAATATCTTTTCTCAAAACTCCTCTTCGACTTTACTTTTTACTTTATTCCAGATAATCCAGAGTATTACTGCAGCAACAATAAACAATATTGCTCCAAAAAGGAATTCTATCACTTTTATAACAATCGTCACATAAAGGATAATTGCAAGAATAATTACCGCCAGAATAATAAAACCTGTTTTTTTCATAATAAAAAAATTACAAGTCACTTTCAGCTTTTCTGCGGCTGTGATGACTATGAATTAGTCCCTGAATTTACAAAGAAGATCGGAATTGCTCCAGAAAACGAACATCATTTTCATAAAACATCCTGATATCGCCTATTTGATAAAGTAACATTGCAATACGTTCTATACCCATTCCAAATGCAAAGCCTGAATATTCTGTAGGGTCTATACCGCAGTTTTTAAGAACATTTGGATCTACCATCCCGCAGCCCATAATCTCCAGCCAGCCGGTGCCTTTGGTAATCCTGTAATCTGTTTCGGTTTCCAGTCCCCAGTAAATATCCACTTCTGCACTAGGTTCGGTAAAAGGGAAATAAGAAGGACGTAACCGGATTTTTGATTTTCCGAATAGTTGTTTGGTAAAATAAAGCAACGTCTGCTTCAAATCTGCAAAAGAAACATCCTTGTCTATATAAAGCCCCTCTACCTGGTGAAAAATACAATGAGAACGGGCAGAAATAGCTTCATTTCTAAAAACCCTTCCCGGCGAAATTGTACGGATAGGCGGTTTGTTATTTTCCATATATCGCACCTGTACTGAAGAGGTATGGGTACGAAGCAAAATATCGGGATCTGTCTGAATAAAGAAAGTATCCTGCATATCCCTGGCAGGATGATATTCCGGAAGGTTTAAAGCGGTAAAATTATGCCAATCGTCTTCAATTTCAGGTCCTTCAGAAACATTAAAACCAATATTTGAGAAAATCTCGATAATCTGATTTTTCACAACAGAAATCGGGTGCCGCGAACCAATTTGTACAGGTTCTGCAGGACGGGATAAATCGCCATAAACCCCTTTTTCTTCCTCTTTACTCTCAAGCTCCTCTTTTAAAGACGAAACTTTTTGCTGCGCTCCGGTCTTCAGCTCATTTATTGCCTGTCCAAAATCTTTTTTCTGCTCATTTGGAACATTTTTAAATTCAGCAAAAAACTGATTTAATATTCCTTTTTTTCCCAGGAATTTAATCCTGAAAGCTTCAATCTCTTCTGTCGTTTGTGCCTGAAAAGCTTCAACTTCAGCAATATATTCCTTTATCTTATCAATCATCCTGGATGTATCTTTTTCAGAAAGGCAAATTTAAAAAAAATTGCGGCTTGAAAGGTTTTTTAAAGACTTTATAAAAACTTGTGATGAAGAAAATATACAAAAGTAGTTCGGAGTTTTTTGTTCGTAGTTCATCTCAGGAAATTGATAATTGCCATTTTGGAGTGTGCTCTTATAGTCGAGAGAGGAGAGTGGAAAGTTCATTGAACTCTTTACTTTTCACCATTTACAACTCACTACTCACTTTTACTCGATAACTTTTTACCTCTTTTCCTTCTCTGCAGGCCGATAATTGTCATTTTAGAGCGTGCTCTTTAGAGTTTGAAGTATTTCGTTCAGAGTTAGTGATTGGTAGGATTAAGAAGTTCAGGAGATCGAAAACTACCGTTTTTGGATGCTGTTATAGTGGAGAGAGGAGAGTGGAAACACTTTTCACTTCTCACTCTTCACTCCTTTTACCGAAGATTCCTGAGTCCTATAGATAAATTCCATTAAAAAGTATACCGAAAGTGCTCCAAATGTATGCCAGAGCCAATGTGTACCCATTTCCAGATCATCCATATGTTTATCCATTGCCCTAAAGCTTACTGCGACGCTAAAACTCAGCAAAGCGAATAGAATCTGGAGAAAATGATGAAAATCTGTTTTAAAAAGATAATTAATTATAGGCAACAAAAGGCCAAGTGCTGTTCCCACGTAGTTCATGGATTCCTGATACCTTCCAAATGGCAAATATCGGACTCCGAAGACCAAAGTAAGGACGATAATTGCCGAAATTAGCCTTTGCCATATTCCGTGGGTGGATTTAACTATAAAATATACTGAAACCGCCAGGCACAATAGTAAAATGGGTAACCAGTCCATAATTAGCCAAATTTCATGACTTCTTGTGGCGTGATAAACTGTACCTCCAATAAAGCCAATTATCAACACCGGGATGCTTAATGCCAGAAACTTATGATCTTTATAATCGGGATAAATTTTTTGCCCAAAATAAATAGCAAGTATCAGGAAAAAGACGTTGCTGAAAGTATTAAATGGCTCTACAGGAAACCTGCATGCTATCGTCTCCTGGTAAATAGGGCCGCTGTCGTTTGGGAAAGACAGCAATGTGACCACAGTTTCCATTTAAAGAATGTACTCCTTTTCTATAAAATACTGGACAATAGCTTCCTTCATTAAAACCGATTGCTCTCCAGCCTTTAATACCGGGAGCTGTTCGATTGTCTTATAATGCGGCCAGCCATCATCATCAAAAAAATCAAATTCATAGTAGCCGTAAGGTTCCAGCAACCGGCAAATAGCAATGTGCATTAAATCCAGCTTATGATCTTTTTTAAACTTCCGATGCGGCTGCCCAAGTTCCTGAACCCCAATAATGTAAATTATCGCATCCAGGTCCATTAATTCTCCATCTGCAAATTGATTAGAAATTTTCTTCTGAAGTACTTCCCAACGCTCCTTTAACTGTTCATCTCTTGCCATGCAGCAAATATAATATTCTTACTTAATGAAATTACTATATTTGAAATATGAATATAATCGATATCGTTTTAGCTCTTATCTTGCTCTATGGTGCAGTAAGAGGTTTCTTTAGAGGAATTTTAGCCGAACTTGCATCTCTTGTAGGGATTATTTTAGGGATTTACGGTGCGATAAGGTTCTCACACCTACTAAGTGACGTTCTGGAAAACTATGTAGACTGGGACATGCAGTATGTGAACCTCCTATCTTTTGCCATTACTTTTTTTATCATTATGTTCCTTGTGTCCCTGGCAGGAAAAATTCTTACCAATATTGCTGCTTTTGCTGCCCTCGGAATTGTAAACAAAATACTTGGTGCAGGGTTTGGTCTTTTAAAGGTGGCATTTTTAACCAGCGTAATCATTATGTTCTTTAAATCTACCAATGAAGAAATCGACCTGATACAAGAGGAAGTTCTGGAGGAGTCGGAATTATACGAACCTGTAGAACGCATAGCTCCAATTTTATTACCTTCCATTCTGCGGGAAGCAAGAGAGAAAAATATTCTTGAAGATCTGGATGAACTTACAGGTGATTTATAACAAAGATGCTGTTTTCTTTTCCACAAAGTTTGAGAAAATCCGGGTGGCTGAGCCATTAATACTACTGATATCTCTTTGTCTTATTAGTTCGAGTACTTTATTTTTCTTCTTCCGATAAAATAAAGAGCTGCAACGGCAGGAACCGTAAAGAAAACATCAAAAAGTATTTTGAAACAGCTTAATTACTTAAATCAAGACATAAAAAAAGGCTGTCTTTGCAGACAACCTCTCTTAATACACAATAGATTTATTTTATAGAAAATCCACTTTACCAGAATCCAGATTATAATAGGCCGGAACGATTTTTACTTTTCCGCTTTCCGAAGCTTCCTTTATAATTGTAGAACGGGTTTTAAGTTCTTCGGCAGTTAGCTGTGCGTTCTTCTTCACTACATCATTTACAGGAGCATCCTTACCAGAAGCTGAGATCGCCGGAGCAATATGAGAAAGAAGGTGGTTTAAATTATAACCGTTATCTCCGCCGCTCATAGCAGCAGTAACAGCACCACAACTTTCATGACCCATTACCACAATAATTTCGGTCCCCAAATGTGCTACTGCATATTCCATACTTGCGATAGAGGAACTATTTGCCACATTTCCGGCTACCCGCACAGTAAACAATTCACCCAGACCACTATCAAAAGCAAGTTCCGGCACCACACGGCTATCGGCGCAGCTTAAAACAATGGCGTACGGAGATTGTCCTTTGGTTAATTCCTCTCTTCTTGATTTATCCTGTAATTTATTTTCTCTTTTATCGGCAGTGAAACGTTCATTACCTTCTTTTAACCTGTTTAATACTTCGTCTTTTGTCATAATTTCTTTCTTAAATATTTAAATATTCCTTTAAGATTATCAAATAATTTTAATTAATCAATTCCTGCTGTCTTAAATCAGACAGCATAGAATTGTATCTTCTAAATTAGGCCGGTTTCTTTTCTAAGGCAAAAAACTCCTTATAACTTTCAGGATTTTCCACTACACCCCGTTCTGAAATTATTTTAATAGATATATTGTTTTCAGCTGCTTTGATCCTGAAATCGTCAAGAATTTCAATAATATCACTATCAAGATAACGAGATTTTGTAACGTCCATCACTAATAGGGAATCCTTTTCCAGTTTGTTTAATTCTCTTATAATTGCACCTTTATTAATAAAGGTCACTTCTTCAGCTAAAGTCATTTTAACGATTTTATTACCGTTGTCCTGCTTTTCCATATGCAGGAAATGAGAATTCTGGTAAGATTTAATCAGAATAATTACAATCCCTACGAGCAATCCTAAGCCAATCCCTACAAGAAGGTCTCCAAAAACGATACCCAACACAGTGATGAAAAACGGTGCATATTGTTTCCAGCCAGCCTTGAACATCTGAACAAAAAGTTGTGGTTTTGCGAGCTTATAACCCACAAGGAACAGAACTGCAGCAAGTACAGATAATGGAATAAAATTTAGTACCGTTGGAATTACTATTACAGAGATCAACAATAAAAATCCATGAATAATAGCCGACATTTTGGTTTGTCCCCCGGACTGGATATTTGCCGAACTTCTTACGATCACCTGGGTAATAGGTAAGCCTCCAATAAAACCTGAAATTAAATTTCCGGTTCCCTGTGCAAACAGTTCGCGGTTAGTAGGCGTAGTTCTTTTATGAGGATCCAGTTTATCTGTTGCTTCAACACATAAAAGTGTTTCCAAACTGGCAACAAGTGCAATTGTAAAAGCAGTGATCCATATTTCTGCACTACCAATCATACTGAAGGAGGGAAAAGTGAATTGTCCAATGAATGAATCAAGACTATCAGGAACCGGAACGTTTACCAGGAACTTTTCATCAATTGCCAAGGTTGAATCGCGGGTTACGAGGTAAAAAACAATTCCTAATACTACAGCTACAAGAGGCCCCTGAATTAACCTAAAGATTTTGTTTTTCTTGGTTAGCACAGAATCCCAAAGAACAAGGATCCCCAAACCTATTATGGCTATTATGGTGGCTCCCGGACTTATGTTTTCAAAAGCGTTCCAAAATCCTTCTAAGGAATATATGTCCCCGAGGTTTCCGTCATATCCAAAGAAGTGCGGGATCTGTTTAAGGATAATAATAATTCCAATTCCCGTTAACATCCCCTTAATTACGGAAGACGGAAAATAATAACCAATAATTCCGGCTTTGAGAACCCCAAATAAAATTTGAATGGCTCCTGCCAGAACAACAGCCAAGAGAAAATCCTGGTAACTTCCTAAACTAACAATAGCGGCAAGTACGATTGCCGCAAGACCGGCAGCAGGGCCACTTACTCCTACGCTGGATCCACTCATGGCTCCAACTACTATACCTCCTACAATTCCGGCAATAAGACCGGAGAAAAGAGGTGCCCCGCTAGCAAGCGCAATTCCTAAACAAAGTGGTAAGGCAACAAAAAATACAACTATACTTGCGGGTAAATCTTTATTAAGATTCTTAAACATAATATCTACGTATTATTAGCAGAGTTTATTTCTGCTTTAAAATGAATAACTAAAAAATTTGAGAGGATTTTTGTAGAAAGATAAAGCTTGCTATTACCTATATAGCATATCAAGACAGTGCCGTTCTTCTTATAGACGGCGCATAAAATCCTTAGAAAACGTAGTGTATTATACGATTTTTGGAGGTGGGGAGACCACTTCTAAAAACACATTGTGATAATTTAAATGGAAGTAGTTGTCAACGAATTTTCGCTCCTGTAAAAAATGAATACTTTCGTAATTGGAATTGTGATCTTTTTCAAAGTTAAATTCAAAAAAATTATATCCTGACGAATTTTCTTCTTCATTGACTAAAAAAGCCGCAGATACATCAACGGATTTATCGATGCACACCACAATCGTAGGTGTTGCCAGAAAGGCAAGAAAAAGAAAGGATAATATGAAAGCCATTTTTTTCACGAAATACAAAAATAGGATAATTTAATTAACGATCAAGTTTATGTTCTATACTTTATCATTAATTAAACATGACATTCTTTTAAAGGACCTTTACATCGTCCCGTAACATCCATCCCTGATCACCATTTGCGAGTTCAATTTTAATCCATTCCTGATAGGTTTCCAGTACTTTCGTTTTTGTGCCCTCGTGCAGGACAAATGCTTCTTCGCCTCTAACCGATGGTTCATTCTTAACCTGAGCTTGCTGACTAAAAATTATAGCAAACTGATTGTTTTCCTGAATTTCCTCTTTCGCATAGACAAAGTAAAGGCTGGCAAAACAGCACACCACAGCCGCCACAGACATTCCAAAAAGTATTCTTTTTACCAGAGGCTTGCTCATATAATAATATGCGAGGAATAAGCCGGTAAAAAGCAATGAAAAGAAAATGGCAAATTTCGCCCACGAATTTGCACTAAAGCTAGAAATAAAGCCATCCAAATATTTTCGGAAACCTGTTTGCTCTACTTCTTCAATGGCATCCAGAGCCATACTTCTGGCGAACTCAATATTATTGTTGATATCAGAATCTCCCGGATCTAATTGCAATGCTTTTTCGTAATTATAAATGCTCGGGGCGATCTGGTTCAATTTATAATGGGCATTACCGAGATTATAATATAAGGCTGCAGATATTTCTCCGGACTCTAATATCTGTTCATACTTCTGGACTGCCTGCTCATAATTGCCTTCTGCGTAGGCAGTATTTGCTTCTTCAAACAACTCCTCATTTTGCGCAAACAGGGAGACTGAAAAAAAGAAAAGTATGTAAAGTAAATTCTTCATTTCTAAATTTGTTTGTCTAAGGTTGAAATTACTGCTGCTGCTTTCTCGTAATCCTGCTTCATAGTCACAGAAGAAGCCGGGGTATAACGTGCAAATTCACAACTCTCGAGCAAGCTTATAAACTCCTTAATAGTAGACTCATCTACCCCCCGGGAAGCCAACACTTCTTTAATTCTATCCTTACTCATTTCACTGGTCTGGATATGAAGCTTTGCTTTTAAATAGTTATGCATTGCCTTTTCCAGGGCTACATAGAATACAGCCTGATCACCAAGGTTCTTTTTTGCTTCTGAAAGATATTTTCTTGCAAGCCTGTCTGCCCGTTTCCTTCTGTTTCCCACTTCATCACTTGCAATCGCTTCACGTTTTTTTCCGAAGAGGATAACAAGGGGTATAATAAGCGCTGGTAACAATACCATCCCCCAGAAGGAGACAGATTTAAAAAATTCCTGCTGCTCAATCGGTCTTAAATCAGTGTTTAATTTTATATATCTAAACTGCTCTCCACTTGAAGCTACTGCCTGTTTATTAGAGGAAAATCCTCCCGATGAACCTGTTGCTGCGACCGGTCCTTCTTCCACCTCAAGCAGGATTTCTTCTGAAGTTATTGTTTTATAAGTCTCGCTATCCAGATCAAAATAAGAAAAGTCTAAAGCAGGAACAGGATATTTCCCTTTTCGGGTTGGAACAATAGTATAATTCTTTGAGATGCTTCCCTGCATACCGTTCAAAGTAGTATTTACATTTTCTGAACGTTCCGGCTCATAAATCTCAAGAGAAGCCGGAACGGAAAGATCCGGAAGCTCAAATAACTTCAGATTTCCATTACCTCTTACTTCTACTGTAGCCTGTAAAGATTCTGAAGCATCCAGAGTCTTCTTGCTGGTTGTAACTTCAAAATCAAAATCACCGACTGCACCAGTAAAATCTGCAGGCTTACCTTCCAGAGGCAAAGGTTTAACATCTATAGTTCTGCTTCCCGCAGCAACTGTCTTTTGCACCGTGCGGTAAATTCTACTTCCAAAGATATCCCTTCTTTCACTTGGAACATCTACAGATACAGATAGTGCCAGAGGCTCTATGTCTAACTCCCCTGTTTTCTGCGGATATAAAACTGTTTTTCTTAATACCACATACCTGTATGGTTGACCCTTATATTCGCCATTTTCTGCGCGTAGCTGCCTGATATCTATATTCTGGCTCCAGAAGTCACTGAATTTTGGATCGTCAATCACGCTCCAGTTACTCACACTAATACTGGGACTCACATAAAGCTTGTAAACTACAGTGATCGCCTCATTAAGGTAAGGATTACCGTTAGAGACCTCGGCTACAAGGTGGAGGTTTTCTGAAGCGACTATGTCTGTATTAGAACCAGATTCAGACTCCTCCACAGCTGCCGTAACTTCAATGTCTATGGGAGAGGTTTTATAAATTTTATCATCAACTTCAATTTCTGCCTGACCTATTGTCAAATTCCCGCGTGATTCCGGCTGAAGAAAATAGGTATAGGTTTTAGAATAAGAACCTTTACCATTAACAATACTTCTGCTAACAGATTGATTTGGGCCGCCAATAATTCGGAAACCATTAAAGGAAGGTGGACGAAAATTATCGCCATCCTGGTTCATTTCAAAATCCACGCGCAAGCGTTCGTTTATCCCCAGCCTCTCCTTACTTACGTTAGCCTCGAACCTTACCTGTGCCTGCAGCAGGTTGGCAGTAAATAAAAATAAACTTATAAATAATATTTTCAATTTCATTTTCTATCCTCTTATTGGGATTGAATAAATATTAAAACAGCACTACCAGTCTTTCTCAGACTGTACTTTAACCCCTTTGGCCTTTTCAGCATTTATTTTATCCTGAACTTTCTTTTCTTCATTATCCATTGCATTCAGCAAACTCTTTATTTGTTGAGGTGATAATTGTCCCTGCGCAGGTTGCTGCTGCTGAGGCTGTTTCTCCTGCTCCTCTCCATTTTCGCCTTTATCCTGCTGCTCTTTTTGATCCTGCTTTTCCTTATCCTGATCGCCTTTATCCTGGCTATCCTTATTCTCGTTCTCTCCTTCATCTTGTGGCTGGTTGTCCTGGTTCTCCTTATCACCGCCTTCACCATCTTTGTTCTGATCGTCCTGGTTTTCCTGCTGATCTTTATTTTCTTCCTGATCTTCGTTCTGGTCCTGGTTTTGATCCTGATTTTGCTGCTCTTCTTCCAACATTTTCTTCGCCAATGCTAAATTATAGCGGGTCTCTTCATCTGAAGGGTTATTTCTTAAAGCATTTTTATAAGCTTCTATAGCTTCCTGATATTTCTTCTGCTTCATAAAGGAATTTCCAAGATTATGATTAATCCTGTGCTTCTCATCTTTACTTCCTGAAATTTCGTGCGCTTGTTTCAGGCGGTTTGCAGCTTCAGGCGTCTTTTCTTTGTTATAGTAAAGATTGCCCAAATTGTATTTTGCCGCAGTATTTGAAGGATCTTTGGCAATAGCTTTTCTATAGGAAGCTTCTGCCGAGGCAAAATCGTTTTCCCCCATGGCATTTTCAGCCTCTCTGAGATACTCATTCACTTCCCTTTCAATCTTCTTTGGATTTTCCTGAGCCGTAAGCACAGAAAAACATGAGGTAATTGCTACAAAAAGTACCGTTGCTAAACTTTTATATTTTAAATTGTTTTCCATTCTAATCCTCCTTTCGCTTTCTTTCATTAAACAGATTCAACTTCCTTACCCATGCCGTACTACGTTCCAGCAAAAATATATCCAGAAACAGTAATAACAATCCTAATGCCAAAAACCACTGAAACTGAGATTGAAAGTCGGCAAATTGTTTTGCTTCAAATTCAGATTTTTCGATATTTTGGAGTATTTCCTGTACCTCATCTGTCACCTGAGCAGTACTGTTACCTTCAATATACTCGCCATTTGCTTCAGAAGCAATTTCCTGAAGCGTCTCCGGAACAAGTTTCGTAATTACAGTTTCTCCTGCATTGTCCTTCTTGTAATTAAGCACTACTCCGTTCTTTTTTACAGGTATTGGCCCACCTTTTTCGGTCCCTACACCAATAGTAATGATCTTAATTCCCGCTTCTGCAGCCTTTTCAGCAACATCTTCCATATTTCCTTCATGATCCTCTCCATCACTAATGATAAATAAAACCCTGTTGGTTTGCTCCTCATCATCATAATAGGTTGTGGCAAGGTCTATGGCATCACCAATAGCTGTTCCCTGGGACGAAATCATGTCTGTATTAAGCGCCTGTAGAAACATTTTGGCCGCAGCATAATCTGTCGTGATTGGCAATTGCGGAAATGCGCTTCCGGCATAGGCAATAATTCCCACCCTGTCACTACCAAGGTCATTAAGAATTTGCGTAACCAGCTGTTTGGATTTCTCAAGCCGGTTAGGTGCTATATCTTCTGCCTCCATACTTTTAGAGACATCAACTGCAAACACAATATCAACACCTTCTCTTTTAACCGTTTCCAGCTTTGAGCCCATTTTAGGGTTTACAAGAGCCACTACCATACTTCCAATCGCAAGTAGAATAACGATTAACTTTAATACAGGTTTAAATCGTGATCTGTGTGGCGTTAGATAGGCCAATAGGCTGGAGTCTGCGAATTTTTTCTGAGTACGTCTTTGCCAGAATATAAGAAACAGAAACAGCAGCACTACCACCGGAATGGCAAGTAAAAGCCAGAAATATATTTTCTCTTCTAAAACCATTTTTTAACTAGTTAATGCTATTAAATCTTAATACCTGCTTTTATTCTCTAAAACATTTTTTATACAAAACTTCTGAATAATGTATACCTCAGCAATATTTCGAACAACAGCAATCCTCCTGCCAATAGGATTAGCGGACGAAATTTTTCATCATAATTATAATATCTGAACTCTTCTATATCAGTTTTTTCTAATTCATCAATTTCAGCATAAATCTGCTCCAGCTTTTCATTATCTGTTGCCCTAAAATATTTTCCACCTGTAGCATCTGCAATTTGCTGCAGTAAAGCTTCATCTATTTCTACTTTACTGTTTCCATACTGAAACCTTCCATTGGGCAGAATTCCTATGGGCGATAACGCCATTCCATTACTTCCAACACCAATAGTGTAAACTTTAATGCCAAACTCCACTGCGAGTTCACTGGCTATTTTAGGATCTATAAATCCGGAATTATTTACTCCATCTGTTAATAAAATAATCACTTTACTTTCTGCTTCGCTGTCCTTAACCCGGTTAACCGCCGTGGCAAGCCCCGAACCTATTGCTGTACCGTTTTGCAAGACGTTGTTGTACTCTATATCCTCCAGTGCACTAAGCACAATTTCTTTGTCGCTGGTAATTGGTGTTTTTGTAAAACTTTCCCCCGCGTAAACCACCAAACCTATCCTATCTGAAGGGCGATCCTTCACGAACTCCTTTGCCACTTCCTTTAGCGCATCCAGGCGGTTCGGCTGTAAATCCCGTGCCAGCATACTTGCCGATACATCTATTGCCATTACAATATCTATACCTTGTGTACTGCTGGTCCTGATCGAGACATCTACCGTTCTGGGTCTAGCCATTGCAACAATAATAAGAGCCAGAATTAGTAATCTAATAACAAAAAGTATAGGCTTAAGCTTTGCCAGAAGGCTGTTTTGAATTTTAAAACCTTTAATAGTAGAAATTTTTAACTCAGCCGTTTGCTTATTCCTCTTCCAGAAATACCAGGCGATGGCTATTGGCAAAAGCAGCAAAAGCCAGAAAAACTGCGGATCTTCGAAAGTGAAATTTGTAAACATCAGTTATTCAAATTTTTTAATTCTACCGAATCTGTGATACGTTGAGCAATTTCTTCAGCATAGACATCATCTTCATTATATATGATCGTAATTTGCTGATAACCTCCGTTTTCAGCAAAATTCAGAATTTCATATTCGTTCTGCATTAACTCTCCCGTAACCGGATTTTCTATTTCCAAAGTTCCGAAAGCACGAATACCTTCAGCTCCGTTTATCGTGGTAAATTCTTCCCTTTTTATAATAATGTTCTTAGCGCCCTGGTTTTCCAGATAAGCATAAATTCCATCTACGGCCGTTTCGAGGTTAAATTCCACCTGTTTATTGAACTGCATAGTATTTACAACCGTATAAAAATTACTTATAAGGCTACCATACATAAATGTTTCACTACCCACCAACATTTGCCTGGCCTCCTCGGGCAGCTCTATTTCCCCGCGCTTTAAAACCTGGGGTGTGGTAATTGCCACGGGAGGATATCCATATTCACTTCTTATCCATTCCCCTTCCAGTAACTCTTTGGTAGGATGCCCTAAATAGGTATCCTTAACATAGGTAAATCCCTTAGTAGCAATAAGTGCCGTCGTAGCTATAACAAGAGCAAAAGCTCCAATAACTACCCCAATAATTATACGTTTACGCCTACGCTGTTTTAGTTTTTTCTGACGGTACATCTCATCCCGCATCAGCTCCTCTTCTGTAGGAGCGGGAATTGAGGTTTTGACATCATCTACAATATGCTTTACATTTGATCGATCGGCTTTAGCCGTAATAACATCGGGCCTGGAATTGGCAAATTTCGCCAAATCTGCTCGTTGTAAGATAAGCTGCAGGTCATTAATCGTTTTCCTGTCCAGCTTTAAATTTCCCGAGTCGCACTGCATTTCCAGATAAGCGATAAGTTCGCTTGTGGTACTTTCTAGAGCCCGGTCATAAACTTTCCTGTCCAGGTATTTCCTTACAGAAAAAGTAAGCTGGGAATAATATTCTTTAACCTCCCTTTGCTCCAGTAAATGTGACTCATCAAGCTTATTAAGCTCCAGCATTGCCTGTTCATATGGTGGTAATTCTCTTTCCCGTTCCGCTTTTCTTTTCTTCCGAAGAAAAAAGAACAGAACAGCTAAAACAAGCATTAACCCTAATACCCACCAAAACCAGGTAGGAACAGAAAACCCTGAAGGTACTTCAACTGAAGGTTTTATAGGATACATTTTTTGTTTAGTGGTGTCCACCACTACGGTAGAAACTTCTACCAGCATCGAATCTGTAAGATACTGCCGGTCATTAATAATCACGCTTTGCTGCGGAATGGTATAACTCCCGGAATCGAACTGTGTGAGTGAATATTCTTTTAACAAACGGAATCTGTCCTCAATTCGGGCAGTATCGGCAGTCATCGATTCTACTACTTCCATGGGAGAAAAAGTTTCTCCTTCAGGAAAAACCACCAGGTTAGTAGAATCTGTTTCTACGGAAATACTATATTTGATCTGTTCCCCAATTTTAATACTGGTAGAATCAATTTCTGCTGAAACCTGCGGCTGCTGAGCTGAAGCAAGAAAGGAAAAAAGAAACAAGAAAAAAGAGAAAATGCTGCTACACCTCCTCTTACCTGTTAAATGCTCCAATATTGATCTCTTCTTTAAATATGAACTTCCTTTTTTCATATTGATTATGCTCTTCTCTTAAAATAGCCAAGTAATTTTTTTACGTAGCTCTCATCCAACCTGTTCTCAATAGTGCCGGCACCACTAAGGGTAAAGCTTTCCCGAAAATAATTCACTTTTTCTTTATAATATTTTGCGTAGCTGTTACGCACAGATTTTGAACCTGTATTTACGGTTATAGATTCTCCGGTTTCCTCATCCAACATTTGTACCAAACCTAGATTTGGAATTTCCTCTTCGTGCCTGTCGTAAATCCTGATTCCGGTTACATCGTGCCTGCCTGCCGCTATTTTTAGTGTTTGCTGATAATCTTCTGCCATAAAATCTGAAAGAATAAAAACAATGGCTTTCTTCTTCATGACATTGGACAGATATTTTATCGCACCCACTATATCGGTTTTTTTGCCCTCAGGTTTAAATTCCAGAAGTTCCCTGATAATCCTTAGTACGTGGGAACGGCCTTTTTTTGGTGGGATGTATAATTCGATCTTATCTGTAAAAAGCATAAGACCAATTTTATCGTTATTCTTTGTTGCAGAAAAAGCGAGGGTAGCTGCAATTTCTGTAATTACATCTTTCTTAAACTGCTTTTCTGTACCAAACATTTCAGAACCTGAAACATCTACCACAAGCATCATGGTAAGTTCCCGCTCCTCTTCAAAAACTTTTACAAAAGGTTCGCTGTAACGTGCGGTAACATTCCAATCGATATTCCTTACATCGTCACCAAACTGATACTGCCGCACCTCACTAAAGGTCATCCCGCGGCCTTTGAAAGTAGAATGATACTCACCACCAAAGACGTGATCGCTAAGGCGGCGGGTTTTAATTTCAATTTTCCGGACTTTTTTAAGTAACTCTTTCGTATCCATTTTCTTCAATAAACAATCTTTCAACAATCAATAATATTTTGACCATTGTTAACTGATAATTGCCAATTGCTACGGTACTTCAATTTCGTTTACAATCTTGCTTACAAGGTCATCAGAAGTAATGTTTTCTGCTTCGGCTTCGTAGGTAATCCCAATCCTGTGTCTTAGCACATCGTGGACCACTGCTCTTACATCTTCGGGAATAACATAACCCCTACGCTTAATAAAAGCATAACATTTTGCAGCAGTCGCAAGGTTAATACTTCCCCTTGGAGAAGCTCCAAAGCTTATAAGCGGCTTGATTTCTTCAAGTTTATATTTTTCCGGAGTTCTGGTGGCAAAAATGATATTCAGTATATACTGTTCAATTTTTTCATCCATATACACATCACGAACAGCTTGCTGCGCACGGGCAATCTGGTCCAGGCTTACCACCGGATTCACTTTTTCAAAAGCACCCTTCAGGTTTGCACGAACAATTAGCTGCTCCTCATTCATCTGTGGATACTTAATGATCGTCTTCAGCATAAAACGGTCGACCTGGGCTTCAGGCAAAGGATAAGTTCCTTCCTGCTCCACAGGGTTTTGCGTTGCCATTACCAGGAAAGGACGATCCAGCATAAAAGTTTCATCACCAATGGTCACCTGTTTTTCCTGCATAGCTTCCAGTAAAGCAGACTGCACTTTTGCCGGGGCACGGTTAATCTCATCTGCAAGCACAAAATTGGCAAATATCGGCCCTTTCTTAATACTGAAGTCGTTAAGCTTCATATTATAAATAAGCGTTCCCACAACATCTGCCGGCAATAAATCTGGCGTGAACTGAACCCTGCTGAAACTCCCCTGAACTGCCTGAGACAACGTATTAATGGCAAGGGTTTTTGCGAGCCCGGGAACACCTTCAAGCAAGATATGTCCCTGACCAAGAAGGCCAATTAGCAGGCGCTCCACCATATGCCTCTGGCCCACAATAACTTTGTTCATCTCTGAAGTAAGCACATCTACAAACGCACTTTCTCTTTCAATTCTCTCATTAAGGCTGGCAATGTCTACCGAAGAATCATTTTCTATCATCGCTTTTAAATTTTAAAGTCGTGAATATACATACAAGGAAACTAGGTCGCAAATTGAAAATTAAATAGTTTCTCATTTGTTAAAAATTGGTTAAAAATAAAGAGCGGCTTAGTATAGCCGCTCTTAAAGGTTTTTTAAATTTGAAAAGCTTAATCTATAAAAAGCGTTTTCAGGTCAACCATTTCGCCGGCTTTAACTACCACGTTATCCTTTTCGAAATTTGGCAAATTTGATGCCACATCTGGAATGACTGTAATTTTATAAGTTCCGGCAGGTACACCATGTAGTTTAAAATTACCTTCCATATCTGTATAAGCGGAAACAGTAGTGGAAGCATTTTGTGCTCTTACAAGACTTCTAAAATCTGAAGGGTGAATTTCCCCGATTATAGAACTGGCACCAGCCTGAGCCGAAACCCTGATAACAGGTTTAAGAGAAAATCCTCCATTACCCTGCCTTACTACAGATTCTTCTACGTCAAAATCCAAAAGATAAGCATAATGCTCTCCCGCTTCCAGTTCCTGGTTCACATTAAGCTTTAATCCAGATTGTTGCGCGCTGGGTACGGCAATTGCACTTTCTTCACCATCAACAACAATTGCATTGTCTGTACCAAGCACCAATCTAATCTGCCCAAGATATCCGGCAGGCACATCTACATCCGCAAGAACCTGGGAAACTCCTCCTGTTAACTCAAGCAGGTCGTACCTGCCCGTATTTACATCACCAATACTTTCCCAACCTTCATCGTCTGTACCGTCCATATCTGTTTTAATCATCACGTCCTGCACATCTATCCATACTTTATCATAATCTCCCGGGGCATCGGTAATACTTACCGTTACTTGCGCTGTACCTTCTTCAGCGTTACCATTGTCATCATCACTACAGCTAAACATAGTAAAAGCCAGAAAACTCATTACTAGAGTACTCTTCATTTTTAAATTTGTCAGGTTCATATTCATTTAATTTTTAATTGTTTTAGTGGGATAACGGCGATTTCCGCTACTAATTTTGTTGCTTCAGGAAGATTAACGAAATTTAACAGGAGTTAATACAACTTTTTTAATTCCGAAGAAATACTTTATTATTTTAGACACAAAAATATTATGAAAACTGCATTAATTACAGGAGCCTCAAGCGGAATAGGGAAAGCAACGGCTAAAATCTTTGCTGAAGAAAGTTTTAACCTCATCCTCTGCGGAAGGAGAAAGGAAAAGCTGGAAGAGCTGAAGCAAGAACTGGACAACAAGTCCAATATCCATATCCTTACTTTCGATGTACGTAATAAAGAAGAAGTATTTAGCAACATTGAAGGTCTGCCTCCAGATTTGGCAAATATCGATATCCTGATTAATAATGCAGGAAACGCACATGGCCTGGACCCTATTCAGGATGGAAATGTAGAAGATTGGGATGCGATGATCGATATTAATGTAAAAGGATTGCTTTATGTTTCCAAAGCAATTATTCCGAAGATGATAGCGCGGGCTTCGGGACACATTATCAATATTGGATCTACCGCAGGGAAAGAGGTTTATCCCAACGGAAACGTTTATTGCGCCAGTAAACATGCGGTAGATGCATTAACCCAGGGAATGCGTATTGACCTTAACGGAAAAGGAATCCGTGTAGGAGCTATTAATCCCGGAATGGTCGAAACTGAGTTCAGCGAAGTTCGGTTTAAAGGAGATAAAGAAAAAGCAAAGAAAGTCTATGAAGGATTAAAACCGCTACAACCAGAAGATATTGCCGATATCATAAGGTTTGTAGTAACAAGACCTTCTCATATTAATATTGCAGATCTTATGGTGATGTGTACCGCTCAGGCCAGTAGCACTATTGTAGACAAGGAGTAAATATTTTTTATTACTATTACTTATTCTTATGGCTCATTATGATCGTTTTGAAGATTTAGAAATTTATGAAGCGGCTCGTGTTCAATGCCAGAATATCTGGTCTTTAATAACGACTACTTCTTCACATAATGATTATAAATTGAAAGAGCAGATTAATGGTTCCTCGGGCTCTGTTATGGATAATATTGCAGAAGGTTTTAGAAGAGGCGGGAACAAGGAATTTATACAGTTCCTTGGCTTTGCAAGAGGTTCAAACAGCGAAACAAGAGCACAATTGCAGAGATGCCTCGACAGATCATATTTACCTGAAGCAGAATTCAATAAACTTTACTGCGAATCTGAAAAATTAAACGAACAAATCTCGAAATTTATTAATTACCTGAAGAAGTCGGATAAAAGAGGATCAAATTTCGACTAATAAATAATAGAAATAGGTTAATAGAGAATTCTCTAAATGATCAACAAACGCCTTTTAATAAAAAACCTGCTTGCGCATAATGATGAGAATAGCTTTTATGATAAAAAGCTACGGCTCAATCTTGGCGAAAAAGAAGGGAAGGCTAAGTTTTTAAAACACGTTTGTGCTCTTTCAAATTCCAACCCAGAAAATAATTCTTATATCGTAATTGGTGTGGAAGATGAAGATAATAATATTGTGGGCATCGACTTTTTTGATGACAGCAAAATTCAAAACCTGGTGAATGCCTATCTTCAGAATCCACCGATTATTAGTTATGAGAATATTCCTTTTCCGCATTTGCCAGATCATCTTGTGGTAGGTCTGGTGACCATTAGACCTAACCACGGCAAAATTTGTTCACTGCGAAAAAATATCTGGAAATATTATGGTGGATCCATATATCTTCGGGATGGTAGTATTAGCATGCCCAAAGATTTCGACATTAAAATTAAAGATGTAAACTCACAGATAGTCGCTTCCATAGAAAATCATGCGCAGAATAATATTGAACTTACTTTGGACGGGGTTTTTGATTTTATGAGAAAGCGTCAGGACTTTAATCCGACTTACAAAGTGTTTAAAGAATATTTTGTTATTTGTTGGGCAGGAAAACAGAAAAAGGGCAAGGACTCTATTTACTTCTCCCGGGTAGATATTGAGTTAATTAACGAGCAGGTAAAATTATTTTATTCAGATTTAGATGAAGTGAGCATAAACGTAGAAGAGGATTCTTTCAGAATCATTGAATATGTCCACCTGGGGCTGCATAACAGTTTTAAATATTACCCCCTGGAAGAAGTATGTATAGAGTTCAGGGATAATGCAAGTTATGAGATACAAAGTAAATTACTCTTTAATCCGCCAAAATTTGATCAAAAAACCTTACATCATATTTATAACATTAACAATGCGCTTATCCAGAGGTTAAAGCAAAGTTTACCCTTAAATAAATTTCAGGAAAAAGATTTAAGGAGCTTACCTTCTACTTATTTATTTTGTTATTTGAATAACTTTGAAGATGCTATAAATAAACTTGAAGAAGCAAAACCTTATTTAAAAAAATATAGTCCACAGGTATACCATTCTTATAAGGAGAGTATGCGTATTTTGAGAAAAGTAAAATATAATTAAATGAGCAGGAAGATAGCAATAGGTGATATTCATGGAGGATTAAAGGCGCTCATTCAGCTTCTTAGAAGAGCGGATATTACCCCGGAAGATGAAATTATTTTTTTGGGTGATTATGTTGATGGCTGGAGTGATTCTGCCAATGTTGTTTCTTACCTTATCGAACTAGCGAAACAAAACACCTGTATTTTTATTCGTGGTAACCACGACGATCTTGCCCACCGTTGGCTAAAAACAGGAGAGCTAAATGAACAATGGCTACAGCACGGCGGACAGTCCAGTATGGATGCTTACAGAAATTTTACTTCAGAAGAAAAAAAAACGCATATCGAGTTTTTTGATCAGATGATGAATTATTACATTGATAAACAAAACAGGCTTTTTGTACACGCAGGTTTCACCAATCTTCACGGGCCACTAAGCGAATATCATAACACAGGCTACTATTGGGACCGGACGTTATGGGAAATGGTAATTGCCCTTGATCCCGCGATGCAAAAATCCAATAAATATTATCCGAAGAGGCTTCAGCTTTTTGAAGAGATTTTTATTGGCCATACCCCGGTTACACGGATAGGTGAATCCACCCCGTTTCACAAAGCAGGCGTATGGAATATTGATACCGGTGCAGCTTTTAAGGGCAAACTCTCTGCTATAGAGGTAAACACCAAAGAAATATGGCAAAGTGATCCTATTCATGAGCTTTACCCCAATGAAAACGGCAGAAATTAAGAGTTTTTTATTACAGACTCTGTTAACATATTCATATCTTTGAACCTCAATGTCTTTAACTGAAAATGAAGTTACAAAGCAACATCTTGTAACCATAAGGTTAAGGATATTTTAGAGGAAAAAATCACACACAATTGTACATTTTAAAATGTCCAATTGCAATTATAGAGAAGAAAAATGGCTTTAGAGAATGTTCGATTAGAAGTAATGAAAACCGTAGAGAAATCTGTTGACGGTTTTATAGATAAGTACCTCATACCTGTTGACGATATCTGGCAACCTACAGATCTTCTACCCAATCTTCAGAATGAAAATTACAACGAGGAGATCATCCAAATAAGGGAAGAAGCAAAAGAGCTGGGATACGATTTCTGGGTGGTATTGGTGGCAGATATGGTTACAGAAGAAGCCCTGCCTACCTACGAATCCTGGTTAATGGATATGGAGGGGGTAAAACAACACGGTGCTTCCAGAGGAGAACAAAATAGCTGGGCTAAATGGGTTCGCCACTGGACCGGAGAAGAAAATCGCCACGGCGACACACTTAACAAGTACCTATATCTCTCCGGAAGGGTGGACATGAGAGAAATTGAAAAGACCACACAGCACCTTATTAACGATGGATTTGACATTGGTACAGGAAGAGATCCTTACCGAAATTTTGTATATACCAGTTTTCAGGAACTGGCTACAAATATTTCCCACAAACGTGTAGGACAGTTGGCCAAGAAAAAAGGAAATAAGATGCTCGCCAAAATGTGTAATATTATTGCAGGTGACGAGATGAGACACTATATGGCATACCGTGAGTTTGTAAAAACAATTTTTGAGCACGATCCTAGTGAGATGATGCTTGCTTTCCAGGACATGATGAAGAAAAAAATTGTAATGCCTGCACAATTTATAAGGGAATCTGGAGATGATATCGCTTCAGCTTTCGAAAATTTCTCCAATGCTGCTCAACGTCTGGGAGTTTATACCACCTATGATTATATCGAAATTTTAAGAAAATTGAATAGTTACTGGGAGATTGATAAAATGACTTCGCTAACAGATGAAGCAGAAAAGGCCAGGGATTATTTAATGAAAATGCCAGATAGAATGGCACGTATTGCAGATCGTATTGCTGTACCACAAGATCAGCACCAGTTTAAATGGGTAGCGCCAAACGGCACACTTTAATCCTGCATGAATAAATAAAACAGAAACCGCTTCTAACTGGAGCGGTTTTTCTTTGTGGCATCTTTAAACCCAAATAAAAAATAGTTCCTACTTTTATAAAAAACGAAAAAGCTATGAAAAAGATCATTTTCGCCATTGCAGGTTTTTTTATCATGCAAAACGGTTTCGCACAGATAGATTATATGCAAAATGAAATAAAGCTCAACATCGGGAATACTATTGCTATCGCATCCGTAGAAGTAGGGTACGAATTTTTTCTTGATTACAACCAGTCCATTGATGCACAAATCCTTTTCAATGACCGGATGAATTACCATTCAGAAAAAAATTCCCGTCAGTTTAATACCACCAGTTTCATGCTTGGCTATAACTTTTATTTTGGGACAGAAAGCGCCGGTTCGGGGTTATACGTAAACCCCTTTGCTAAATTAAGAACAGGAGAATTTTCAGAAGTAGTTCAGGTAGAAGACGACGATGTGCGGCAGGTTACAGATATGGATGCTTTTATAATAGGAATAGGAGGCGGCTATAAATGGAATTTCAATGACACTTTTGTGCTGGGCCCGTATGCCAATATCGGAAGAAACTTCAGTAATGAGGTAAAAGAAAGATTTTCTGCATTGGAATTTAACGCCGGCTTCAGTGTAGGCTATCGATTCTAAATTATCAAAAATTTCAGCAAAGATGATATCCAGACATTGGTCCTGCAGGATAAAACGAGAAGAAGAAGGTAATTACGTAAAATATCTTCAAGAGGAAATTCTGCCACATTTATCCACTCTGGACGGATTTCTAGGCGCGAGTATAAACCGCAGGGAAGTTGGGGATTTCCCCGAATATCTTTTTATTTCAAAATGGACTTCTAAAGAAACCATACGAGCTTTTTCCGGAGAACATATCCAGTTTGCGGTTGTTTCAGAAAAAGCTCAAAATATGATGCACAGTTTTGATCAGGAAGTCTGGCACTACGAACTTATCGACTCTGTTTGATCTGAAGAACCAGAATCAGCCCCACCACCATTTTTCCACACTTTGTAAGCAGCAAGATCTTTTTCAATAAGGTTTAGGCAAAAAGCCACGACAGCAGCATCATCCAGATAACCTATAACGGGAATAAAATCGGGAATTATATCTATAGGCGAAAGCACATAAAGTAAAGCGCCCCCCACAGAAGCAATAATATTCCAGGGCATTTCTCTGTAGCTTCCATTGGCATAGTCCCTCACCATTGAAAATAAAATTTGCACATCCCCAAAATACCGACTCAGTGTGCCTTTACTTTCGAATTTAGATTTTATCTTTTCCTCTTCAGCTATAACTTTATCTACATCCTTTTTCTTGAATTTCTTCTGCCTTTTATTATGTTCCTCTTCAGCATTTTCTTTGGAAAACAAACTCATATTTTAATTTTTAAATTACACTCACTCCCTAAATTACGGAATATAATTTAGCAGCCGCCAACGTTTAAGAATATTTAAGATTCTATAAATTTCACCTTTAGAAGGAATCTACTCCTCATCTGCCACAAACCTGGGATCTACAGGCATCACTTCCCCGCAGTTACCACAAGTTCGTAATTCCTTACTTCCGTAGAAATGCTTAAAATGTTTCAAAAAGTCCTTTTCGATATCATGCAACGGGAAATAAACCTCATAAAGTTTGTTGTTGCAATTATCGCAAAACCATAAAAGTCCGTCCTTTCCGCTCTCATTTTTTCTTTTCCGTTCCACAACCAGCCCAATAGAACCTTCATCGCGTACGGGGGAATGCGGCACGGTCCCCGGATTAAGATACATATCCCCGGGTCCTATTTCCATTGTCCTTTTTTCCCCATTATCCTGGACATGCACCCTAATATTGCCCTCCAACTGGTAAAACAGCTCTTCAGTTTCGTTATAATGGTAATCTTTTCGCGCATTGGGGCCCGCAACCACCATCACAATGTAATCTCCAGATTCTTTGTAAAGATTTTTATTGCCCACCGGCGGTTTCAGCGTATGCCGGTTTTGATCGATCCATTTATTGAGATTAAAAGGTTTATTAACAGCCATAGATTTATTTTTATAGCTTAAAATTAAGCAATCTCCACAACAAAGCGATACATCCTGCAAATAATACTTATGGCACCTGCGTTTATCCAAAGGCTCAGGTGCAGCTTTGTATTGTACATCAAATCCGGAATTCAATGAAGTATATCGCCTCGAAGGATCAGAAGGAATTTATGACAGATCTGAAAAAGGTCTATAGGGCAGTCACTAAAGATGTAGCCGAAGATGAACTGTTGAACCTGGAAGAGAAATGGGGAAGTAAGTATCCGGTAGTCATTGAAAGCTGGCAGCGTAACTGGGAACAGCTCTCCCAGTATTTTGAGTATACAGAACCCATTAGAAGATTATTTATACCACCAATGCCGTAGAGGGCTTCAATGGTCAAATCCGAAAAGTGACCAAGACCAAAGGCGCTTTTACTAATGATATGTCACTACTCAAGCTGGTCTATCTGGCTACAAGAAACATTGAGAAGAAATGGACCGCTCCTTTGCATAACTGGAGCCTTACGATTCAGCAATTTTATATTAAATTTGGAGACCGGATACCGCTGGAGATAAATGCCAATTCCTCTGGGGCTAGCCCCAGAGGAATTGAAATATCAGACAGAGTTTAATTTACAGACCCCTTTCTAAGATTGGCATTCTTATATTATGTAAAGAACACGTGTGAAGGAACAAAAATAGTTATTAATAAGAAAAGGCTTGGATTAGACCTGTGAAAACCGGCTATCTTGTTTTGACTAAAACTCCAATAGCTCCAATAGTACCCACTTTTCCCGCCTACGTAAAATATTTTACATTTCGAAAATATTTGGAAATGAGAACAGTGCTGCTAAACATCTGGTTTGTGATTAGATCAGAGTTCTCATCCATTTTTGCTTCCTACAAACTGCTGGGGACATAAAATAATGATAAAACTAAAAACCCGCTTTGGCGGGTTTTATATTTCTTATCGAGGAGAAGGATTAAACAATTATGGAGCTTCACCTCTTAGACCTGCCACCATTCCTCTGTGAGCAATTTTGGTGTTGAAATCCTCGTCATATAGCAGAGCCCAGTCTGAACCTCCCTCATATAACCAGCTATCCTGATCTCTAAAGCCCCAAATTGTAATACCGTATTGCTGGTCTGCAGGTACCACTTGGGTATAATTATATGCAGCACGTTGATACTGCTCTTCCTGGACTTGTGCACGATCTTCGGTAAACTCAGAGATTTGATCATCATAGTTTACTTTTACATCCAATTCTGAAATGTGAACCAGTAGACCTGTAGCGACAACATCCTGAATAGCTGTCGAAAGGTCATCAACCGGCCAGTTGTGATTCAAATGCATTTGCATTCCTATACCGTCAATTGGTACGTTGTTAGTTTTAAAATTGTTGACCATGTTTAGGATCGCATTTCTTTTTGAAGGTTCTCCTGCAATGTTATAGTCATTGTAAAATAATTTGACATCGGGATCGGCTTCGCGCGCCCAAGTGAAAAGTTTGGCAGCGTAATCATCACCTATTCTTTGACGGAACAGAGAATTTCTAAGAGATGATCCATCCCAGACTTCATTTACTACATCCCAGCTTGCCACAACAGTCATTTCCTGACCGTCTGCTGTCATGGTTTCTTCCGCAAAATGAGCAACTGTAGCTTTTACATAATCTTCCACCAGCGTGGAAAACTCCTCATCTGTACCCTCGAAATTTTGCAGCCAGGAGGGAATGGACTGGTGCCACACCAACGTATGACCATGTACCCTAAAACCATTTTCCTTTGCATAGGCTACGATAGCATCTCCATCACTAAAATCGTAGTCGTCGGGACCTTTGAAAATGTTTGCCATCTTCATGTCGTTTTCCGCTGTTATACTATTAAATTCCTGATTTAAAACCTCTTTAAATTTCTGATTGGTTGCAGATGTAGAGGCTAATCTATTTGCAGAGACTATGTTCCCTATTGGAAAATCGGCTACATCTTTAAGATTTTCAGTAGCATTATAAAGAAAAGGATCATCTGTAGTTCCTCCGTTATCTCCTCCTTCTCCAGGAACAGGAGACTCGCCACCAGTTGGTCGATCTACAATAGGTTCTGTAGGGCTGTCGTCACCTTCACTGCACGATACCACTAAAAGACATACTAACAATTGTATTATATTTCTCATTATTCAAATGGTTTATTAATCTATCCCATTCAGGATTCGTAAAAAAAAACCCCATCTTGAAGAGATGGGGCCTATTCTTCGTTAAGACCGAAATTAATCTTAATTCTAATTACATATTTCCTTCTATTAAATAGAATTAGCAATGAGTTGCTCAAATAATTCCTGCTTCCCACTTATTTGTTGAGGTTCTCCTGCCTCTCTTGCAATTTTGCTAAGATCTTCAAGAGATAATTCTCCTTTTTCGTATTTTGCTCCATTACCGCTATCAAAAGAAGAATACCGGTCTTTTCTAAGCTTTTTATATTGTGTATTCTTCAATATGTTGTCAGCACAAATAAGTCCTCTTGCAAAAATATCCATACCGGATACGTGAGCTATGAATTTGTCTTCTAGATCTGTTGAATTACGTCTAACTTTAGCATCAAAATTAATTCCACCACCCTGGATTCCTCCGCCTTCAAGTATGATAAGCATAGCCTGAGTAATTTCATAAAGATCTATTGGAAACTGATCTGTATCCCAACCGTTTTGATAATCTCCCCGGTTTGCATCTATACTTCCAAGCATACCGGCATCCACGGCAACCTGAAGTTCATGTTCAAATGTATGTCCAGCCAAAGTACCGTGATTTACTTCAAGATTTAATTTAAAATCATTTTCCAGTCCGTACTGTTTTATAAAATGTAAAGAAGTGGCAGCATCATAATCGTATTGATGTTTGGTTGGTTCCATAGGTTTTGGTTCGATAAAGAACTGACCTTTAAAACCTTGCTTCCTTGCATAATCTTTACAGGTATTGAGAAAACGTCCCAAATGTTCCTGCTCTCTTTTCATATCTGTATTTAAAAGGCTCATATAGCCTTCACGACCACCCCAGAAAACATAATTTTCTCCTCCAAGCGCCATTGTTGCGTCTAGTGCAATTTTCGCTTGTGCACCAGCATAAGCAAGCACGTCGAAATTAGGATTAGTGGCTGCACCATTCATGTAACGAGGATTGCTAAACAGGTTTGAAGTTCCCCATAAAAGCTTTATTCCGGATTCCTGCTGCTTCTGTTTTGCATACTCCACCATAGTCTGCAGTCTTTTCTCAAACTCAGCAAGAGTAGGCGCTTCATCCACCACATCTACATCATGAAAGCAGTAGTAAGGTGTACCCAGCTTTGTCATAAATTCAAAAGCCGCATCCATTTTATCTTTTGCACGGGTTATAGGGTCTTCACTCTTATCCCACTCAAATGTTTCTGTGCCAGGACCAAAAGGATCACTCCCGGTATTATTAAATGTGTGCCAGTACGCCGTAGCAAACCTCATATGCTCTTTAAGCGTCTTCCCTGCCACAACTTTATTCTCATCATACCATTTAAAAGCTAAAGGATTATCACTGTCCCTACCTTCATACTTGATTTGATCGATGTCCTTAAAAAATTCACTTTTTGATTTCATAATTTATTCCTTTTCTATTTTAATATTCTCCTTCCATTGTGCATAAATTTCCTGGTACCGCGACGAAAGTTCTTTATTAGGTTCCATTCGCTCCACGATCTCCAGATCTCCAAAAGTTTCCTCCAGATTGCTAAAATATCCATAACCATAAGCCGCACCCCGTGCTGCCCCTTCTGCACCTGACGTATTATAAAGCTCCAGCTTTGCCTGCGTAGTATTACAGAATATCTCCCTGAAGACAGGACTAAGAAAAAGGTTTCCTTTTCCTGCCCTAACTATTTCCCCAGAAGTTCCCAGAGACTTCATTACGTCAAAACCATAATTCATGGCAAACACAATACCTTCGCACGCAGAACGTATAAGATGTGAAGGCTGATGTATATTAAAGTTAAGGTTCTCAATTCCAGAGTTTACCTTTTTATTATTGAATATTCTTTCTGCACCATTTCCAAAAGGATAGAATCTGAGGTTTTCACTTCCCGGCGGTACTTGTCCAGCTGCTTCGTTAAGCAGGTCATAATCAACAAGTTTTTCTTTTCCTAAAGATATCGTCTTCCGAAGCCATTGATAAAGAATTCCTGATCCATTGATGATTCCTAAAATCCCATTCCGCTTTTGATCTTCAGTACTATTTACGTGCAAAAAGGTGTTTACCCTATTTTGTTCATCATAAATATCCTTATCTGTTACTGCATAAATTACCGCAGAAGTACCTGCAGTGGTAGCTATTTCACCGGGATTTAAAACATTCAAGGATAAGGCATTGTTGGGTTGATCACCTGCCCGATAGGTAATTATGGCCTCAGGGTTAAGACCCAGTTCTTCAGCTACCTTTGAATTTACCTTTGCCTGGCGACCAAAATTTGGAACAATCTCCGGAATATACTCCTCAGATAAGCCCATTTTCTCTAATACCTCTGTAGCCAATTTGCCTTTAGGGAAATCCCACAAAGCTGCTTCAGATAATCCAGAAGTAGTCGTTTGGGGGATGCCAGAGAGTTTTGCAGCTATAAAGTCTCCCGGCAGCATCATATACTTTGCCTTTGCATAAACTTCAGGCTCGTTTTGCTTTACCCATTTCAGTTTTGAAGCAGTAAAGTTACCCGGGCTACCTAAGATTTGCCTTTGGCAATTCTCTTTACCTATGGCGGCAAATGCTTCGTTACCTATCTCTACAGCCCTACTATCACACCAAATAATTGAAGGTCTTACCGGCTCCAAATTCTCATCTGTTAGAACCAGACCGTGCATTTGATAGGCTATACCAATTCCGTTAACCTTTTTGAGGTTAATATGGTGTTTATTCTTTAGTTCGTGAAGACCATCCTTTACATAACCCCACCAAACATCAGGATTCTGTTCAGCCCAATCAAATTTGGGTGTCATAATTTCCATCTCAAACTCCGGTACCGTAGCCGCCGCAATTATTTTACCCTTTTCTGCATCCAGAATCGATACTTTAATCGAAGAGCTACCTAAATCTATTCCTAAAAAATACATACTATCTTATCTTAATTTCTCTTTTTTTGAATCCAAAGATTTTCCATATCTTCCAATGTTCTTCCTTTTGTTTCAGGCACATATTTCCAGATAAACACCAGGGAAAGAAAGGCCATTACACCATATATCCAGTAGGAGAAACCATGATTAAAAGCCTCAACAAGTGCGGCATTGTTGTTCATCATTGGAAAAGTCCAGGAAACCAAAAGATTTGCCAACCATTGTACAGCAACAGCCACAGCCATCACCCCCCTTATCTTGTTCGGGAAAATTTCTGATAGCAAAACCCACGTAACTGGACCCCAGGACATCGCAAAAGCCGCGATATATAATAGCATAAGAAGTAATGCCGGCAAACCTTCAACCTGTAAGTAAAGAGCAAAACCAAGTCCTATCATACTAATAGCCATTACTGCACTACCTATCATCATCAGTTTTTTCCTTCCGAAGTTATCCACTGTCATTATAGCAAGTACTGTAAAGAGCATATTTATAGCTCCAACGATTATTGTTTGCAGCATGGAAGCATCGGTTTCCATTCCCATTCCTTCAAAGATCTGAGGAGCGTAATAAAGCACTACGTTAATACCCACAAATTGCTGAAAAACCGAAAGTACGATGCCTATGATAACCACAGTCCAGCCATAAGAAAGCCAGTGAGATTTGGTACGACTAAAAGAAGCTTTAATCTCTGTCAGGATCTGTGATGCTTTGTCGGGACCGTTCAGTTTTGTAAGAACTTTCATCGCATCTTCTTCATTACCCTTCATCGTTTGGAAACGAGGTGTTTTAGGGACCATAAACAGGAATAATAAGAATAAAAGTGCCGGTATTGCTTCAGATAAGAACATATATCTCCATCCCGTTTCGTTGATCCACGCCTCTGTTTGACCACTCACGATAAAGTAATTAACGAAATATACTACAAGCATACCTGTCACAATAGCGAATTGATTAAACGAAACTAACTTACCCCGAATGTTTGCAGGAGCCATTTCAGCTATATAAATAGGCGCAAGCATACTGGCAAGCCCCACACCTATTCCTCCAATAATACGGTAGATAATAAAAGAAGTCAGAAAGTTCCCGGGGAAAATGTTCATGGCTTCAGGATAAGAAGATCCACAGGCAGAAAGAAGGAAAAGAAGTGCTGCTAAAATAAGGCCATTTCGACGACCAATAGAATTTGCAGCATTATCTCCCAGGGAGGCACCAATTATGCAACCTACAAGAGCACTGCTTACCATAAAACCTAAAATAGAGTTCCGTAAATTTTCTGTTAAAACACCTGGTAAGGTCAAAAACTGAAAATAATAAATAGCACCACCTAAAAGAAGAATTCCACCAATAATAATATACGCAGTGCTACGCTTAAAAAATTTTAGAATAAATGAAGCGAACAGAAATCCAATTGCGAGTATACATATACTAATGATGACTTTAAATTGGAAAATACTATTTTCTGCAATTGTAAGGTTATTTTCCAGGGAGGTAATAAATGAATTTTCCAACGCCCCTACTGCACCAGAAATTACTGCAGTGTCATAACCAAAAAGCAATCCGCCAAGGCTGGCTACGATGGTTATGAGGTAAACACTTTTTTGACTAATTTTTTCTGTCATTCCTTTGTAAGATTACTTAAAACGAAACTTATAGTTTGTATGACCACAAGTTTAAATATTAATTTTTACTTTAGCAATTAATTAGGGGTTTTTATTAAAATTTCTTAATATGCAAACTTGTATTTCTATTTAATCTGAAAATACATACTCGAAAAATACAATATAGTTACATTCCAACTAGCAGTCTAATGAAAAAATTCTTAATAAATGAAGAATCTGGTGAATTAACTGAGACACCAGTAATGAGTTCTATAACAATAGATTGTGTTGTATTTGGTTTTGAAAATGGAAGTCTGGAAATCCTGCTGGTCAAGCACGGGAGAGGAATAAGAAAAGGCGAATGGGGACTTCCCGGAGGTTGGATTAAAGAAGATGAAGGAATAGATGCCGCAGCCCACCGGCTCCTGCGCGAGCTTACAGGGCTTAATAATATCTATCTTGAACAGCTAAAAGCTTTTGGTGATCCTGAACGCTTCCCTGTAGGCCGAGTCATCACCATTGGTTACAACGCCCTCATTAAACGGGAGGATTATGACGTAAAAGCGGGTTTTACAGCTTCAGAAGCAAAATGGTTTAAGATTCGGGAAATACCAGACTTGATATATGATCATAATGAAATCCTTAATTACAGCCTAAAACGATTGCGACGACGGGTAAGACAGGCTCCTATAGGATTTAATTTACTGCCAGAAAAATTTACTTTATTACAACTCATGCAGTTATATGAAGAAATACTGGATATGGAAATGGATAAGCCCAACTTCCGCAGAAAAATCTTGAGAATGAAGCTTTTGGTCGACCTTAATGAAAAACAAAAAGATGTTTCTCACAGGGCCGCAAAACTTTATCAATTCGATAATACTATTTATAGAAAATTGACGGAAAAAGGCTTCAGCTTTGAGTTTTAAATTCTCTGAAGAATACCTTTTTAACCTTCTTCTTATATCTCTATTACGTTCAATTTACTCCAAAAAGGAACATAATCTTCTATGCAACTTTTGCGCAACCTATAAACTTTTCCTCTATTCTAAAAAAAATAAGTGTTATTTTTACTATTACTTAAGGCAGTGGAGACGTAGTACTCCAGACTTTTGTTATATTTGAAATTCCTGCGCAATACAAAATCTTTGTTGTTTGCCTTTAAGAGTACACGAATGAAGAAAAAAAAAGAAGTTACGATTTATGATCTTGCAAAAGTATTAAATTATTCCCCATCAACTATTTCCAGGGCACTTAACAACCATAAAAGTATAAGCCAAAAAACTACCAAAGAAATACACAAGATCGCCAAAGATCTGGGGTATCGCCCCAATAGTCTGGCAGCCAGCCTTCGGAATAATAAGAGCAAGACCATAGGTATCCTCGTCTCCAGGATCAATCGCCCCTTTAGTGCTTCAATAATCAGCGGAGTAGAAAATACAGCAAGAAAAGCTGGGTATAACGTTATTATAAGCCAGTCTAATGACAAATATGAGAATGAAGTTACTAATGCCAAGGCATTATATGACAGCAGGGTTAGCGGACTTATAGTTTCTCTTAGTATGGAAACCATAAATACAAACCATTTTCAGCAGTTTGTAGATCAAAACATCCCAATAGTCTTTGTAGACCGTGTGCCTGCCGAATTTAATTCTTACAGGGTTATAATCGACAATTATACAGCAGGATATAGGGCCACGCAGCATCTTATAGATCAGGGGTGCAGAAGGATTGCGCATTTTGCCGGCGCACAACATCTAAATGTTTATAACCTCCGCAAAAAAGGGCACCTCGATGCTTTAAGGGAAAATAATCTTGAGGTGGCAGATGAACTAATCATCCATTTGGATACAATGGGCTTTGAAGAAGGATGTCAAGCGACGAAAATGCTCCTGAATTTACCTCAACCTCCAGATGGCCTTTTTTCTTCTAATGATACCGCCGCAGTAAGTGCTATCTTAACTGCCAAAGATAAAGGGATTAAAATTCCCGAAGAGCTTGCAATAATAGGATTTAATGATGACCCCATGGCGTCTGTAGTAGAACCTGCTTTATCTACTGTTTCCCATCCCGCAACTAAAATGGGTGAAATTTCTGCGCAGAGAATTCTGGATCATTCTTCAAAAAAACTGGATTCAGATGTTTCTGAAATTACCATGTTGGATACCGAAATTATTGTAAGAAGTTCAAGCAATAAGATAAATGCTCTCCGACTCATGGAAGGAAAATAGCTTAGTGGATATGCCTTTATGAACTATCTTTTTTAAATACCGAACCTGAAGAACCCTACTTTATTACCTTATAGCCTATTTCTAAAAAACGATACAACCATCCGTATCTCATCTTCAGATTCCCAATTTCCACATTTCTTTCGTGCGAAGTAGATCCTCAAATGTAAATTGTAAATTCTCCTTTTTCTAAAATCCGTACTTCTTCTTCGTTTACAAGCTCCATCATTTCGGGGGTAATTTTAAACTTAATTTCTTCGGAAGCACCGGGCTCCAACCTGTCCCCAAAGTTTTATGAAGCAATTGACTCTCCTTCTTCTCCTTCAAGTACTCCAGAAATTCCCAGAACAGCTATTTTAGTAAGTCTTTTCTTCCTGTATCAATCGATTGATTAAATCATCCACTATCAGTAATATCTAATGTTGGTTTTCTGAATTCGTAGATTCAAAATTACTATTTTCCTGAGCTTATATAAGACAAAAGCTTATTAGAACTGGAAGAAGGAAGGCGCGCTTAGAATAGTGGTTCACGAAATTTTCAGGTATTCCAAATTAGAAGTTAGCAAAAAGTATAAGGAGATATAGTATTTTCTTTAATAAATAAAGCAGAAAATAAAATTTAACGCAACCGATTGCGCCAAAAATTTTGTTTACATCCTATTTTTACCTAATTTCCCGACTCAATCCATATTTTAGGTTAATTAATTTTTGAAAATATCTCCATGAAGCTAAAAAAAATCTCTCTACTGCTCCTTATCTTTTATTTCCCACTGGCTACGAATGCCCAAAGCGACTACGATTTGTGGCTCCAGTATGAAGAAATTCAGGATGCCGGTCTAAGTCAATCTTATCTTAATTTGCTTACCGGAATTAAGGTTATTGGAAATTCCCCAACACTGGACGCCTCCCGTCATGAAATTTCTAATGCGTATACTTCTTTTTTTGATGAGGAATTGAAAAATGCCAATTCTGGGGACGGACTCCTTATTTTGGCAAATATCGACCAGCTTCCTTCAGATCTAAGCAATTCTGTAAAATCCGATCTCGGAAAAATTAATTCTGAAGGTTATATTATAAGAAGTTTAAGTAATAATGGCAATAAAATCACACTTATTACCGGAAAAACAGATGTTGGAGTGCTTTACGGCAGCTTCCGCCTTATAAAAGAGATGCAATTACATAATGATATCTCAAATTTGGCAATTATCGATTCTCCAAAAATTCAGAAACGCGTATTAAACCATTGGGACAACCTGGATCGTACTGTGGAGCGCGGATATGCCGGTTTTTCTCTTTGGGATTGGCACTTATTACCGGAATTAATTAAACCTGAATATACGGATTATGCCCGTGCAAATGCTTCCATTGGAATTAATGGAACTGTTTTAACTAACGTAAATGCCAATTCGCTGATTCTTACAGAACAATATATTGAAAAAGTTAAAGCTCTTGCGGAAGTTTTTCGCCCTTACGGAATTCAGGTGTATTTAACTGCCCGGTTTTCTGCTCCGCTGGAAAGTGGTGATGTGGACACCGCCGATCCCTTGAATGCTGAAGTAAAACAATGGTGGAAAGATAAAGCTGATGAAATTTATGCTGAAATTCCTGATTTTGGAGGTTTTCTCGTAAAAGCAAATTCTGAAGGTCAGCCGGGACCTAATAATTATGACCGGACGCACGTTGACGGAGCAAATATGCTTGCAGAAGCGGTTGCCCCCCACGATGGGATTATAATGTGGCGTGCCTTTGTTTATTCTGAACATGATCCTGAAGACCGTGCAAAACAGGCCTATTCTGAATTTGTTCCTTTCGATGGTCAATTTAAGGACAATGTTTTGGTTCAGGTTAAAAATGGACCAATAGATTTCCAGCCGAGAGAACCTTTTCATCCTATGTTTGGTGCAATGCCCAATACTCCTTTGATGATGGAATTTCAGATTACTCAGGAATATCTTGGATTCGCTTCACACCTGGTATATCTTCCGAAGTTATTTGAAGAAACCCTTGAGGAGGATACTTATGTGAATGGAGAAAATTCCACAGTAGCTAAAGTTATTGATGGAAGCCTTTCCAACAAAAAACTTACCGGCATCGCAGGAGTGGCAAATATTGGTACTGCAAAAAACTGGACAGGACATCCCTTTGGACAAAGTAGCTGGTATGGCTTTGGAAGACTTGCCTGGGATCCTTACATGAGTTCTGAAGAAATAGCTGAAGAATGGCTGAAAATGACATTCACCAACGAAGACGAATTTGTAGAGCCGGTTACAGATTTAATGATAAAATCACGTGAAGCCGTGGTAAAATATATGACTCCGCTGGGCTTACACCATATTATGGATACAGGTCATCATTATGGACCGGGACCATGGGTGAGCAATCTTTCAAGACCCGAATGGAATCCCGTGTACTATCATAAAGCAGATACTGATGGTATTGGTTTTGACCGCACCACTTCCGGCAGTGACGCACTTTCTCAATATGCAGATCCTATTGCCGAAAGATATAATTCCCCGGAAACTACTCCAGAGAAATATCTTCTCTGGTTCCATCATTTACCATGGGATTACCAAATGAAAAATGGAGAAACTTTATGGCACAACCTGGCTATCACTTATCAGGAAGGTGTGGAAGATGTAGAAGAGATGGTGGAAACCTGGAAGAACATGGAGGAATATGTAGATCAGGAACGCTATGAAAAAGTTTCAATGTTTTTGCAGATTCAGCTTAAAGAAGCAAAATGGTGGCGCGATGCGTGTCTTACTTATTTTCAGGAGTTTTCAAACATGGAAATTCCGGAAACTGTACCTCAACCAGAACATGACCTTAAATACTATAAATCCCTTGAATTTCCTTTTGCTCCAGGCATAAGGCCGTCCTGGGAATAATTGATTTCTAAACCCTAAGTGAATATTTAACTGAAGTAAACTATGGCAATTAAACAATCAAATTGCTGTATTTCAATATTACTATAATGAAAAACAATCTAACTGCAATTGTCACCGGCGCTAATGCCGGACTGGGATATGCTACCGCAAAAAAGTTTTGTGACAACGGTATTATTACTTATGTAAACGGAAGAAACGAGGAAAAAACCATGAAAGCCTGTGAAGAGCTCGGGCCAAATGCAAGACCTTTTATTCTCGACCTTAACAATCTTAAAGAAATTCCGGAAGCCGTAGCGAAAATTACCAAAGAAGCAGGGACCATCGATATTTTGGTGAATAACGCCGGGATCAATATGAAAAAGGAATTTATGGAAGTAACCGATGAGGAATTCCAGTCGATCCTCCATACCAATGTGACCAGTGTATTTGTGATGAGCCGCGAAGTTTCAAAATTTATGAAAGAGAAGAATTCCGGGAGTATAATCAACATCAGCTCTATGGCCGCACAGTATGGAATCCCAAAAGTTATTGCTTATTCTGCAAGTAAAACCGCCATAGAAGGAATGACGCGTGCCATGGCTGTAGATCTCGCCCAATACGGAATCAGGGTAAATTGTGTTGCACCAGGATTTATAAAGACGAACATGTCTGGTAAAGCATTGGACAGTGATCCCGAAAGAAAGAATAAAGTCCTTTCCAGGACACCAATGGGCAGGCTTGGAGAACCTTCAGATATTGGAGATGCTGTTTTCTACTACGCCACGACAGAATCTAAATTTACAACAGGAACTATACTGCCTATAGATGGTGGTAACTCAATAGGATTTTAGTATGTACAACATGACACAAACCATGCGGTGGTATGGGCCGCAGGATATTATTTCTTTAAAAGAACTAAAGCAGGCAGGCGTTACAGGAATTGTAACTGCCTTACACCATGTACCGGTAGGCGAGGTGTGGCAGGTGAAAGATATTGAAGACAGAATTAAAACTATAGAAGATGCCGGCCTGGAGTGGAAAGTGATAGAAAGTCTTCCTGTTCATGAGGATATTAAAAGACAAACAGGTAATTACAAGCAGCTCATAGAAAATTACAAGCAGAGCATTAAAAATGTTGCAGAATGTGGCCTGAAAGTGATCACCTATAATTTTATGCCAATCCTGGACTGGCTTAGGACAGACCACAATTTTGAGAATGAAGATGGTTCTAAGGTATTAAGGTATCATCCTGCGAAATTTGCCTTTTTCGACCTCTTTCTTCTGAAAAGGGAAAATGCCGAAAAAGATTATTCTGAAGAAGAAATAGAAGAAGCCAGGAAGACCGGTGAAAAGCTTTCTTCAGAAGAAAAAGAAATATTATTTAGCAATGTCTTACTGGGACTTCCTGGTAGTTCTGAAAATTTTACTTCGGAAATTATTAAAGAACAGCTAAAGGCTTACGATCATATAGACGATAATAAACTAAGACAAAATCTTGTTCATTTTTTATCTGAAGTTGCTCCGGTGGCCGAAGCGGCTGGAGTAAAACTGGCAATTCATCCCGATGATCCACCATTTTCAGTTTTGGGGCTTCCAAGAGTGGTAAGCACCCAGGCCGATATTGAGCATCTTTTAAAGGAGGTTGATATAAAAGCCAACGGTCTTTGCTACTGCACCGGCTCCCTTGGCGGAAGACAAGAGAATGATCTTGTTGAAATATTTGAAAAATCTAAAGACAGGATACATTTTCTACATTTAAGAAACGTAAAGCACGAGAGCAACGGAATCTTTCGGGAATCAGATCACCTGGACGGTGCTGTTCCGATGGCGGAAGTTGTTAGCCGTATCCTTTCTTACATGAATGAGAAAAAAATCAGTCTGCCAATGCGGCCAGATCATGGTTACCTGCATTCTGCCGAAGATCACAGGAATTACTACCCCGGTTATTCCTTAATCGGGAGATTAAAAGGACTTGCCGAATTAAGAGGACTTGAAAAAGGACTGGAAAAAAGTATAACCTCAGCATAATTTAAAAAAATCTATCACCAGATGAAGAACATATATAACAACATCAACCTTCTGCTTATTTGCACCATTTTTTTTGTAGGATGCAAGTCCAATTCTGAAGAGAATGAGAAAGTTGTAGCCACAACTTCTGAAGAGCAGGAACAGGAAAAAGGTCTTAAAGATTATTATTCAGAATATTTTCCTGTAGGCGTTGCGGTTGCCCCTAATTCATTTGAAGGGAAATCTAAAGAGCTTATTCTTCAGCATTACAACAGCATGACACCTGAAAATGTAATGAAAATGGGAGAAATTCATCCAGAACAAAACCGCTATTATTGGGAAGCTGCAGATAAGATTGCCAATTTTGCCCGGGAACATGATATGAAAATGCGGGGTCACGCTTTGGTATGGCATCAACAAACCGGAGATTGGATTTTTAAAGCTGAAGACGGCGGGCAGGTAAGCAAGGAAGAACTTCTGCAAAGGATGAAAAATCATATAGATACTGTGGTATCCCGCTACAAAGGGACAATTTATGCCTGGGATGTGGTAAACGAAGCAATTTCTGATGATCCTGATGAATTTTTGAGAAAATCTGAATGGTACGACATTGCCGGAGAAGATTTTATCATTAAAGCCTTTGAATATGCTCATGAGGCAGATCCTGAAGCAAAACTTTTCTACAACGATTACAATGCAGTTATTCCGGAAAAAAGGGATAGAATTTACAAGTTATTGAAAATGCTTGTAGATCGTGACGTTCCGATTGACGGGGTTGGAATTCAGGGTCACTGGTCAATTATTGATCCTTCAGAACAAGAACTTAGAAAAGCCATAGATATGTATTCCTCTTTAGGTCTGGATGTGCAAATTACAGAACTCGATGTTTCTATTTATCCATGGGAAAAGGAACGACGTGAAATGCGCGAAGACGAATCTGATGAATTTACCCCGGAACTTCAGCAACAACAGGTTGATAAGTATAAAATGTTTTTTGATGTTTTCAGGGATTATAAAGGAGTGCTTACCGGGCTTACTTTCTGGAATATTGCTGATGCATACAGCTGGTTGGATTACTATCCGGTAGAAGGTCGTAAAAACTATCCGTTACTTTTCGACGAGGATTATGAGCCAAAGGAGGCGTATTATGAAGTAACAGAATTCGAAGAAACCCCAGATGAAAATGAAGAATAAGAGCAGTATCAAAAATTACAATTATCGGCAATTAATAGCACTGGTGTTTCTTATACCGGTTTTCAGTTTTGGGCAGGATTCTTATGTGACATATTCTGAAACAGAAGGATCTTTTGAACTGGCTTCAGCTTCAGAATTGCCAAATATCTATGTAGATTCTGATGATTTTAAAGGAGTACATCACGTTGCTGAAGATTTTACGCAGGATATAGAAAGAGTAACCGGAAAGCTTCCCGAATTGAATATTTCCGGGGAAATAAATGCAGAAACTGCAGTTATTGTAGGTACACTGGGAAAAAGCCGATTAATCGACCACCTGGCAGGAAGCGGAAAGTTAGACGTTTCAGAATTAACCGGAAAATGGGAAACTTATACCATTCAGGTAGTGGAAAATCCAATGCCAAATGTTGAAAGAGCATTGGTAATCGCCGGAAGTGACAAAAGAGGAACAATTTTCGGGATGTATGATGTTTCCGAAGAAATTGGGGTTTCACCGTGGTACTGGTGGGCAGATGTTCCGGCTAATAAAGCCGAAAATTTGTACATAAAAGCGGGAAAATATACTGACGGCTCCCCGAAAGTAAAATACCGCGGAATTTTCATCAACGACGAAGCTCCGGCTCTTTCCGGTTGGGCTACAGAAAACTTTGGTGGCTTTAACAGTCAATTTTATGAGCATGTTTTTGAACTAATTCTTAGGCTAAAGGGTAATTATTTATGGCCGGCAATGTGGGGAAGGGCATTTTATGATGATGACCCAAAAAACCCAATTATCGCCAATGAATATGGTGTGGTAATAGGGACTTCCCACCATGAACCCTTAATGCGGGCACACGTTGAGTGGAGCCGCTATGGTGAGGGAGACTGGAATTATAATACCAATCCCGAAAATCTTCAGCAATTTTGGAGAGAAGGAATGGAACGAATGGGCGATAATGAAAGCGTGGTTACTATCGGTATGCGCGGCGATGGCGATGAACCAATGAGCGAAGGCACCGCGATTGACCTTTTGGAAAACGTGGTGGAAGATCAACGCCGAATTATTGCTGAAGTAACCGGAAAACCTGCTGAAGAGACTCCGCAGGTTTGGGCACTGTACAAAGAAGTTCAGGATTATTACGACCAGGGAATGCGCGTACCAGATGATGTTACGCTATTGCTGGCCGATGACAACTGGGGAAACATCAGGAAACTGCCAAATCCTGAAGAAGAAGAAAGAGAAGGCGGCTACGGAATTTATTATCATTTTGACTACGTAGGTGGACCTCGAAATTATAAATGGATTAACACCACCCAGATTTCCAGGGTTTGGGAACAAATGAACCTCGCTTATAAATTTGGAGCTGAAGAGTTATGGATTGTAAATGTAGGTGATATCAAACCCATGGAATTTCCTACCAGCTTCTTTTTGGATTACGCCTGGGATCCTGAGCGAATTACTGCGGAAGATCTTCCTAAGTACACCAGGAAATGGGCAGAAAAGCAGTTTGGGGAAGAATATGCTGAAGAAACAGCTAATATTCTAGAAAAATATACAAAGTACAACAGCCGCAGAAAGCCAGAACTTTTAAGCGCAGAAACCTATAGCATCACCAGTTATAACGAAGCCGAAAGGGTTTTGGAAGATTTCTCTAAAATTGAAGAACAGGCCGAACAAATTTATGATAAACTTCCGCAGCGATACCGGGATGCTTTTTATCAGCTTGTTTTGTTTCCGGTAAAAGCTTCAGCAAACCTCAACAGGCTCTATGTGGCTACCGCTAAAAACAGGTTATACGCCAAGCAAGGCAGGGCAATTGCAAATAATTATGCAAATGACGTTGAGCAGTATTACGAAAAAGATGCTGAACTCACTGAATACTACCATAACGAACTGGCCGATGGAAAATGGAACCATATGATGTCGCAAAACCATATTGGCTACACCTACTGGCAACAACCGGAAGAACAAAGTATGCCGGAAGTACAAAGGTTAGAAGTACCGGAAGAAGCGGCTATGGGTATTGCTGTGGAAGGATCTACAAATTCGTGGCCCACAACAGCCGCAAAAGGACAGGAAGCGGTGCTTCCCATTTTTGATCCTTACAATGACCAGACGTATTACATAGATATTTTTAATAAAGGACAGGAAAAGTTTAAGTACAAAATCAAGAATAAAGAAGACTGGATAGAACTTTCTTCAGAAAAAGGTAAAGTAGATCAACAGGAACGCATTTATGTGAGTGTGAATTGGGACGAAGCTCCGGAAGGAGAACATGAAGTTGCGCTAACCATAAAAGGCCCTAAAAAAACCAAGGTTGAAGTTCTGGTTTCTATAAGAAATCCTTCAGAAGAAGCTAAAGGATTTTTGGAGAATAACGGATATGTTTCCATCCCTGCAAACGAATATTCAGAAAAAACAAATGGTAACAATGAATGGCAGTTAATCCCAAATTTAGGAAAAACAGGTTCTGCCATGTCTTCTGGAAAAATAAAACCCGGACGAGAATTTAGCGAAAATAATCCGTCGCTTAATTATGATTTCTATACATTTAGTTCAGGAGAAGTTGAAGTGGAATTTACCTTATCTCCCAGCCTGGATTTCCTAGACAGGGGCGGATTACGTTTTGCGGTTTCCATTGATGGCAAGGAGCCAAAGATCCTGAATTTACAGGAAGATACAGAAGACAATTGGGACACTTCGGTAGCGAATAATGCTACTACTGTAACCACAAGTTTCAATCTTGAAAACGACGGTGCGCATAATATTAAAATATGGGCAATAGATCCGGGAATCGTGCTTCAGAAGATCCTTATTAAAACAGGTGAAGTCGAAGATTCATACTTAGGGCCACCGATGAGTGCCAAAGCGGAATAATAATAGAAATACACGTGAAATTTCAGGATTATAAGTGCTTTTCTTTATAAAATATAAATGCAGGTCTGCCTATTGTAGACCTGTATTTATATTTTCTATACGTCGGGCATTCCCCATCCATTGTGATAATTCGCCTTTACAAGCTTATTGGCTGATTCGTGAAATACTTAATTGATTCACTCGTTTTTTCATTCCGACTTGGTACAGTTTATTTTGGTGGACTTCCTGGCAAGTACGAATATCACGTAAGGAATTTCGGATTGCTAAATTGAGCAAAGAATAATTGAATAAGCTGGTTTCAACATTCAAACTCCATTGTTTCGTGGCTCCCACTGTATTAGGAAACGCATTTTTCAAAGATATAGCGGTGACAAACTGCAAAAATTGAGCGGAAATATATTTACCTTTATTCCTGGCTTGCCTTAAAAAAGGCAAGCTACATAACATAAAAATCAAAGAACGAGTATAAATGTTTAAAAAACCAATGTATCACTCGTAAAATAAAATTATGAATAACAAAATTTTTGTTTTCTGTTTTCTGGCGTTATATAATTTTACAGTAAATACTAATGCTCAAATAATTGAACGGGAAATTCCTAAAGAATGGAATGGTTTAGTAGAAGGAGGTAGATTTATGGATTTATTTCTTCCAATTCCAATACAGAGTCCCCTCAGTAAAGATGCATGGGGAGCAGAGAATGTGATTCCCCGTGATGTTAACAATGGTATTGAAGATTCAGAATGGTCTTATTGGGGAGGAAATATTAAAGTTTCAGAAGATGGCAAATATCACCTATTTGTTGCCCGCTGGAAGGAAGATTCTCCCAAAGGGCATGGAGAATGGCCGCAATCTCATGTCGTCCAGTCAGTTTCTGAAAATTCTATTGGTCCATATAAAGTGAAAAATGAGATTGGCCCCGGTCACAATCCGGAAATTTTTCGGTTGAGTGATGGGAGATATGTTATCTATGTTATAGATGGCTACTACATGTCTCAAAATATTAACGGACCCTGGGATAAACATAGCTTTGATTTTGATTCAAGAGACCGGCCTGTAATTGAAGGCCTTTCCAATTTAACCTTTGCACAACGTGAAGATGGCTCTTATTTAATGATTTGTAGAGGTGGTGGAGTATGGTTTAGTAAAACAGGTATTTCTCCTTATTATCAGGTCTCTCAGGGAAGTGTATATCCGCCTGTAGATGGAAGATTTGAAGATCCGGTCGTTTGGCGGGATCATATTCAGTACCATATGATTGTGAACGACTGGTATGGACGAATTGCATATTACTTGAGATCTAAAGACGGTATAAATTGGAAGGTGGACCCGGGAATGGCATATAAGACGGGGATTGCAGTATATGAAGATGGTACACAAGTAGATTGGTTTAAGTATGAACGTATAAAAATCCTTCAGGATAAGCTGGGAAGAGCAATACAGGCAAATTTTGCAGTTATTGATGTATTAAAAAATGAGGACAAAGGAAATGATAACCACAGTTCAAAAAATATAAGTATTCCTCTATTGCCCAGCCGCCATATTCAGATTCTTAATAAGAAAGATATCAATAGCGAAACGCAAAAGATTAAAATTAAGATACTTGCAGAAGAAGGGTTTGACCCTCATCAAGACATAAATTTTAACTCACTCCGTTTTGGGGCATCTGAAGAAGTAGATTTTGGCAGGGGCAGTAAGTTGATAGAGATTCAAGAGATTGGAGCCGATGTTATATTGACCTTTGAAGGCACCGGAAATGGATTGACACAAGAAAATTTTGTAGCCAAATTATTGGGAAGAACTAATGAGGGAAAAATTCTTTTTGGATATGCACGTTTACCCGGGATAGACTATTTAGAACCAGCATTATCTGCACAAAAACCAGTATTTACAAAAGTAAAAGGAGGATATGATGTTAGTGTTGAGGTTGAAAATTTTGGACAGGTAGCATCAAAGCAAGCAGAAATTAAAATTGAATTTATCAGGAAGAACATTTCTATAGAAATTGCCAAAGGAACAGTTCCACCTCTTAATTCTTTCGAAAAATCTAATGAAATTTTCCACATAGATAAGGAAATTGAAACAGGAGTAGAGTACACTGTAAAAGTAACCACGCTTCAAAATGACCGGGAACTAGTGATCTTCAGGCAAGAAATATTCTTGAATTAATACTGATAAACACTGGAATAAAAAAACCACGAATAGCTTAAAAAGTATCCGTGGTCCTTATACAATGTGATAATGTAGTCCTGTTATTGCAGAACTGCATTATTATTTTCTATACATTCGGCATTTCCCATCCATTGTGATAATTCGCCTTTACAAGCTTATTGGCTTCTTCATTCCCTTTAAAGGAACTATCCTGCTCATTCCAGTAGATTTTCTGTCCCGTTTTATAGGCAATATTTCCCATATGCGCAGTTACTGCTGCCGCATGTCCGGCTTTTATTCCGCAGTTAAGTTTGGAAGCGTCGTTGGTTTTAATACTTTCCACGAAATTTGCGGTATGATTGTCCAGCGCACTGCCCTGTGCATCCTGCTGTTCCACGCTGTCGAGTTTGGTCATCCATTCGCCGTCTTTGTTCTCACCTTCCGGAATCACTTCCCAACCGTCACGGTTAACCACCAGCGTACCATTATTTCCTATAAAAGCAATGCCTTCATTTCTTCCGTAGTTACCGCCATCTATTCCTGTGGCGTGCTCCCATAACAGATTAAAATCTTCAAATTCATAAACAGTTTGCAACGTATCTGGTGTTTCTGAAGCATCGTTTGGATATGCAAATTTACCTCCGGAAGCCATAATTGATTTTAGCGCTTTAGCCTGCATTGCATACAGTGCAATATCAATTTCATGAACGCCCCAGTCGGTCATTAATCCGCCTGCATAATCCCAAAACCAACGAAAATCAAAATGAAAACGATTTTCATTAAAAGGACGATCTGGTGCAGGTCCCAGCCACATATCATAATCTACTCCCGGTGGTGGCGGAGTATTAGGTTTTACAGGAATCGGATTCATCCAACCCTGGTAAGCCCAACATTTTACCAACCTTATATTTCCAAGTTTGCCGGACTGCGCATATTTTACCGCTTCATCATAATGTTTACCACTCCTTTGCCACTGCCCTACCTGTATCATTTTATCATACCGGTTTGCCGCATCCAACATCACGTTACATTCTTCTATACTATTTGCCAACGGCTTTTCCACATAAATATGCTTTCCTGCCTGCAAAGCATGTACAGTATTAAGGCAGTGCCAGTGATCTGGCGTTCCAATAATCACCGCATCTATATCTTTATCCTCCAGTAACTTTTGATAGTCTTTATATTGCTTTGGACTCTTTCCTCCAATTTCTTTCACTCCTGCAGATCTCTCATCCAATACTCTTTGGTCGATATCGGCAAGCGCCACACAATTCACTCCAGGTATTTTAAAATGGCTCTGCATGTCTGCCCATCCCATTCCTTTGCAACCAATAACACCAAAATTTAGCTGATCACTGGGAGCAACTTTTAAAATATCTGCTGAAAAAGGCATTGCAGAAAAAGGCAAACTTAACCCTGCGGCCGCCAGGGATGACTTCTTGATAAAGCTCCTTCTTGTATTTTTATTATACATATTTTTTTTAGAAATTAATTTAAGCTTTAGTCTAAGTTCCTTACCCAAATATTTCTAAAACTTACAAGATTTCCGTGATCCTGAAGCTGAATAGGAAGTTTATCTGCATGTGCAGTGTAATGCGGGATTCCGGTATATCTCGTTGGACCTTTTATTTCAAAATGATCCTGAACCAAAACACCATTGTGAAGCACGGTTACAGTTGCCGGTTTAATTAACATGCCGTCCTTATTGAAACGTGGTGCTTTAAAGATAATGTCATAAACATTCCATTCTTCCGGAGATTTTGTGACGTTTACCAGCGGCGGCGATTGTTTATAAATACTCCCGGCCTGCCCGTTTGTGTAGGTTTTACTTTCATAAGAGTCCAGCACCTGCACTTCATAGTTATTCATAAGAAAGACTCCGCTGTTGCCACGGCCCTGGCCTTCTCCTTTTATTTCCTGAGGTGCCCTCCACTCCAGGTGTAATTGAACATCGCCAAACTCCTGCTTAGTCTCAATTGGACCAGAACCTGGATTTACTGTAAAAACCCCGTTGGAAACATTCCACTTTGCTTCGCTGCTGTCTTCTGCGCTTTGCCATGCATCCAGGTTTGTGCCATTAAAAAGCACAATCGCATCTGATGGTGCTTCGCCAGGCTGTGAACCTGCCTCAATTTTTTTAGGAACTGGCTCATAAAATTCGGTAGCTTCTGGAGGTAAATCCTCTTTGTTTTGCGAGTTTGCCATATCTGGAATTGTTAGAAGTGTAAAAAGTGCTAACCCTAACCCGGTAGTGGATTTTTTCATTTACTGTTATTCGTTTAAAAAGATTATCATTAAAGTTAAAACTATGTCTATAATCTTTATTATTCAAAATTTACGAAACCTTTTTTCAGAATAAAAAAAACGGCACTGCTCATTCTATATCAAAATTCTAAATTTAGGAATTGGAAAAGACAATAAGACGGCTGAAAATCTCCAGGTTAGCGAAACCGAATTCCCTGGCGATATACTTCAGGGTTTCTTCCTGATATATAAAAACATGTGTAAAATCGTTTTTGTAATACCAGTTTTCAAATTCAATTTCAGGAGTATAAAGATGCGTCATACAATAAAGTTTTCCTCCCGGAAGCAGTAGTTCTTTAAGTTTGCGGAACTCCTTCCGCGGAAAATGAAAATGTTCCATCACTTCGCAACAGGCAATGAAGTTATATTTATGCTGAAGTAGCTGGCGGTCGTCCTGAAAAAAAGGGTCGTAAGGATAAATTTTGTAACCTACTTCCTGAAGAATTTTCGAGATAACAGGACCCGTTCCTGCGCCAAAATCCAGCCCCTTGTGCAGGGAAGCATCAAAATCCTGAAGAACAGCATTTACAATGGGCGAAACAAACTGTTGATATTTGAGATCGTTTACATCATTATTATGGGATGTATACCTGGCAATTTCATCCTTTGGTTTTGGCAGAAAATCTTTAGGAACAAAAAGCCCTTTACAATGCACGCACTCGAGAAATTGATTCTTTTCAGACTTAAAAGATCTTGCACCCTCATTTTCACAAAGCGGACATTGTTCAACTCCCATGATTAGCTTTAAAGTTTCTTAAATTGTATTTTTTGTACTACGGAGCTGAAATTGCAATTTTCGACATTACAAATTCATATATTAATTATTTACATCTCATTGTCTTTTTTCAATGCTTTAAAATGGCAATTTTCGACCTGTAGTAGCAGGAAAATTATCAAAAGCGGCTAAATTTTATTTAAAACAATACTTTTGAACAACATTTCTTCAGTTTTACTTAAATTCTTCTTCTACTGAAGTAAAAAATTGCATTTATAATGCACTTCAGGCCGATATTTGCCAAAAATAATACCCTCTGATTCCCCAGTTCATAAGGATTTTTTTAAAAAAGGAGCTACTACAGCTTAAAAAATAAGATTCCGTAGCATGATGTATGAAAATTGGCAATTTTCGGCATTGGCTTTCAGGACTACTCCTGCCAATTTAATTGCTTCTGTAAAATGAAAATTTTATCACTCCTGATCATATTCCAAAAATCTTCAGAAAAAATTTATGCAACCTTTTGTGTTGTTTGCGCCTGCTCTTTTCGTACTCCCCGAATATTTGCCTTCAGCATTATCGAAATAACGAGTGCTACGATAATTAACCCAATAAAAACGTAGAAAACCGGAATATAACTTCCCGTCGCGGCATAGATTTGTGATACCAGCGTTGGGCCAATGAGCCCGCCCAAAGACCATGTTGTAAGCAGGTAACCGTGGATTGCGCCGAGTTCTTTTGTGCCAAAAAGGTCTGCAATAAAGGCGGGAAGATTAGAAAATCCTCCTCCATAACAGCTTACCACCAGAAAAATGAGTATCTGGAATAAAATTGCGCTTCCAATGACCGGAAGAGTGACGAATGCCACCAGCTGAATAATAAAGAATATGATAAAGACGACGGGACGCGAAATATAATCTGAGGCTGCTGCCCAGCCGATTCTTCCTGCTCCATTAAAAATTCCCATTATACCGACCATAATTGCAGCGGCACCGGCTGTCATTCCGCCAATGGTCTGTGCCATTGGTGAGGCCACAGATATCATCATAATTCCCGCACTTGTATTTATAAGCATCATGATCCACAACATCCAGAAATGCTTTGTTTTTACAGCTTCCCTGCCGGTTAGTTGAGCCAGATCCCTGATTTTTTTCTTACCCGAGGCCACAGTTTCTTTCATTCCTTTTGGTATCCATCCGGATGGAGGTGGCGCGATATAAAGGGCGCCGGCGGTCATAAGTAAAAAATAGCTTGCACCGAGGATATAAAAAGTATTAGCAATCCCTACAGATTCCATTAAACTGGCGGCTACGGGAGCTGTTATAAGCGCTCCGGAACCAAAACCAAGTACGGCCATCCCGGTTGCTAGTCCGCGGCGGTCCGGAAACCATTTTACGAGTGTGGATACGGGTGAAATATAACCTATTCCAAGGCCTATTCCACTAAGGAGTCCGTAGCTGAGAATAAAAAGGGTAAGAGAATCTATGGAGACTGCAAAACCCGATCCTGCCTGTCCCAAACCAAACAAAACAGCAGCGAGCATGGCAGATTTCCGTGGTCCGTTTCTTTCTACAAATCTTCCGAAAACCGCTGCTGAAGCACCACCCAGGGTCATCATTACCGTAAAGGCAATTGTCACGGAGGAGACGCTCCAGCCCATGCTCTCGCCTAATGGAATTGTATAAACACTGTAGGCATAGGCTGCACCTATGGAAATATGTATGCCAATTGCCGATAAAGCAATTAGCCATCTGTTTTTATTAGGCTTCATTTAATTTCCTCCTGGTTAATTGTTAAATTTTCACTAATATAAAAAAGCTGCAGAGAATATTATCAGAAAGCTTTAAAGAAATAGCGAATAGCTGAATAAATATATGAGATGACGAGAAGAGAAGTCAAACCTCGTTTCAAAATAATACTCTCTAAAAGGCTTATCCCTAACAAAAAATTTAATTTTATAATGCCATTTTAAAAAACAGATAGCGGCTACTACTAGTGAAAAAGCCGAAATAGAACCTTATCGCCGGTGTCATGGGTAACGGCCCTAAGTTTATGGGAGCAACTTCCAGTATCTTCAGCCAGAAAAACCTATGAATTGTTCAATGGAACTTAAAGAAAAGCAGTTTTAAATAATTACTTCTGAAAAAAACCTGGATCAGGTAAGGGAGCAAACCAAGATGTGGATGGATTCAACCAATAGGAAATGCAAAATCTAATTCTCTTTAGAAAACAGAAACAAACAATTACACAATCAAGCAGTTGTATTTAGGGAAAACTTACAAAATGGGGCTGAGAAAATTTTTTAGTACCTTTATTACTATGCAAAAAAGTTGTTTAGAATGCGGCGAAAAACTGGTAGGCCGGGAGGATAAAAAATTTTGTAGCGACTATTGTCGCAATGCCTATCATAATAAAATGAATAAGGAAAGTAGTAATCTTGTAAGAAACACCAACAACCAGTTACGGAGAAATTACCGCATACTTCAGGAACTGAATCCGGAGAATAAAATAAAAACCAGCAAATCAAAATTGCTGGCTAAAGGTTTTAGCTTTGAGTATATCACGGGCATTTATACCACCAAAACCGGCACGGTATATTATTTTGTTTACGACCAGGGATATCTGCCACTGGAAAATGACTTTTACGCTCTCGTAAAGCGGAATTAAGTTCTCCAGGTGTCTCCTTTCAATTCCATTGCCGCTTTTAGAACATCACTCTGACTAATTTGCCCCACAAGCTTCCCGTCTTCAAGAATCGGGAAACGCCGGTGCTTTAATTCCACAAATTTTTTGGCGGCATCCAGGACATTCATTTTCCCATCTATTGTTTCCACATTACAGGTCATATGCTTCTCAACCGTCAAATCTTCCATGGGCATATTATAATAACGACTATCAGAAATCTGCTTTAGACAGTCCCCTTCAGAAATAATACCCAGCAACTCATTTTGTCCATTCACAACAGGTCCTCCGGAAATTCGGTTTGCAACCAATTTTGCAATGACATCTGCAATTTTTTCATCTTTCCTGAACGTAATGAGTGATGTAGACATATAATCCTCTACCAATATTGGCTCTTCTACCGGTTTTTCCGGCTCAGCGCGCTTTCCCTGAAAACTTTTAATAGCCATAATTTAAGTTTTTGATTGTTAAGTAATTAAATATAGCGAAAATTTAAACAGTCTGAATGGCTGGATAAAATTTTCTTTTTTGATCAAAATCTTAAGTAACTTTAGATCTTATTGTAACAGCAACCTTTAAATTTTATGCTGAATAAATTTTCTGCGGTTTTCGGATTTCTCCTCATCCTATTTGCCATCTGGCTAAATTACTACAGTAGTCAGCCAGAATACGACCCATCTCAAGCCATTCCGGAAACCGAATTTTCTACCACACGTGCTTTTTCCCATGTAGAACAAATCGCTCAACAGCCGCATTTTGTAGGAAGTGCAGCGCATAGCCGCGTCAGAAATTATATTATCGATGAACTCCAGGAAATGGATTTGCAGGTACAAATTCAGGAAGGTTATCACCTCAACAACTCCGGAGAAATGGCCCGACCTCAAAATATCCTCAGCCGTATTGAAGGTTCGGGAGACGGAGAGGCGCTGATGCTTATGACACATTACGACAGCAACCCTCATTCTTCCTTTGGCGCCAGTGACGCCGGGAGCGGTGTCGCTACAATTCTTGAAGGAGTCAGAGCTTTTCTTGCTGATAGTGTAAATAAGAATAATGACATTATTCTTCTGTTTACAGATGCCGAAGAATTGGGATTAAATGGCGCCGGACTTTTTATTGAAGAGCATCCGTGGGCTAATGATGCAAAGCTGGCTCTCAATTTTGAATCTCGCGGAAGTGGTGGAAATTCCTTCATGTTCCTGGAAACTAATACGTCCAATTCTGCTTTAATTAGAGCATTTAAAGAAGCAAATCCACAGTTTCCCGCTACCAATTCCCTCGCATACAGCGTGTATAAAATGCTGCCTAATGACACCGATTTAACCGTACTGCGCGAGCAGGGCAACATTAACGGATTCAATTTTGCCTTTATCGACGATCATTTTGATTACCACACCGCCACAGACGTTCCTGAAAACCTAGATAAGGAAACCCTGGCGCAGCAGGGAACTTATCTTATGCCGCTGCTCTATTATTTTAAAGACGCAGATCTTTCCCTGGACTCTTCTGAAGATTTACTTTTTTTCGACCTCCCCTTCGGAAAAATTGTTTCTTATCCCTTCTCCTGGATTTTTCCACTGCTCATAGGCGCCGGTATTCTTTTCCTCGCCGTCCTCATATATGGATTTTCTATAAAACGATTAAGGCTGAGACCGGCTTTAAGAGGATTTGTTCCTTTTCTGCAAAGCCTCATTATTTCCGGTGTGCTGGTGTATTTGCTGTGGCAATTTTGCCTGATGATTTATCCTGAATATTCCGAAATGGAACAGGGTTTCACCTACAATGGCTACTACTATATCTACGCCGCTATTTTTCTTAGCCTAACGGTGAATTTTTTCTCCTACCGAAAAGTTCCTAAGTCAAAAGATATAGCTTCCAGATTTGTAGCTCCACTTTTCTTCTGGCTGCTTTTATGTTGCCTGTTGGCTTTTGCGCTTAAAGGTGCCGCATATTTTATTATCCCAGCATACTTTGGGATATTACAATTGTTCGTAATGATCAGGCAAAAGCGGCCAAATTTACTTCTGATGGCAATTTTATCCTTACCCGCTATCTTTATTTTAATGCCGTTTTTAGATGCTTTTCCGGTTGCACTTGGACTTAATATTCTATTTGTTTCAGCAATTTTGACCGTGCTTCTGTTTTCATTGTTGCTGCCAGTTTTTGGCTATTTCAGAAGAAATAAAGCGCTGGCGGTTTTATCTTTTGTCGTTTTCAATGTACTATTTTTAATCGCTCATTTTCAATCAGACTTTACTGCTGAAAGGCCGAAACCTAATAGTCTTGTTTACCTTCTGGATGCAGATAGTGATAAAGCTAAGTGGTTTTCCTATGATAAAATGCCTGATGAATGGACCGCTAATTATTTTGGTGACGAGCCGGTGATCCAACCCTTAAAAATGTCAAATTTCGATAGTAAGTACGGCAGTTCATTCACCTACAGTGCAAATGCAACAGAAGTTGAAATTCCGGAACCGGCAATACTTCTTCAGCTAATCGACAGCACTGAGAAGGTAAATGAATTTTCGCTGAAGATCGCACCAAACCGAAATGTAAACCGGATAGAACTCTTTGCAGAGACGAACCTCGATTTTGAAGAATTTGAAGTCAACGGACAAACGGCCGATGAAATTCTCCTTGGTGAAAACAATTTCCATGTTTTCAAAAAAAGATGGAAAGAGCAGCTTTTGCTGTACCACGCAGTTGGGAAGGATACTTTACGGATCAACTTTAGTCTGAAGAAGGATAAGAAGCCTGAATTTTTACTTTTCGAATCAAGTTATGATCTAATGGAAAATTCAGCCTTAAATGTTCCCGAAAGACAGGATTGGATGATTCCGCGGCCATTTGTAGTTAACGATGCCGTGATTGTAAAAAAGAAGATTACCTGGAAAGGCAATGCTGAAACTTCTTCTGAAGAAGTCACTAAAAATTAAAAATATGAATATTTCCATATTAGGTTGCGGCTGGTTGGGATTACCACTTGCAAAAGTCCTTATTGAGAAAGGCCACACGATTAAAGGCTCTACAACCCGAAGAGAGAAAATAATCAAACTGCAAGAAGAACAAATCCTGCCCTACCAGATACAGCTTTTTGCTGAAGGGATTCAGGGCGATATTGATGCATTTCTTTCAGATTCAGAAATACTTGTTCTTGATATTCCGCCCGGGCTTCGCAGCGATCCCAAGGCAGACTTTACCGGAAAAATTAAGGAACTTTTAGATCATTTAACCAGAAGCAGTATCAAAAACGTGCTTTTTGCGAGCTCCACTTCGGTTTATAAAGACATGGAAGAATTTCCTGTTTATACAGAGACTTCTCCTGCAAATGGCCATTCCCGGGCTGCCGTGGAAATTATTGCTGCAGAAAAGATGCTGACTGAAAATGACAATTACAGTACTACATTATTAAGATTTGGAGGATTGCTTGGGGCAGACCGGCATCCGGTGAATTTTCTGTCGGGCAGGACAGGCATTAAAAACCCAAACGCACCGGTGAATTTGATTCAGCAGGAAGATTGTATTGAAATTATTCAGAAAATCATTGAAAAAGAAGCCTGGGGAACAACTTTTAACGCTGTTTTTCCCGAACATCCCGAAAAAGAAGCATATTATGCTGAAAAAGCTGCTCAGAACACGCTAGCTCCTCCGGAATATGATCATAATTCGTCTTCAAAAGGAAAAATTATAAGTTCTGAAAGGTTAAAAGAAATGTTAGATTTTGAATTTCAGCACAAAATATAGATTAAATCGAGAATTTGAAGATTTGTTGATGTGCTAATGAGAATAGACTAAAAAGGAGAGGCTCCTAAAATGGCAATTATCGGCTTCGAGGAGTTTGGAGTTCGGAGTTCGGAGTTTCGAGAACCAGGATCGATAAGAAGCTCGGACAGCTTGAAATCAATTCACAAATTTGCTAATGTGTTAATACTGATTTTAAAAGGCGGGGCTTCTAAAATGGCAATTATCGGTCTGTGATGAAAGTTTGCCCCGAAAATTCAGAATATTGCTTTGGGAGGGGCGCGGCCTGATACCGTTGTGTTATTCTACTTTGTATAAGCTTTTGAATAAGGAGACCAGATTTCGTAAATGGGATCTCCTTTTGAGCTTTTGCCCTGATGATGCCATTCGCCATCTTTAACTTCGTACTGAAAATCCAGACTGGCGCCTACTCTGCCGCTGTCGCGGGAGAAAAACTCAATATTTTCTATATATTTTCCATCTTCAGCAAAATAAGTACCGCCGCCCGTACCACTTAATTCTTTTGTCGCCGAATTAAAAGCAATCCACTGGAAACGTCCACCGCCCAGGATCTTTACTGTTCGGCGATCTCCGGGAGTCATTTTGTTAATTTCGCCGTCTCTCTTTCTTCCGGTAATTACCCAGTTTCCGTTAAGATCATTTTCTTCTGAAGAGATCTTTTCCCAAACCTGGACTTCAGTTACATTGTCAATCTCAATTTTGTTACTTCCATCGAGAAAAGTAAGTTTAGGATCGAAAGTGTGGCCAACAACTTCAGAATTTTTTGTGTTAAAATCTGGCATTTCCTGGTAGTCAGCTTCTGAATATTCGCCGCCAAGTGCCCATAAAAATTCATTTGTTTCAGTATTTTTGGCACCTTCCGCATAATATCCGTCCTGATATACCCTCACCACTTCTTTGTCAGTAATCTCCCTTCCATTTTCTTCCACCAATTCCCATGAACCTTCAAGGCTTTGTGCGCTTATGGAAAAGAAGCTCACTATAAGCAACGACAAAACGAGTAATTTTTTCATAATTGATGGTTTTAAAAGGTTAAAAACTATTCCTGCTCTTCCCCGTAAGTGTCATATTCCGGGTACAGGAAATTGTTGTAAGGGAATCTTGTAATATGAATTTTCCTCACGGCTTCATAAACTTTCTTTCTAAAATCTTCAATATTTTCCTTTTCCAGGGCAGAAATAAACAGCACATCCTCTCCCATACGATTCATCCACGTCCTTTTCCAGTCGGTAAGAGTATTGTGGGCAGTGGTTTTTTCGGTTACCAGGTCATCTTCATCAATAACTTCAGGTTTGTACTGATCGATCTTGTTAAAGACCATCAATGTTGGCTTATTAGAACTCTTTATTTCATCCAGAATCTGGTTCACCGAATCGATATGTTCTTCAAAATTAGGATGGGAAATATCGACCACATGCAGAAGTAAATCTGCTTCGCGTACTTCATCCAACGTTCCTTTAAAGGATTCGACTAACTGAGTTGGCAGCTTCCGTATAAAACCTACAGTGTCTGTAAGCAAAAATGGCAAATTTCGAATAACTACTTTGCGAACGGTGGTATCCAGCGTCGCAAATAATTTATTTTCAGCAAAAACTTCGCTTTTGCTAATTACGTTCATAAGCGTGGATTTTCCCACGTTGGTGTACCCTACGAGCGCAACTCGGACCAATTGACCACGGTTGCCACGCTGCACTTCCATTTGTTTATCTATTGCCTCAATTTTCTTTTTAAGAAGGGCAATTTTATCACGAACAATACGTCTATCTGTTTCAATTTCGGTTTCACCAGGACCACGCATACCAATACCACCACGTTGGCGCTCAAGGTGAGTCCACATTCCCGCAAGCCGTGGCAACAAATATTCGTACTGAGCCAATTCTACCTGCGTCCTGGCATAACTGGTTTGTGCCCTTTGTGCAAAAATATCGAGAATCAGGTTCGTCCTGTCCAACACCTTGCATTTTAAAATTTTCTCTATGTTTTTTTGTTGCGCAGGAGATAACTCATCATCAAAAATTGCGGTCCCAATCTCGTGCTCATCCACAAATTCCTTTACATCGTTCATTTTACCCGAACCAATAAAAGTCTTAGGATTGGGCATATCTACCTTTTGCGTAAAGCGCTTTAAAACTTCACCGCCGGCCGTATAGGTAAGAAATTCCAGCTCGTCGAGATATTCTTCCAGCTTATCTTCTCCCTGATTTTTAGTAACGATTCCTATAAGAACCGTTTTTTCGTATTGTAAATCGGTTTTTTCAATCATAGACACAAAGTTACATAATAGAATGTTATTGTGATTTTTAGTGTGATTTATTCAACAAAAATTTAACTCAGAAAAGCCTGTCACTCTTGCAACAGGCTTTTGATTTATAGTATTTGTTGATCTTTTTTAGAATCCGTAATTGATGCCGACTCCAAAAACTTCCCGTATCTGAAAAGCGGCTACAGCATTGTCATCATAAATTGCCTGGAACAGGAGGTTTGCAGATAAGTACTCGTTAATATCCATTTCCAGATCCATCAAATAATCTATATCTATATTTCCAGGTTTATCCAGATAATTCTGATAAAAATTGATGGAATTATTCATGATGACATTTTCCAGCAACTCGAAATTCGCAAGAATATTTAAAGAAGAACCAAATTCGAACCTCATAGTTTTTCCTCTGTCCACTCCAAAATATTGTCCATCCTGATAATTGGGTCCTGTTGTGAACCTATCATCTACAAAAATGAATCGCGAAGTTGCAGGGGCGAAGTTAATTACGAAATTTTCATTCTTCTTATACATGATACCGGGCCCTGCCTGAAGGTATGCCGGAGAAAGGAAATGAGTGGTTTCTGTTCTTATTGTTTCCCCTTCAGGACTTTCGCTAAACCTGTAACCTTTGTCAAACTGAGTTCTGAAATTCAGAAAGAAAGAATAATAAAATCCGGATTCCTGTATTTCCAGTCCGGCAATGGAGTTTAGGTCCAGCCTGTCACTGGTCTTCCTTGGAAATTCATCTGTTTTAACTTTGGTCAACCCATAATTTCCCAAAATTGTATTTCTCCAGGTGAAATTATCCTTACGATAGTTAACTTCATAATTAACGGTGAGATTCCCGGCAATACTGGAAGTTCCTCCTCCCGTCCACTCCGCATTAAAAGCTGACTGGTTAAAAAGAAGCTGGATATTTCCCTCTGTATCCCATCCATTAGGCGGGACAGAATCTTTCTGCATTTCCTGTTGTGCCTGTACCGTTACTGTAATTACAAAACTTAATGCTACAAGTAAAAATCTACCCATTCTTAATTCTTTGGTTTTTTATACAGAGGCACAGATGAACATGCTTCACCATACAACAGGCTTTTTACAACCGGTTGCAATTTTTCTATAAGCAGTAAATAAGCATTCTTGGGAACAGGTTTATGAGAACATCCTTTAACAATAACCGGTTTATCCTTCAATTCTGAAACATCCATCTTCTGAATAATTTCAGTGTATAGCACTGTTTCCAGATCTTCCAGATTTCCTGAAACTGTTTTTCTAGCATAAGGCTGAAGGTAAGTCGCCAGCAACATATAAGCCCATGCCGGTATAATAGCATCTGTAGTACAGGTTAGCGCCACATAAACATCTTTATACTGACTCCAGTCGTGCTGGGCAGCTTTTTCTCTAAATACTCCTTCACGAAGCACCAGCCCTTCCAACAGCCAGTCTTTAATATCGAAAAGGACCCGTTCTCCAGAAGGATAATAGTCTTCAAGATCAAAGGTCACCAGTTTACTGTTGGCTACTCTATTTATTATTTCTGTAGACATTTTTTATAATTTTTCAGATGCAGGAAATATATTCGAATAGGTATTCTGAAAATCAGGAATAGTTATTATGATCTCTTCCGAAGATTATTTTTTAATTCCGTTTTCAAGAGACTGCCTGAATCCTTGTTATAAAAGTCCAAGTTCCAGTTTTGCTTCCTCACTCATTAAATCCTGGGTCCATGGTGGATCAAAAGTGATTTCCACTTCAGCATCTTTTACCATGTCAAGCGATTTTACTCTTTCTTCAACCTCCTGCGGCAGACTTTCGGCTACAGGACAGTTGGGTGTGGTTAGCGTCATAAGGATCTTCACCTCATAATCTGTACTCACCATCACGTCATATATTAATCCGAGCTCATATATATCCACAGGGATTTCAGGATCATAAATGGTTTTCAGAACCTTTACGATTTTTTCTCCTAATGCCTCGGTATCTATTTCCTGTTCCATCTTATTTTAATTGCGTTTGGTATGCGACGGCATACATTTTTAACTGTTTAATCATACTCACCAGTCCGTTCGCACGTGTGGGAGAAAGATGCTCCTTCAACCCTATTTCATCAATGAATTGGGTGTCGGCTTCCAAAATATCTGCGGGATGTTGATTGGAAAAAGCCCTAATCAAAATTGCCACAATACCCTTGGTGATAATTGCGTCACTATCTGCCGTGAAAATAAGCCTGTCTCCTTCAAGCTCTGCATGCACCCATACTTTGCTCTGACAGCCTTTGATCAGGTTTTCTTCAATTTTATATTTCTCGTCTATAAGCGGTAGCGACTTACCAAGTTCTATCATATATTCATAACGTTGCATCCAATCGTCAAACATTGCGAACTCATCAACTATTTCGACCTGTATTTCCTTTATATCTTTACTCACGTTTCTTCAAATTTAGTGTTTCACTCTCCACTTCCTTCATTACAACTGACACTTCCTTGCTAAATTAATTTCAATCTAGGAAAGCATTGCTTTAGCCTTTTCTACCGCTTCTATAAAACGATCAATTTCGGCTCTGGTATTATAAAACGAAAAGGAAGCTCTTACCGTTCCCGGAATTTTGTAAAAATCCATGATTGGCTGTGCACAATGATGGCCGGTACGCACGGCTATTCCCAGTTTATCTACTATAGTTCCTATGTCGTAAGGATGAAGGCCTTCTATATTAAAAGATACCACAGAAGTCTTTTCTTTGGCAACTCCGTAGATCTTCATTCCCTCGATCTTCATTAATTTATCGGTGGCGTATTTAAGCAAATCCTGCTCGTAAGCAGCGATGGCATCAAAGCCTATAGTATCGAGATAATCCAGGGCAGCACCAAAAGCTATTCCGCCACATATATTTGGAGTTCCGGCTTCGAATTTATGTGGAAGATCTGCATAAGTTGTTTTTTCAAAAGTCACCGTGGCAATCATTTCACCGCCTCCCTGGTAAGGAGGTAGTTTTTTTAACCATTCCTCTTTTCCGTATAGAACCCCAACACCTGTTGGTCCGCACATTTTATGAGCAGAAACCACGTAAAAATCAACATCCAATGCCTGAACATCTGCTTTAATATGTGGTGCCGCCTGTGCGCCATCAATTAAAACTGCTGCTCCTGCCTTATGGGCTTTATCTATGATTTTTTTAATGGGGTTGACTGTTCCCAGCGCGTTAGACACATGGTTCAAAAAGACAATTTTCGTCCTTTCTGAAAGTAATTCTTCAAAATCAGCATAAACTAATTCCCCGTCTTCATTCATGGGAATCACCTTCAGCTTTGCTCCTGTTTTTTCACAAATCATTTGCCAGGGCACGATATTCGAATGATGCTCCAAAGCAGAAACCAGAATTTCATCTCCATCCTTAAGAATAGCACCAAAACCACTTGCCACCAGATTTATACCATGTGTTGCCCCGGAAGTAAAAATAATCTCGTGAGATTTTTCGGCATTAAAATGCTTCTGAATCTTCTTTCTGGCAGCTTCATATTTATCTGTAGCTTCCTGAGAGAGCGTATGAACACCGCGATGTATGTTGGCATTATATTTTGAATAGTACTCAACTATAGCATCTATAACCTGCTGTGGTGTTTGAGAAGTAGCCGCATTATCGAAATAGACCAAAGGGTAATTATTCACTTCCCTCTGAAGAATAGGGAAATCTTTCCTGATCTTTTCTAAATCTAAAACATTATTATCAGTAACAATACTCATTCTATCATTTTTAAAGTTCAGGATTTGCTTTTATGGATTCTTCCGATAATTCTACAAATTAAACCCTAGTTCCACTCCTAGCTTTAAAGCGATAAGTTTATTTATCCTTTTCTTGATTTCCGGAATTTTGACACTTTCCAGTACGTTATTTGCAAAAGCATACATTAGTAATCCACGTGCTTCTTTCTTTGGGATTCCCCTTGAACGTAAATAGAATAGTGCATCTTCATCCAATTGTCCTATTGTACAACCGTGGCTACATTTAACATCGTCAGCAAAAATCTCCAGTTGTGGCTTGGAATTAATTGTCGCTTTATCGTCAATCAAAATATTATTATTGGACTGGTACGCATTTGTTTTCTGCGCTTCCTTTTCCACAACAACCTTTCCGTTAAAAACGCCAACAGATTGATCTGCAAAAATCCCTTTATAATCCTGGTGACTTTCGCAATTTGGTTCTATATGGTGCACCAAAGTATTGTGGTCTACATGCTGTTTCCCTTCTATGAGGGTAATCCCCTTCATGGTAGAATCTATATGTTCCCCTCTTTGATAAAAATTGAGATTGTTACGGGTTAACTTCCCTCCAAAAGAAAACGTATGCACAGAAACGTGACTCTCAGATCTTTGCTCCACAAAAGTATTATCTATTAAAGATGCCGAAGATTTATCGTTCTGGACCTTGTAATAGTCAACGATAGCTCTTTTATCTGCAAAAATTTCAGTAACAGAATTAGTAAGAACCGGATGATCGGTAAGGCTTTGATGGCGTTCAATAATCTGAACATGAGAATTCTCATCCACCACAACCAGATTCCGCGGTTGCACCAATAAAGCAGACTCATTTCCTGTGGAGAAATTTATAATCTGAATTGGCTTATCTGCCATTTTATTTTTATGAATATGGATATAAGCGCCTTCTTTTGCAAATGCTGTGTTCAGCGAATTTAAACCTGTTTTTGGAGTAATTTTATTGAAGTAATTATCAATTACAGGTTTATATTTTGGATTATTCAAAGCAGAAGACATCAGGCACACGTCAATCTTATCGTGAGTGGTCTGCGAAAGATGTGAAGAAAATATTCCGTCAATAAAAACAAGATCATAAGTATCTATATCGTGAATAAGATACTTTTTGATATCTTTATATTCTATGGCTTCTTCCTTTTTTGGAAAGACACTATAATCGTGCTTTAAAACAGAATTAAGGGAAGTATATTTCCAGTCCTCCTGCTTCCTGCTGGGAAAGCCCATTGTCTCGAAGTCCTTAATCGCCTGGCTTCGTATTTCATGAACATCATTATCGTTTCCAAAGTCTTCTTCAAAAGCCAAAAATGATGATACTAATTTATCTTTTAATTCCATTTTTCAAGTTTAAAAAGTTCGAAGTTTAAAGTCATTGCTTCCAAAACTAAAAACCTGCAATTTTTCAAATTATTAATCATAAAATTGCTAAACCGCTTTTTCCGGCTTCACCCAGTCGTAACCTTTTTCTTCCAGTTCAAAAGCAAGCTCTTTGCCACCGGTTTTTACAATTCTTCCATCTATAAGCACATGTACCACATCTGGCACGATATAATTCAATAGACGCTGGTAGTGGGTAATAACCAGAACAGCATTATTTTCATTCCTAAGTTTGTTCACACCATCTGCAACAATCTTTAAAGCATCGATATCCAAGCCAGAATCTGTCTCATCAAGAATCGATAACTTTGGATTCAACATAGCCATCTGAAAAATTTCATTACGCTTTTTCTCTCCTCCTGAAAAACCTTCATTCAGAGATCTTGATAGAAACTTTCTGTCAATTTCCAGCATTTCAGATTTTTCACGGATAAGCTTCAGCATTTCATTTCCAGGCATATCTTCCAGACCCTGAGCTTTTCTATGTGCGTTAATGGAAGTCCTCATAAAATTGGTTACGGAAACTCCGGGAATTTCTGTAGGATATTGAAATGAAAGAAAGATCCCGATGTGCGCTCTTTCTTCAGGATCAAGCTCAGACAAATCTTTGTCTTCAAAAAGGATTTCACCCTCTGTCACCTCAAATTCATCTTTTCCCGCGATAACTGAGGATAATGTACTTTTTCCGGAACCGTTTGGTCCCATTATAGCATGAACCTCCCCGGGATTAATTTCAAGATTAATACCTTTTAGGATTTCTTTATCGTCAATACTTGCGTGTAAATTCTTTATTTTAAGCATAATTTTATGGTATGCATTCCGATAACCCGGAATTGATTTAAACTGTTCTTGTTCTAATTATTAGTTTCTAAAGTTTCGTCCTCCTGAAGAATTTCTAAAATCTCCCGAATTTCAATTACTTCCTTCCAGCCATCCTGCCGGCGGCCAGGTTGGATTTTTCCTTTAATTTTCACCTTAACCATATCAAAATCTTCCTTCTTATAAGGCTGTACCTCATCGGCTAAAACTTGTGCCATGGAATCAATTTTCACTCCGTACACAAAATCCCGTCCCCGGAAGACTCCGGCATCTGAAACATAAATAAATTCGCCGGTAAGAGTGGGGATGCTATCCTCCACTTTTTCGACTTCATGCTCAGTCACGATTTCCTGCCTTTCTTCATCCTGGCAGCTTATCATTATTATCAATATGGCAAAGAGACTCAGCAACTTCTTCATTATCCTTCTTTTCCTAACTGCTGTTACTATCCTACTGATCCTTCAAGAGAGATTTCCAATAATTTCTGAGCTTCTACAGCGAACTCCATAGGAAGTTTATTAAGAACCTCCTTACTAAATCCATTCACAATTAAGGCAATAGCCTTTTCTGTATCTATCCCCCGCTGATTGCAATAGAATATCTGGTCTTCTCCAATTTTACTCGTGGTTGCTTCATGCTCCACCTGGGCAGATTTATTTTTCACCTCGATGTATGGAAATGTATGTGCACCACATTTATTCCCCATCAGCAATGAATCACACTGTGAAAAATTACGGGCATTGTGTGCGCGACCATTAATCTGAACCAACCCTCTGTAAGAGTTTTGGGAATGTCCTGCAGAAATACCTTTAGAAATAATTGTACTCTTTGTGTTCTTACCTAAATGAACCATTTTGGTTCCCGTATCTGCCTGCTGATAATTATTTGTTACTGCAATAGAATAGAATTCTCCTACAGAATTATCACCTTTAAGAATACACGAAGGATACTTCCATGTGACCGCAGATCCTGTTTCTACCTGTGTCCAAGAGATCTTAGCGTTTTTCTCACATAAACCACGCTTGGTGACGAAGTTATAAACCCCTCCTTTTCCTTCTTTATTCCCGGGATACCAGTTTTGTACTGTACTATATTTAATTTCGGCATCATCAAGAGCCACAAGTTCTACAACTGCGGCATGCAACTGATTTTCGTCTCTGGTTGGCGCCGTACAACCCTCCAGATAACTTACGTAGCTACCCGGTTCTGCAACCACTAGCGTACGCTCAAACTGCCCGGTTCCTGCCTGATTTATCCTAAAATATGTCGAAAGCTCCATTGGACAACGAACTCCCTTAGGAATATAACAGAAAGAACCATCACTAAATACAGCAGAATTAAGTGCTGCATAATAATTATCCTTTTTAGGAACTACGCTCCCAATGTATTTTTTCACCAAATCTGAATGCTCTCTAATAGCTTCAGAAATTGAGCAGAAAATAATACCTTTTTCAGCAAGCGTTTTCTTGAAAGTAGTTGTCACAGACACCGAGTCCATTACAATATCTACCGCAACCCCGGCAAGTTTCTTTTGCTCATCAACAGAAATACCAAGCTTCTTAAAAGTATCCAGTAATTCTGGATCTACTTCATCCAGACTGTCATATTTCGGCTTTTTATTGGGAGCTGAATAATAGGAAATATTCTGAAAATTCGGTTTTTCATAATGTACATTAGCCCATTCCGGCTCTTCCATTTTCTCCCATTCCCGGTAAGCTTCAAGCCTCCACTGCGTCATCCATTCCGGCTCTTCTTTCTTTTTTGAAATTGCACGAACTATATCCTCGTTTAAACCAACAGGAAAAGTATCGGATTCTATATCTGTATAAAATCCATATTCGTACTCTTTGGTTTCGAGTTCTTTTTTTAAATCATCTTCAGTATATGCCATAGTTTCTAAATTCAGTAAAAGAGTTAAAGAGAAAAAAATCTAAAAATTTAATCTATAATTTTCCCGCTCCTCTTAATGATATATTTTATATAGTTAGAAAGCTGTTTTGAAATGGTAATAACGTCATTCTTCACAACAACATACTCCTCATCTCCTAAGACTTTCGTCTCTTTTATTATATTCAAAATATTTCTAACCTCGCCTGCTGAGCCTTTCGAAAAGTACAGAAAACGAACAAGCTCTTTGTCTGTTTCTCTTTCAAAACCTTCAGCTATATTATTTGATATAGAAAGTGTTGCTCTTTTAAGCTGATCTGTTAATGCAAACTCTCTTCTTAATTCTTCACTTTTCTGAAGTTTAAAGATTTTCACTGTAAGCGAGATTGCCTTTTGATAAACTTCTAGATCTTCAAAGGACTTATACTTGCTCATTTACTCTTTAACTTCTTAACTTATTCTCTTATTACAGTGAAAAACTCTCGCCACAACCACAGGTACGTTGAGCGTTGGGATTGTTAAATACAAAACCCTTACCATTAAGCCCTCCGGAATATTCTAAAATTGTACCGGCGAGATATAATACACTGCGTTTATCTACTACTATTTTTACATTGTTATCTTCAAAAAGTTTATCATCTTCGGCTTTTGCCTTGTCGAATTTTAATTCATAAGACAAACCTGAACACCCCCCACTCTTCACACCAACACGCACAAAATCCTGCACGCTGTCATAACCTTCTTCGGTCATTAAAGCGGCAATCTTCTTTTTAGCGCCTTCGCTTACTTTTATCATAGCTTAAACAGATTAGTTCTAAATTGGGTACAAATATACTATAAAACAAGCGGTTTACCATAGTATGAGCATATGTTTTAAGAATAGGTTAATAGGGCAATTCAATAAGTGTTAAGGATCCTTTATAAATGCTAATTGTCTGAATATACGTCGATTAATTATTAACTATCTCCTAATCCGGTTATGCGTGTATTAGCACCAGCTTTATTTAAAAGAGCATGATTATTTGAACTCAGAAACTACAAAGAACACGCTTCAGTTGAAATAATATTCACTTATTTTGCATTCTAAATTCGTACGTCATGTTGGAAAATAGTCAGGAAACAAAGACAGACCTTTCAGAATTAGGAGAGTTTGGTTTAATAGATCATCTTACAAAAAGTTTTGCACCAAAACTGCCATCTACAAAGAAAGCAATTGGCGATGATGCTGCCGTTATAGATTTTGAAGACAATCAATGTGTTGTAACTACAGATTTATTAGTGGAAGGAGTTCATTTTGATCTTGCTTACATGCCACTGAAGCACTTAGGGTACAAAGCTGTTATGGTAAACGCATCTGATGTTTATGCCATGAACGGAAAAGCAACTCAAATTACTGTTTCCATTGCAGTTTCCAATCGTTTCCCGGTAGAAGCTCTGGAAGAATTATACTCCGGTATAGAATTGGCGGCAAACATCTATAATATTGATGTTGTTGGTGGAGATACCACTTCTTCTACTTCGGGATTAGTGATAAGTATCACTGCCCTAGGCACAGCTAAAAGTGAAGAAATTGTTTACAGAAATGGAGCTAAACCTAACGATTTACTTGTCGTCTCTGGGGATCTTGGAGCTGCATATATGGGATTGCAGGTACTGGAGCGTGAGAAGCAGGTTTTTAAAGCAAATCCTAATTCACAGCCCGACCTTGACCAGTATTCTTATCTTATTGAAAGACAACTAAAGCCTGAAGCAAGAAAAGATATCCCACCGTTACTGAAAGAACTTGGTGTAAAACCGACCTCCATGATTGATATTAGCGATGGATTATCTTCAGAAGTAATACATCTTTGCAAGAGCTCAAAGACAGGTGTTAATCTTTTTGAAGAGAAAATTCCGCTGGATCCGGCAGTCATTTCTGTATGTGAAGAGTTCAATATTGACAGTACCACTATAGCTTTAAGTGGTGGAGAAGATTATGAATTACTTTTCACTATTTCCCAGGATGATTTTGATAAAATTAAAGCCAATCCAAATTTGACAATTATTGGCCATATGACCGAAGAAAACGAAGGTATGCATCTAATTACCCGCGCAAATACTAAAATTCCATTGATCGCCCGGGGCTGGAATTCTATGGAAAAAGAAGAGGAAGAAAAGTAAAATTCAGCAAACTATTCTTTGTCTTGGAGGCCAGGCGTATACCACCTTCATAGAAAAATTCAGCCAAAGAATAAAGACTGCCCTTTAGAATGAACTAAATTTCAGGTAAAGGATATAGATCTTCACCAGCTCATATTTCTCAGAAAGCCATGTCAAAGGTTGATTAAAGAAATTAGCAGGAACAAAACCGATAGCTTGTTCCTAAAGTTATATTAGTAAATTTCTGGTTCCTACCGAACGGCTTAAGAAGCTTCAGCAACAAGTAAATTTTTACGATTTCTTCTTCTTTGGTGAATCTTTGCCAGATAATTATTTGTCTCCTTAAATTTCGGAGTAAGGCGTGCTAAAAATCCATTAGCTGTGTCCGTCATTTCCACTCCACATTTAGCACATCTGTATTCATGAACATGCTCTGTGACATTTTTAGACACTTTTAAGCTATGACCAAAAATGCCGCAATAAACCTTTGAGAATGAAAATAGCTTAGGGTTTCTATCCTTCATAAAGATTTGGTTTTATTTTCTAAATTTAAAATTAAACAAAAAAGTTAAAAACTAAGATAAAAAGTTAAAATTAATCGATCAAGTGTAAAAGTTTTCTTAAAACCTGCTTATCTTCAATGAAAGATAAATGCCCTCCCTCAAGAACATGAAGATTGGACTTTCCTTTATTTGCCAATAGTTTTAGACCATCCAGGTCTAAAATCGGATCCTGTTTTCCTGCAATAATGTTTTTTGGAATTTCCATTTTTGCAAACAGTTCAAAATTATCTGAACGAATTTTCATACCTTTTGTAGCTGCAGTTATAGCTTTTCCACTCATTTTTAACGCTTCAGAAACTAGATTTTGCACTTCTGAATTATGCTTTTTAGAACTGTCCGGCAACATAAGGTTGGAAATTGCCATTTTTACAAATGCGCTTTTATTTTTATTCACCAAACTTACTGCGCGGTCCCGATTTATTTTTCTCTCCTCGCTATCTGCTTCAGGAGTAGAATTGATTAATGTTAAACTTCTTAACAGAGTAGGGAAAATTTTTGACAATTCCAAACTAACATAACCCCCCATAGAATGCCCCGCAACCGCTGCTTTTTCAATATTCAAATTCCACAGCACTTCTTTTACAGCCTTGGCCATGTCTTCCATACTATGGATTTCATTAAAACATCCAGATTCCCCATGGCCGGGAAGGTCGATACACACCACCTGGCGATTTACAGCCAGAGAAGGAACAAAATCATTCCATATTTTCGAGCTCTCCATAAATCCGTGCAAAAGAATGAGCGGATTCCCCGTTCCTTCAGAAGAAAAATATATCTCTGTATCCCTATAGCTTATCTTCATAAAATAAAATTAAAAAGCCACGAAGACACTAATTTTAATTTAATGTTGTCGTGGCTGTAAATCTGTTTTTTTAAATCACTAAGTATTCATTATTTCTTCTATCTCGTCTGGTTCAATCGGAATATTTCTCATTAGATTAAAGGGCTCCCCTTTTTCCTGAATTACAACATCATCTTCAAGCCGAATACCAAACCCTTCTTCCGGAAGATATATCCCCGGCTCTACGGTGTAAACCTGGTTCGCCTGCATTGGCTCGGTAAGAATTCCATAATCATGAGTATCCAGACCTATGTTATGCGACGTGCCGTGCATAAAATACTTTTTGTATGCCGGCCAGTCAGGATTTTCATTTTGAACATCAGCCTTATCTAGCAAACCAAGACTTAATAATTCTGAAGTCATTAGTTTACCAACTTCTTTATGATATTCTGCCCAAATTGTTCCCGGAACGAGCATTTTGGTAGCCTCTTTTTTTACTCGATTTACGGCGTTGTAAACCTGCTTCTGCCTTTCTGAATATTTTCCGGAAACCGGTATTGTTCTGGTAAGGTCACTGGCATAATTGGCATATTCAGCACCAGTATCGAGAAGGATTAAATCCCCGGCCTTGCATTGCTGATTATTCTCTATATAATGAAGGACGTTGGCATTGTTCCCACTGGCAATAATTGGCGTATATGCAAAGCCACGTGAGCGGTTCCTGATCATCTCGTGATAATATTCAGCTTCGATTTCATATTCCCAAACTCCCGGTTTCACAAATGCAAGCGTTCTACGGAAAGCTTTTTCGGTAATATCACATGCATTCTGCATAAGCGCAAGTTCGATTGGATCTTTAACAGATCGCAACCGCTGAAGTATAGGATTGCTTTTGGCCACCTGGTGCGCAGGGTATTTTTCTTTGCACCATTTGATAAAGCGCATATCCCGTGTTTCTGTTTTATGGGAAGAACGATAATGTTCGTTGGTATTAAAATATACAGTTTCACATTGCGTCATTACTTCAAAAAAGATCTTTTCGAAATCCTTCATCCAGTAAACGGTCTTTACACCACTCACCTCAAAAGCTTTGTCCTTAGTTAATTTCTCCCCTTCCCAAACGGCAATATGCTCGTTAGTTTCAGTTAAAAAGAGAATTTCTCTGTGCTCTTTCTTAGGTGCATCAGGGAATAAAACAAGAATGCTTTCTTCCTGATCCACCCCGCTTAAATAAAATAAATCCCGGTTCTGCTCAAAGGGAATCGTACTGTCCGCCCCTATGGGATAGACATCATTGGAATTAAAAACTGCAAGACTCTGGGGCTTCATTTTAGCCACAAAGTTCTTTCGGTTCTTTATAAAAAGTTCAGAGTCAATTTGGTGATACTTCATTTATTAAATTTAATTATTTCAAATTCAGTTTTAAAAAAGTGCATTCTCTTTGAGGTAAGAAATTTGCCGGTAATGTTCCAGCTCAAAGAAACCACAAAGCAGTTCTTTACTATTCTGATCCCAAAAGTAAAAAGCTCTCTTCTAAATGCTGTTAAATTGCAACTAAATATCTGCACATTCTTAAGCCGGGTTAGCTTTCGTATAGGGAAAGACGGTTTTTAAGCCTCACATTCTGTTTTTGCAACTTCTGAACCTGATCCAGTAAGTGATGTATGGCTTGCAGGCCTTCGATATTGATATCGAGGTCCTTATGCAACCTCATCATTTTCTCAAAATTCCGAAGGTGATCGCACGGCACGTATTCCTTCCGTTCTACGGTGACTATCTCGATGAGTCCGCTTTCATAAAGTGAACTTATAAAAGTACGTTCCACTTTGTAAAGTGTACAAATTTCCTCTGCCGGTATTAAATCTTCTGAAGTCATGACCTTAGTTTTTGCAATTCCCTGAAAAGTTCTTTTTCCCGCTCACTCAAATTCGATGGCATTTTTATCTTATAGGTGATAAAAAGATCTCCAAACTGCTCCTCCTTTTTGTACTTTGGAAAGCCCTTTCCTTTTAATTTGACCCGTGAATCTGACAGAGTTTCCGGTTTCACCTTCAGTTTTACTTTACCATCAAAAGTATCAACAGTAACCTCCCCTCCCAAAAGCGCGGTATACAATTCAATTTCCTCTGTACTGTAAAGATGCTCCTTCTCTCTCTTAAATTTTGTGTTGTTAATAATATTGAATGTGATAAAAAGATCTCCCTTTGGACCACCCTTGATCCCCGGTGCTCCATGATTCCTGATTTTGATCGTTTGTCCGTTCTCCACTCCTGCGGGAATGGTGAGTCTAATTTTCTTTCCGTTTAGGGTGAAGGTTTGCTTCTGACTCGTGTAAACATCAGATAAATTTAACTGAAGTTCCGCATTAAAATCCTGACCTTTAAACTGTGTCCCTCTTCCCGATCCACTATTTCTGGCGCCACCGCCGAACATCTGCTCGAAAAAATCTGAAAAGGTATCATCCTCAAAATCCCCGGAATAAGAATATCCCTTTCCTCCGCCAAAATTGCCATAGCCTGTGCTTCCAGACTGTTGCTGTTGTGACCTCGCCTGCTCAAATTGATCTGCATGTTGCCAGTCCTTTCCATATTCGTCGTACTTCTTTCGCTTCTCAGGATCACTTAAAACTTCATGCGCCTCGTTTATCTGCTGAAATTTCGCCTGTGCTTCTTTATCATTTGGGTTAAGGTCTGGATGATATTTTCTGGCAAGCTTCCGGTAAGCCTTTTTTATATCTGCCTGACTGGCAGATTTTTCCAACTCCAATAGCTTGTAGTAATCTATAAATTCCATTCAACATCAAATTTAATTACCAGGGAAGTCTTCCTCCTGTCTGAAATTACGAATTTCGGAATAATTAGGCGTTAAGCTTTTGTAAAAACCAGAAAAGTATCCTTCTTTGACCGCAAAAAGAATATAACAAAATGAGCCCCGTTTATAAAAACCTACAACCCGTGCAATGTTCTTTAAACTGGTTCTAAATAATGTTTAATATAACGATTAATACTTGCCCAAAATAAGAATGAGACTTACTTTTGCTCGTAAAATTTCTTAAAAAATTAAAATGGGTGGTTTTCTAAATTCTACAATAGCAAGAAAGTTTGCTATGGCCTTATCCGGACTGTTCCTCGTCTTCTTCTTAGCTCAACATTTAGTAATTAATTCCATATCGGTATTTAGCTCAGAAGCATTTAATGAGTTTTCTCATTTTATGGGAACTAATTTCTATGTACAGTTTCTTCTACAACCTGTCTTAATTGCAGGAGTGCTTTTCCATTTTATTATGGGTTTTGTTCTTGAATATAATAACAGGAAGGCAAGAAACATTAAGTACGTAAGCTTTAAACCAAGTACCAACACCAGCTGGATGTCCAGGAACATGTTATTAACCGGATTGGTAGTTTTGGCTTTTTTAGGACTTCACCTTTATGATTTTTGGTTTCCGGAAATCGCTCATAAATATTTTGAAAACCATCCTGAAGACCCGGGAAGGTATTATCTGGAACTAGTTGCAAAATTTCATAGTCCGATAAGAACCCTTTTATATGTTATTTCATTCATATTTCTGGCTCTTCACCTTTTGCACGGTTTTTCATCCTCATTCCAATCTGTAGGATGGCATAACAAGTACTCTAAAGGATTAAGAGGTTTTACGGTGGCTTTTTCGATTATCGTTCCGCTAGGATTCATTTTCATAGCCCTTTTTCACTATTTTAATAACGTTTAATACGTACGATTTATGGCAGTTTTAGATTCAAAAATCCCGGAAGGACCTCTAGAGGAAAAGTGGGACAAACATAAAAATAACATTAATCTTGTTAACCCTGCGAACAAGCGTAACATCGATATTATTGTAGTAGGAACAGGATTGGCGGGCGGTAGTGCCGCGGCAACTTTAGCAGAATTGGGTTATAATGTTAAAACTTTCTGCTACCAGGATTCCCCCAGACGGGCGCACTCAATTGCGGCACAGGGAGGAATTAACGCATCCAAAAATTACCAGGGAGACGGCGATTCAGATTACCGCCTTTTCTACGATACCGTAAAAGGAGGGGATTATCGTTCCCGCGAAGCAAACGTTTATCGCCTTGCCCAGGTTTCAGGAAGTATTATAGATCAATGCGTGGCACAGGGAGTACCTTTTGCCCGCGAATATGGTGGATTGCTTGATAACCGTTCTTTTGGAGGGGTATTGGTTTCCCGTACTTTTTACGCGAAAGGACAAACAGGGCAGCAATTATTGCTGGGAGCATATTCTGCAATGAACCGACAGATAAACCGGGGGAAAATCCAGTCTTTTAATAGACATGAAATGATGGACCTGGTACTTGTTGACGGGAAAGCGAGAGGAATTATTGCCCGAAACATGCTTACCGGTGAGATTGAAAGACATTCCGCTCACGCTGTAGTGCTGGCTTCAGGAGGATATGGAAACGTGTTCTTCCTTTCCACGAATGCTATGGGAAGCAATGTAATGGCAGCATGGAGAGCACACAGGAGAGGTGCGTTTTTTGCCAATCCATGTTATACGCAAATTCACCCGACCTGTATTCCGGTAACGGGAGAACATCAGTCAAAACTCACGTTAATGTCTGAATCCCTTCGGAATGACGGAAGAATTTGGGTTCCGAAGAAAAAAGAAGATGCAAAAGCGATAAGGGAAGGTAAAAAGAGACCTACAGACCTTTCCGAAGAAGAAAGAGATTATTACCTGGAACGTCGTTATCCTGCTTTTGGTAACCTTGTGCCCCGTGATGTGGCTTCAAGAGCAGCTAAAGAACGTTGTGATGCAGGATATGGTGTTAATAAAACCGGTGAAGCTGTTTATCTTGATTTCGCAAGTGCTATCGAGCGCTACGGAAAGGAAAAAGCCTTCACTATGGGAAGTAAAAATCCTTCAAAAGAAGAAATCACCAAATTAGGAAAAGATACTGTGGCGTCTAAATACGGAAACCTTTTTGATATGTATCAAAAGATCGTAGATCAAAATCCGTATGAAACTCCAATGATGATTTATCCTGCAGTTCACTACACAATGGGTGGTTTATGGGTAGATTATAACCTGCAAACCACAATCCCAGGTTGTTATGCGGCGGGAGAAGCTAACTTCTCAGATCACGGTGCAAACAGGCTTGGAGCCTCTGCCCTCATGCAGGGACTTGCCGATGGTTATTTTGTACTGCCTTATACCATTGGAGATTATCTCTCAAAAGATATCGGGACAGGAAAAATTCCTACCGATTCTTCTGAATTTGATGCTGTTGAAAATGATGTAAAGGCCCGTATTGAAAAGTTAATGAATGCCGGAGGTAAAAATTCAGTAGATTCTTATCACAAGAAGCTGGGACGAATCATGTGGGATAAATGTGGTATGGCCCGTAACGAACAGGGATTAAAAGAAGCTCTTAAAGAGATCGCTGCCCTACGGGAAGATTTCTGGAAAAACGTAAAAGTACCGGGAACATCCACTGGAAAGAATTCTGAACTGGAAAAAGCTGGCAGAGTAGCAGATTTTCTTGAATTGGGAGAATTATTTGCAAAAGATGCCTTAAACAGAAATGAATCTGCCGGAGGACACTTCCGTGAAGAATATCAGACTGAAGAAGGAGAGGCCTTAAGGGATGATGAAAACTTCAGGTATGTTGCGGCATGGGAATACACCGGAAATATAGGTGAAGCCAAACTTCACAAAGAAGAACTGGAATTCCATAATATCGAATTAAAAACAAGAAGTTATAAATAATTTGAAAATCTGGGAATTTCTTAATTTGAAATTAAGTTCAAATTCAAATTTCCTAATCTTCAAATCTTCAAATCTAGACTATGAAGCTTAACTTAAAAATATGGCGCCAGGAAAATGCCACTGTAAAAGGGAAAATGGTAGATTATCCTATGGAAGGGATTGAAGGGGATATGTCTTTTCTCGAGATGCTGGATGTGCTGAATGAAAGTCTGGTAGCCAAAGGAGAGGAACCGGTGGAGTTTGATCATGACTGCCGCGAAGGTATTTGTGGATCTTGTTCCCTTCAGATCAATGGGGAACCTCACGGGCCAGATAAACTTATTGCCACCTGCCAGTTACATATGCGTTCCTTTAAAGATGGAGACACTATTGTAATTGAACCATTTCGCGCAAAAGCATTTCCTGTAATTAAAGATTTAATTGTGGACCGTAGTGCTTTCGACAGGATTCAGCAGGCCTGGGGATATATTTCCGTTAATACTTCAGGGAACACAATAGACGCCAACGCAACTCCGGTAGAAAAAACAAATGCAGATGCTTCTTTTGACGCAGCTACCTGCATTGGATGTGGAGCCTGCGTGGCTGCCTGTAAAAACGCCAGTGCAATGTTGTTTACCTCTGCTGTGGTTTCAAAATATGCTCTGCTTCCGCAGGGAGAAATTGAAGCTACCGAGCGTGTAAAAGCGATGGTAAGACAGATGGATGCTGAAGGATTTGGAAATTGTACCAATACCGGCGCATGTGAAATTGAATGTCCTAAAGGAATTTCTTTGGAGAACATCGCCAGGATGAATAGAGAATACATGAAAGCTACCACTAAAGGATAGTAGTTTATTTACTTGAATAATTCAATCCCGGATTCTTTCTGAATCCGGGATTTTTTATGCATCTTATTTAAAAAATAAAGCTATGCCCAATTTCAGTAATCATCCTTCGAAATTCCCAAATAACAAAACCAGCATATTCTCTGTAATGAGCAGTATGGCGCGAGAGAACAATGCCATCGATTTATCGCAGGGATTTCCAAATTTTGAAACAGATGCACGGCTAAAGGAGTTGGTTTATAAAGCCATGAAAGACGGATACAATCAATATCCTCCCATGAACGGGATTCCGGAGCTACGCGAGCAAATTTCAGCTAAAATTGAGAAACTGTACGGCGTAAAATATAAAGTTGATTCTGAAATCACCATGACCTCCGGCGCCACTCAGGCTTTATTCTCTGCAATTACCGCTTTTGTGCGTCCTGGAGATGAAGTTATAGTTTTTAAACCGGCTTACGATAGTTACGAACCCGCCATTAAATTAAATGATGGAAAACCTATACTTGTTCAGCTGAAGGGAAGCAATTTTAGTATCGATTGGCAGGAAGTAAAGGAGAAAATAAATGACAGAACGAAAATGGTCATTATCAACACTCCGCATAATCCTACCGGCTCGGTAATGTCCAAAGAAGATATGCAGCAACTGGAAGGCCTGCTTAAAAACACCAATATCATCCTGCTGAGTGATGAAGTTTATGAGCATATTATTTTTGATAATATCGAACATCAGAGCGCTTCCCGCTTTCCCTATTTAGCTGAAAGAGCTATTGTTTGTTCCTCGTTTGGAAAGACATTTCACAATACGGGATGGAAAATGGGTTACTGTGTTGCACCGGAAGAATTGATGAAAGAAATCTGGAAAGTCCACGAGCTTGTTACTTTCTGCGTGAACCATCCAATGCAACGCGCGTTCGCAGAACATCTGAAAAATCCGAAAAATTATCTGAGTTTAAGTAGTTTTTATCAGGAGAAAAGGGACAAATTCCTCAAATTAATGGAAGGAACGAAATTTACTGCTATCCCTTCCAAAGGAACCTATTACCAGCTTTTTGATTTTTCTGAAATTACAGATGAAAAGGATACAGATTTTGCAAATCGTTTAACACAGGAACATAAAGTAGCTTCTATTCCGGTTTCAGAATTTAATATTGATAAAAAAGACAATCAACAACTCCGGTTTTGTTTTGCCAAGACAAATGAAACGCTGGAAAAGGCAGCAGAAATTTTAAACCGAATCTGATTTTTTCCGTTATATCGGAATATTCAGGAATTTCCCCAATTGCACCTTAAATATGACCATTGAGATCGATAATTGCCATTTTCAGCTTCACACCAGTGGGGCAGCCTTTTGGAAAGAGCAAGATATGCTGCTGATAAGCGACGTCCACCTGGGAAAAATCAGTCATTTCAGGAAATTTGGAAGCGCAGTACCGCAAAAGGCCATTATTAAGAATTTCATGGAGCTGTCGAAGCTTGTGGAACACTTCAATCCGGCGAAAATTGCCTTTTTGGGTGATCTGTTTCACAGTTCGCTTAATGTGGAATGGAATTTATTTGAAGAATGGGTAAATTCAGTCACTTCAGAAATAATTTTAGTCGCAGGAAATCACGACATTATTTCTCCGCTGAAATATGAAGAACTGAATATCCAAATTTACCCAATGCTGAAAATTGGCAATTTTCGGCTTACACATCATCCGGAAGAAAAGGAGAGCGACTTCAACATTTGCGGACATATACATCCCGGCTACAAATTAAACGGCAAAGGCCGGCAGCAGCTAAAGTTGCGTTGCTTCTACAAATCTAATAATCAACTAATCCTGCCTGCTTTTGGCGAATTTACAGGGAATTATTATTTAAAACCCAAAGAAGAAGACCAAATCTTCGTGATAACAAAAAATGAAGTAATTTTAGTAAATTAAGTCGTCTGTTCCTTTCATTTTGAAATCAATTGGAATTCAGAAACAAAAAAAACCGTTATGATAAGAAGAATTTTTGGAATTAGCTTTTTAGTAACAGCTTCCTTTTTGTCAATTTACTTCGCTTATGGAATTTACACGAATCCGAATTCATTATTAATTATAAAGACCTTATTTAGTGGAGAACTTGGGGTGGAATGGACTTCTGGAGTTCTTTTAGTTCATTTCGCTTTCTTTTTGATACTATTTTTTCTGCTAAAATTTGGGATTAAATGGACGGAATTACATAAACCACAAAAGGACATCAATTAATTACACGTTTTTTCATCACAACTTTTAAACAACGTATTATGGCTAAAAAACTCTCTGTTCTTAATTTTCTTTCGGTTCTTTTAGCTATTGCCGTGAATTATTACTCCCAGGCCGTAAAATTAAACGGAAACACGATTGGCAGCCTTAGTGCCCAATATGAAAACCTTTTTACCCCTGCCGGCTATGCTTTTTCCATTTGGGCGGTGATCTATATCGCGTTGTTGGCTTATTCAGTTTTCCAGATGTATTGCGCTTTTAAAACCGAAAAACACCTGGATCTTATCGCAAAAACAGGTGCATGGTTTATTTTGGCAAATATCGGCAATACAGCGTGGGTCTTCGCCTGGCTTTATGAATTTACAGGCCTCTCGGTTCTCATAATGCTGTTAATTTTGTTTTCGCTAATCAAAATTATCCTGAATACTAACATGGAACGCTGGGATGCGCCGCTAAAAGTTATTGCTTTTAGCTGGTGGCCCATATGTTTTTATTCCGGGTGGATTGCGGTAGCCACTATAGCAAATATTTCTGCTTACCTGGCAAAAATTGGCTGGGATGGTTGGCTTTTTTCAGAAGTACAATGGACTGTGACCATGATCGTGGTTGCTACAATTATCAATATCATCATTATTTACACCCGGAATATGCGGGAATTTGCACTTGTTGGCGTATGGGCACTGGTGGCAATTTTCGTAAGACATACCGGAGAAAATGAGATCCTGGCCTGGATTGCAATGGGAGGCGCTATATTAATTTTCCTTAATGCGAGTTATCATGGCTACAAAAACAAAGAAACCAGCCCTATGGCAAAAATGAAGAATAATTCATAAAATAGAATTTAAACTTTAACATCAGCAGAGACAAAGCGTTAAAAAAACGTTGAGTTGTTGGAAGGGATGATTTCAGGAATTATCTTTGCCGCAATGAGTAAATCTGCTATTGCCCAAAGCTTTGCACAATCCCTGCACCAACAGGAATTGCAGCAAGCTATTGCAATTTCTGAAAAAGAAGTTGCAAAAATTCATTTAAAAGGACTCGTTGGTTCATCACTTTCCTTTGTACTTGCTAACACTTTTAAAGAAGCTGAAAATCCTTTTTTGCTGATTTTTAATGACAAAGAAGAAGCCGCCTATTATCTGAACGACCTTGAGCAGCTGGTTGGCGAGAAAAATGTCCTTTTTTACCCCGGTAGTTACAGAAGGCCTTACCAGATTGAAGAAACCGATAATGCCAATGTTTTACTACGTGCCGAAGTTTTAAACCGAATAAACTCCCGCAAGAAACCGGCAATTATCGTCACTTATCCCGATGCACTTTTTGAAAAAGTGGTTACCCGGAAGGAGCTCGACAAAAGCACATTAAAAATCTCTCTTGGCGATAGCCTTTCGATAGACTTTGTAAATGAAGTGCTTTTTGAATATCGGTTTCGTCGCGTTGACTTTGTTACAGAACCGGGAGAATTTTCAGTTAGAGGTGGGATTATAGACGTGTTTTCCTTCAGCAATGATGAACCTTATCGACTCGAATTTTTTGGAGATGAAGTGGACAGCATCAGGAGTTTTGATGTAGAAACTCAGCTTTCTACAGATAAAGTCAAAAAAATCTCCATTATGCCCAATGTGGAGAAGAAAAAGCTGGATGAAGTGCGGGAAAGTTTTCTGAAATATATAGCAGAAAAAACTGTGATTTTCACAAAAGACATGGAAGTTTTCTCTTCCCAGGTGGACAAACTTTTCACCAAAGCCGAAGAAGCTTTTAAAAATCTTTCCGAAGATATAAAACACAGTGAGCCAAAGGAATTGTTTTGTGACGCGGCACTTCTAAAAAAGCAGATTTTGGATTATTCTGTTGTGGAATTAAGCAATCAGGCATACCTCAATCCTCAAGAAATCATTGAGTTTCAAACCAAACCGCAGCCGTCGTTCAACAAACAATTCGATTTATTAATTGATAATCTGATTCAGAATCAGGAGGAGGGTTATAAAAATTTCGTTTTTTGCGTTAGCCAGCAACAGGCAAAGCGCTTTCACGATATTTTTGACGACCAGGAGCGGGAAGTAAAGTACCAGACGATCGTACTTTCGATGTTTCAGGGTTTTATAGATGAAGAGGCTAAAAATGTTTGTTATACAGATCATCAGATTTTTGAGCGCTATCATAAATTTCACCTGAAGAACGGTTATGCCAAAAAGCAGGCGATAACTCTAAAAGAACTTACCAGTCTTGAAATTGGGGATTATGTAACGCATATCGACCACGGAATAGGAAAATTTGGCGGACTACAGAAAATAGATGTTGAAGGCAATAAACAGGAAGCGATTAAACTTTTCTACGGAGAGCGTGATATTCTTTACCTCAGCATCCATTCGCTACACAAAATTTCAAAATATAACGGGAAAGACGGCAAAGCTCCCAAGATTTACAAACTAGGAAGCAATGCCTGGAAAAACCTAAAAAGCAAAACTAAATCCCGCGTAAAACATATTGCTTATAACTTAATTGAATTATACGCAAAACGCAGGTTGCAGAAAGGTTTTGCCTATGGACCAGATTCTTTTATGCAACACGAACTGGAAGCTTCGTTTATCTATGAAGATACTCCAGATCAAAGTACAGCCACCCAGGCAGTAAAAGAAGACATGGAAAATGAGCGTCCTATGGATCGCCTGGTTTGCGGCGACGTTGGCTTCGGAAAAACCGAAGTTGCCATTCGTGCGGCCTTTAAAGCTGTAGACAATGGTAAGCAGGTAGCAGTACTCGTTCCAACTACGATTCTTGCCTTTCAGCATCACCAGACATTTACAGATCGTTTAAAAGACTTTCCTGTAACTGTAGATTACCTAAATCGTTTCAGAACAGCAAAGGAACGACGTGAGACACTTCAGGATCTCGAAAATGGTAAAATTGACATTGTTATTGGAACACATCAGTTGGTAAACAAAGCTGTAAAATTTAAAGATTTGGGATTGTTAATTGTAGACGAAGAGCAGAAATTCGGAGTTTCAGTTAAAGACAAGCTCAAAACCATCAAGGAAAATGTCGATACCCTTACCTTAACAGCCACGCCAATACCGCGTACCCTTCAGTTTAGCTTAATGGCTGCAAGGGATTTGTCTACTATAACTACACCTCCGCCAAACCGTTATCCTATAGAGAGCCATGTAATCCGTTTTTCTGAAGAGACTATTCGCGATGCAGTTTCTTATGAAATCCAACGAGGCGGACAGATTTTCTTTATTCATAATCGCGTTGAAAACATTAAAGAAGTCGCCGGAATGATCCAGCGCCTCGTGCCTGATGCCCGTATAGGAATTGGCCACGGAAAAATGGAAGGAAAAAAACTGGAGAAGTTAATGTATAGCTTTATACATGGTGATTTTGATGTACTTGTATCCACCACCATTGTGGAAAGCGGACTTGATGTTCCAAATGCCAATACTATCTTTATAAACAATGCAAATAACTTTGGACTTTCTGATCTTCACCAGATGCGCGGAAGAGTGGGCCGAAGTAATAAAAAAGCTTTCTGTTATTTTATCACTCCGCCGTACTCTGCAATGACAGATGAAGCAAGAAAGCGGATGACTGCCCTGGAACAATTTTCAGAATTGGGCAGCGGCTTTAATATTGCAATGAAGGATTTAGAAATACGTGGAGCAGGAGATTTACTTGGTGGTGAACAAAGCGGATTTATAAATGAAATTGGTTTTGATACTTATCAGAAAATCCTGAATGAAGCCATACAGGAACTGAAGGAAAACGAATTCAAGGATCTTTACAATGAAAATGAGGATATTGAAGAAAAGACCTTTGTAAAAGAGGTACAGATAGATACTTACTTTGAAATTCTTTTCCCGGACGATTATGTTAATAGTATTACTGAGAGACTAAGTCTTTACACAAAGCTAAATAATATTGCCACAGAAGAAGAACTGCAGAAATTTGAAGCAGAACTGGTAGACCGTTTTGGCGAACTACCTGTACAGGCTCTGGATTTATTAAACAGCGTTCGCCTTAAATGGATTGCAGCTAATATTGGCCTGGAGAAAGTGATACTGAAACAAAATAAGCTGATCGGTTATTTTATTGCAGACCAACAATCGAGATTTTATCAAACCAGCTCATTTACCAAGGTTCTTCACTATGTACAATCGCATCCTCAAAAGTGCAAGATGAAAGAGAAGAAAACCCGCGCAGGTCTGCGGTTGTTACTCACTTTCGAAAAAATCACTTCTGTAGAAAAAGCTTTAAAAGTGATGGAGCCTTTGGATACGAAAGTGAAAAAAGAGGAAGATATAGAGGCGTAAAATTCTTTGTCTCGCTTTTCGTTTTTTATAAACAAATTTTATTTCCGGCAAACTTTATCAATGAAAAACATAAAATTCCCTTAAGGCTACCTCTACTTTTTTCGGCATTGTTTATCTTTTACTAACAAAAAGCTACGCATGCGCCAACTTACCATAAAGATTCCCAAAGGAAATAAAGAAAAGGTTCTGGATGCCATTAAAAAGTTTAAAGGAAAAAACACAATAGATATTTCTTCTGAAAGCGAAGATGTTTTTATGGTTTATCTTCCTAATCAGGAAGTAAATAATTTTCTTAAAGAGATTGACGAATTTGAAGGACCCGAGATCACTCTTATTCCCAGAGGTGTGATTACCCTGTACCCTCCGGCTTCAGAATCTCCAGATCAGGTTGCAGATGTAAAACCTAAGAGTTCATTAGAAATTTATCTTGGTGGCATCCAGAGTGTAGGTTCAATGTTTGGGCTTATCGGCTATTCTTTTGTAGCAGGAATAATAGTATGGATTGGGCTGTTTACTACTACCACCTATTTACTCGTGGCAGCCATGTTAGTAGCTCCCTTCGCAGGACCTGCCATGAATGCCGCTCTGGCCACTGCAGCCGGAAAAATACCGCTTCTAACAAGTAGTCTTAAAAGATACGCCGTAGCCATTCTCACAGGTATAATTGCGAGTTTTCTCCTTACACTTCTTTTCCCTTTAAAAACTCTCACTCCGTTAATGGAAGAGGTAAGCCAGGTATCGAAATTTGCCCTTTTTCTGCCACTGGTTTCAGGATTTGCGGGTGCAATTAATATTTGCCAGTCAGAACGAGATAGTCTCGTTTCAGGCGCAGCTGTGGGCATTTTGGTAGCAGCTTCTTTGGCACCTCCGGTAGGTTTAATTGGCGCCGGACTTTATATGATGGACTGGCAGGTAGTTTTTAGCAGCCTGTATCGAATCTTACTTCAATTGCTGGGCATTCACCTCGCCGCTACGCTGGTTTTCTATTTCTACGGAAAAGTAACTCCCGATGGTGTCAGATTTTTAAGAGGAGGCAAGAAAACAGGCTTAATAACTACTATGATTGTGGTTTTAGGTATTGGTGCGATGATGTACTGGCAGTTTCGCCAGCCTCCATTCCTTAGAAAAGCTAGTATGAACACAGAACTTGCGGAAGTTTTGGGCAGTGAACTAAACAAAATTCCCAATATTAAGGTCCTGAATAAAGATGTAACTTTCACCAATGTCGAAAGGAACAATAAATCTATTGCTAATTTTGAAGCGACGATTCTAAAAACCGATACAATCATTTCCTCTGAGGAATTAAAAGATGGAATTGTTCAGCATTTAAAGAAAAACATGAAATATCCCTACGATGATATTTACGAGGTTTACCAGATACATGTGGTGACTGATTAGGATCTGCTCTAAGGGTTATCGGTCCCTGTCACTCTCACATTGTCCACATCGTAAGTAGTGGTTTTGTCGGGGGCTGCTCCCAGATAACGGAAACCAAAATTTACAGTTCCATCCAGACAGGAAATATCAATCTTCGTATTCCTAAAAACGGTTCCATTCTGGCTCGAAGGTCCTACCGGAATTTTGCCATCCAGTAACTGCCATTCTGTTGTTTTGGGATTTCCGGTAAAACTTGTAGTAACATACATTTCAAGGATTGTCGCGTTGTCAAAAGAAGCAAGGATATCTGCGGAAAAAACTTCTTGAGAAGTGTTATCCAGGTTTATGCCGGGAGTAACCAGCCATGCTTCCAACGGATTCTCTGTAGTATTGTAAGCTGAAATCCTGAAATATCTGTTTCCGTTTCTTGTGCCGGGTTTAAACTTTTCGCTACCGCCGCTAACATTCAGGTTTTTCCATCCGCGGCTATTTAAGGCAGTAAGTGTATTAACATCAGTAAAATCTTCATTAAAAAGCACTTCGGATCCCACAGTAGGATTTTCTCCACAATTCATAAAAACCGGATCACATCTTTCCCCTGAAAAATTCAGATCTTGTGGATTATTCAGCACCAATACGTAAAAATCATCATAAAAGTTTCGGCTTAAAACCGCTTTAATACTTCCTGATTGCTGTGGAAGTAACAGTGACTTAAAATCAGAAAATGAGCTGGTACTTAAAACGGCCGTAGCGCCAGATTCGCAGCTTTCCAATTGCCGCTCCCCGTCATATTGATCTATAGTTTCTGAAGCGAAGGAATATATATGCTCGTCCCTGACTAAATTCCGGTTAAACTGCACATTTTCCACCTGTACAAAGAGACTTTTATATTCATCCCTAAAGTCGGTTATCTTCAATTTAAGCGGAGCAATTTCTGCTGTTTGTTCAGACCTTATCAAATGTTCATCGATCTTGGCATTTGGAATTGCCACTACATCTCCCCTGTTTTGAATGCCTAGCTGAAGCAATCCGTTATTGTAGCCCAGGCTAAGACCATCCAGTTTTACATAAACTTTTCTTCCAAAGTTGAAGGTTTCGTGCAGGGAATTTTCGTCCACCAGAATAACAATTCCGGCCAAGGGATTTTCCGGTTTATCCTGAAGCACAAGTTCCTTATAAAAATTGCCACCTTCATCGCTGGAAACTACATAACCTTCAAAATAAGTATCTGTATTTTGGAAGGTATAAATTTCATCTGCAATAGGATCGTAACTTCCTTTTACTGCTGAAATGCTGGTAAGATTTCCGTCGAAATCCACAAGAATATCTTCAATTTCCGGAAGATCATAATCGTCTGTCTTAACACAGGAAATAAGCAGAAGGCTGAAAATTGCAATTATCAGCAGTAAATAAATATTCCTCTTCATAATGTTCATCTTTAAAAATGGCAATTATCGACCTTAAAACCTCAGGTAAAAATTTATATAATAAGTAGATCCGTTTCCGTACCAGTAACGGGAAGCAAAAAGGGGCTGATCGCGCTCCCGGTCTTCCTTTAAACTTAAAAAATTGGCGTTTCTGGACTGTTCATAGCCACCCGTCTTGTATAAAACATCAAAAATGTTATTGAGACTACAGAAAAACCCCAGATAGTAATCTTTAATCCGCCAGGATTTGCCTCCAATGACATTTACAAGCATATAATCCTCAAATTGTTCCTGTTTCAGCAATCTTCTCGCAATATTTTCGTCATAGCTTAAAATTGGCAAACCATCGGCGTCTGTACGGAAATTGGCAGTTCTTGTAAGCGGACTCACATCTGCAAAGCCATGAGAAAAAAAGTTTACTGTAGTTCCAAACCACCAATAATCAGGATCGCGATATTCGAAGCCCAACTGCGCTGCCCGTTGCGGACCGCCCGGTATGCGGTAATTCTTCAAATAGGAAGTTCCGTAATTCACAGCTTCATCAAAACTACTGGAAGTGAGATATAGATTGGGATTGTTCGCATAAATAAATTGCCCCAAAGCTGCAGCTGCTTTAAGTTTTATAGTTGAAGTTATCTGACTTTCGGCTCCTAACTCTATTCCAAGATGCTGCTTGCTTATTCCCGTTAGAACCTCCTGAACAAAGGCTGTTGTTCCTGTTCTTCCCAACCCCGAAAGTCCGTCGGCATAATAGAAGGAAATTTCAGTTGCATCAAGAATGTCAGCATAATAACCGGTTAAGCGAAGATTCAGTTTTGGAGAACGGAAGCGGTAAGACAAATCTCCAAACCGGAACTGTTCACTCTCCAATCCTACTACCGTTTCATTGTTTTGCCGCGAATTTGAAAATGAATTCCGCAGATTGGGCGCTTTAGTATAATAAGCAAGATTCGTGGTAATAAGATGCCTGCCAGAAAGTTTATATGTAGCACCGGACTTTATGCCGAAATTTGTAAAATAAAGTTCCTCACTTTTTCCGAAGGAATTTTCAGCATAAGTGCCATTTTGAAAGAGTCCGTTGCGCTGATAGGAAGTTTGGGAAATATTTCCGGCAACAAAGAAATCGATTCTGCTAAGTTTATATTGAATTTGGGCAAATGCTTCAGCTACATCTGCAAAAAGTTCATAATTGTACTTGAATCTGTCACCTTCAGTTACAATTCTATTTCTGTTTAGAAGATCACTCTGCGCGGCATCAGCTTCGGTCATTTCGGCGGTTCCTTCAGCAAAAAAATCGATATCCAGGTAGCCCGTTCCGCCTAAAAGATCCTTTACAGCAGCAAAATTTTCACTTTTTAAGCTTGTATAACTGATTTTCGCGTTCAACTCGATGTTTTTCTTTAGTCGTGCAGTGAGAATGGAATTTGTAGTAAAATTTTGATCATCATTCCGGTCTTCAGCAATAACATAAATCGAATTACCACCTGTGGCTGCTTCATTTAAATTTGAACTGTACAAAGAGGGCCAGTCAATTTGCCCATTATCGGCAAACTGTTGTTGCGCGCGATAAGCAGCTTCATAATTGGCATTATCTTCAAACCTTAAGAAATAGCCCGGCAACTTCTGATAGTAAGCCGGATCTGGATTTGCACCGCCACCAATAAAACTTTCCTGACCATTAAAAACCACACGGTTGGTCCCACCAAAATCAATCCTTGAGTTCCCAACACTCCCGAACTGGTAAGATATATTATTATTAAGCTGAATTTTGTCTGAAATTTGCCAATAATGGTTCAGCATAAAGACGGGTTCTTTAATCTCCCTGAGTCGGGAATTACGAATTTCGTTATCCTGATAACCCCAAAAGGAATTGTACCTGCGCCCTTTAAGATCGAAAACTTCCTGGGTATTTGCTGAGGATTTTCCGCGGATATTTGGTGTATAAAATGCGGTAAAATTGAGGGAATGATGTCGCGAAAGATCCTTCTCTACAGTCAGGAAAACGGAGTTAGCATCATACAAAGTCCCGTCCACATAGCCTTCTTTAGCAAACCTTCTGGAAATAGAAAGCGAATATGCCCAACCGGCAGGCAACTCTCCCGAATTGTAAGTAGCCATGACCCGTCCTGTATAACTGCGATTAGAAGCAGCGTAGGAAATCCTGCCTCCTTCACCATATTCTGAAGCACGCATAATGATATTTGTAGTCCCTGCCAGACCGCCAAAACTTACTTCGGAAGGAGAAATACCCATGGAAAAGATTTGTGTTCGCTGCACATCATTAAGTCCACCCCAATTGCTCCACTGTGGTCTCCCGTTGAAAATTTTGTTCATTTCTATGCCGTTAATGAGCAATTTTCCCTGATCGCTGTCGAAGCCCCTGGGGCGGAAAAAAGTGGCACTAAAGTCAAAGGCCGCGGCATTTAAGAAAACATCTCTGGAAGCCTGTAAAAGTCCGGATAGATTATCGAAACTACCTTCTTCTTCATTTAATTCATTATCGGAAAGACTAATGATACCGATTTGCCTTTGTTCTTCGGAAATATCTGGTGTAAGAAGGATCTGGCTCAGGTCCTTTTGTTGGCCTTTAGCAATAACTACCGGAATCCGTTGCCGTGCATAACCGGATTTGGTAAAAACTAAAACCTGATTCCCTTCCGGAAGATCTTCAGAATAAAATAAAAAGACACCGTTGGCATCCGTCTCTGTTTCGATGAAGGTGCCTTCTATAATTATTTTAACTGAACTGATTTCCTCCAGAGAATAACCGTCTACGACACTACCCCTAATGGAGGTTGCTTGTGAAAATGAGGTGTAGGGAAACCAAATCCACAGCAAAATCAGAAGAAATTTGTTCCCCATTTTTGCCTCAAAAAGTCGGGAAAGATAATAATTTATTTCATATAACTTTCATACTTTCAATAACTTGAAAAATATAATTGAAATATTTCATGAACAATCCAAAACTTCACTATTTACGTGCGCTTGCAATATGGCTCACCCTTTTTTGTTCCAATAATTTGATAAGCCAGGAGCAAAATTCCTATACTATTTTAAGCGTCGCCTTCTATAATGTCGAAAATTTGTTCGATACTGAAGACAATCCTCTGACATTTGATGAGGACCGGACGCCTACCGGCAAAGATGTTTGGACAGAAGAAAAGTACAGGGACAAAATTGCCAAAATAAGCAGGGTACTTTCGGAAATTGGAACTGAAGTTGCCGGAACTGCACCTACCGTTATAGGTTTATGCGAATTGGAAAACCGGGAAGTACTGGAGGATTTAATAAGCCATCCCAATCTGGCTGCTGATAACTACGGAATAATTCATTTTGACTCACCGGACAGCAGGGGCGTGGACGTTGGACTTTTGTACAAAAAGGGAATTTTTACTCCCGTGAATTCGGTATCTCGCCGTCTGCTTCTTTACGAAACCGAAGATCCCTCAAAGCGGGTTTACACCCGGGATCAATTGGTGGTGAGTGGAGTTCTAGATGGTGATGAAATGTATTTTATTGTTAATCACTGGCCATCCCGAAGCGGTGGGGAAGCGAAAAGTAGCCACCGGAGAGAAAAAGCTGCATTTCTAAATAAACAGATCATTGATTCGCTTTATCAAATAAATCCTTATGCCAAAACAATTAGTATGGGGGATTTTAATGATGATCCTACTAATAAATCCTTTAAAAAAGTCCTCAACACAAAAGCTTCAAGAGAAAACCTCCAGTTTCAGGAGCTCTATAATCCTATGGAGAAAATGCTTAAAGAAGGACACGGAACACTGGCCTATCGTGATAGCTGGAATTTATTTGATCAAATTTATATGACTCAGGCATTAACGGGAACTGATTTTAGTGGTTATCAATTTTACCGGGCGGGTATTTTCAATAAAGATTACCTAGTTACTCCCAGTGGTCAATATAAAGGCTATCCCTTCAGAAGTTATGGATATGGTGGGTATACGGGTGGTTATAGTGACCATTTTCCGGTGTATATATACCTAATAAAATCTTAATCCGCCTCTAATTCCCCGGAGGGGGAGAATACACTTATTCTATGGGGAAATCAAAACAGTAAAATAATTTCCTTCCCTTCGGAAGGGTTGGGAGGATCAAATCAAATTCAGGAGAAAAAATTATATTTAGCGACCAAAATTCAGTTACAGTTACCGCAAAAAAAATCCCTGTGCCGAAACACAGGGATTTTTATATTACATGCTAAACGGTTCTAAAACCAGGCATCCCAGGGAATTCTTGTAAGTATAACAAGCAGTCCAAGTGTATAAAAAATGGCAAGAACCTTAAATTTTGGCCTTGAAGTCAGTTTCTTTTTGTGCTTGGAGTAACCAATGGTAATTAATGCCAATGCAATAATCATCATTAATGGATGCTCCACCAAATATAGTCGAAGGCTGCTATTACCCATAACTTCACCCATGCCACCATCGAATCTGGCAAGGTTTCCAGGTGTTAAATAAAGAACAATCCCAATTAAGAGCTGAATATGGGAAACTATTAAGGTAAACAAAGCAATCCTGAAATTGGTTGCACTATACTCCTTATTACTGGCGAAACCAATTATCGCGTTAAAAGAAGCTATAAGTAAAACAATAAGTACGAGGTATGCCCAATAGGAGTGGATAAACTGAACGGTGTTATACATGGGTTTTGAAATTTTTATAAAGATACTGAAACAAAAAAAAACGCCCCACATTATGGGACGCTTTTTAAAAATTTGAAAAGAAAAATTTAGAATCTGAAAGCCACACTTGCATTCCAAATGCTAACCATATAATAAACTTGTTATTTCTAACGTTATTCCCATCGGTTTTCAGCAGCGTCTCCGCCCCAAATTAAAGTAGCAAGATATGGGTTATCTATAAACGGATTCCTGTTTCCCTGTGCCGAAGCTATAACATTATTACGTTGAATTTCCAGTTCTGATACCGGATCCATCCTGTTCCATTTCAGTAGAAGGTCCAAACCACCTACCTCATCAAATTCTTCCCCGTAACGAATGTTAAGGTACATAACCATTCTTGCTACGTCACCAATCCATTCATCACCGGGATACCAGGCATTTTCACCAACCAGTCCATATTCTCCACTGCCTTCGGTATAAGGATAATTTAGTCTCAGGGAATTTATATCCGCATCTGCAGAACGAAGATGATGCAGGTCTGTTACCGCGTTAGCTGCATTTAACCTGGATTGAGGATAAATATGTTCTGTATTGAAGGTTTGCGGGGTATAGGAATTATTTCCTGAAGTATATTCTTCCCAATACCTGCTTTCCCCAGAATACATTAAGATCACATTTTCTGGGTTGTCGGGATCTTCATCTGCATCATATAAATAGTTATGACGCTCTCCATAACTCAAAATAGTTGTGTGCTGCCCTATAGTTATTTCAGAAGCTACATGATAGTTTAAGTCCTCATTCTGAGAAAAAACAACTTGCTCATAATAGTCTTCAAGTTCTGAAGGAATATCAAAACCTACTGGCTCTATTACCGTAATTTTAACTGTAGCAGTTGCACATGTAGGATCCTGATCATCATCACAGATAGTGTAAGTAAAGCTATCTTCTCCCGTAAAACCGGCCACCGGCTCGTAGGTTATGCTACCATCGTCATTTAAAGTAACATTTCCCTGACCAGATGAAGCATCTATTGAAGTAAGTACAGCTCCATCAATAGGATCATCGTTATCTAAAAGGTTGTTTATGGCAAAACCGGAATTTCCCGCATCGACCACAACCGTATCATCGTTTGCAACAGGAGACCCTTCGTCTATAACATTTATTGTAATAGTCGCAGTAGCACATTCGGGTTCTTGATCGTTATCACACACAGTATATGTAAGGCTATCTTCTCCAGAAAAACCTTCTGCCGGGGTGTATGTAATGCTACCATCCTCTTCCAGCACCGCTGTACCATTTGTATCTTCGGTGTTTATTGCTGTTATATCTGCATTGTCCAGCAGGGTGTCGTTAGAAAGATAATTTGTAATGCGAAGCTCGTCTCCTTCTTCGGTTTCATAGGTATCACTTAGGGCTACAGGGGCACCGGCATCTCCTACTGTGATGATTACAGTTGCGGTTGCGCAACGGCTACCCTCACTACCAGGCACACATAGTTGGTAAGAAAAAGTATCTTCACCCTGAAAATTTTCAGGAGGAAAATAAGATAAAGTTCCATCGCGGTTGTCGATTACTTCCCCACCTTCGGTAGTTTCCTCATCAAAAGAACTTATCCTGGAACGATCTATTAACTCGTCATTTTCCAGCAGAAAGTCTTTTTCAATATTTAACTCTTCATTTTCTGAAGTTGTTACCGCATCATCTACGGCAACAGGATCACCTGCTTCAGGTCTTTCACCCGAATTTACATTATCGTCATCGCTGCTACATCCTGCAAAAAACAGAATAGTACAAGCAAGAAAGAAAAACTTTTTCATTTATAAAATTTAAAAATTAACATTTGGAAATCATCATTGTCTACTAAACAAAAGCCCCTTACCGGAAAACATCGATAAGAGGCTTGTACTTTTATGCAGTTTGAAATTTATTCATTAATAACCCAGGCACCAGACTCATCTTTAATCAGCCTCATTTGTGTCATTATATAACCAGGATAAACTTCATAAGAAAGGATATATTTTTGACCTACTTCAGCAGAAGGGTCAAAATTATTTAAAAAGACCTTTAATGCTTCCAGGATCATTTCGTCATCCCAGTTATTAAGATTAAAATTCCCATACTGTGCCAAATTGCTGGCTGCAGCCTCGTAACCACTAACAGCTGCCAACTCCGCTGCAATGTATTCATAATCTGATGCAACCAAGGTATATCTTATGGTGTTATCTGGTTCCCATTCAGATCCATTGTGACTAAATTGAAGAGTTTGTTCCAGAGTTCTAGGTATTGCATTCCACTCACCATCTTCAAATACAAATAACGTATATCTTGTTGAAGTGCTACCAGAATAAAAATCATAAGCAACAGATTTCATCTCCCCTTCTCTTGCATAAGGATATTCAAGTCCTAGAAATACAGAGATCATTTGATAAGCCTCAGCTTCGTCATCAAAATTAGGATAGGTTTGCCCCATCGTAGTGTAATCTTCACTATCTAATGTTAGTGGCATACTCCACGTTCCATTAGTGTAAGCAAAAACATCTGTGGTTTCTACTGTGGAAACAGAACCTTCCAGATCAATTACATACTGTCCATCCTGAAGGATAACAGCCATCATTTGAGAAGAAACACCAGAACCGTCATAAGCCGCATAAGATACTGCGAATTGAGCACCTTCTTCTGCAGAAGGAAATTCCTCCATTAAAACTATATTTATTGCTTCAAGCAGCATTTCCTCAGTCCAGAAATTACTATTACCAGAATCTACAGTAAAACTGTTAAAGTCCCCGGTATTTTCAGCAGGCCCGGGATATTCTTCCGCTAATTCTTCAGCAACCAGTGCGTAATCTGCATTTACAAATTCATAAGCAGAAGCTCCAGACTGCACATAAGCATTTCCATCAAACCTTACGGTCATACTTTCAGTACCCGCTGATCCATCATATATGTCATAGCTAACATTGTAAGTCTGCCCCTCAACACCTTCAAGATTTTCGAGCAATACGGCATCAATAGCTTCAAGGATCATTTCATTACTCCAATAGGCTTCATTCCCTTCTCTTCTTTCGAAATTGCCATATTGCGCAGCACTTGAAGTTGGTTCAGGATAATCGGCACCCAATTCTTCTTCAATAAAATCAAAGTCGTCTGCATTTAATGTATACGGCATTTCATTTGCCACGGCATTATAAGTCAACACAACATGATCACCTGCCTCTGCTCGTGGGAATTGATACTGTAAAAAATCCTGAATTTCCGAAATATTCGCAAGATAACCGTCTGAAAAGCCTGCAGCTTCATAATCTGCTGCGCTTACAGTATGAACCTGCGGCTCAATAGGAGCAAAGACGTTATAACTAACATTTACCGAAGAGTTTCCACCTAAAGCGGGAAGACGATTTGACAACAAAACAGGAATTAATGCCCTTGCATCCTCTTCCGTATCAAACTCATACTGCTCCTCAGGCAGATCTAAAAATCCATAATCTTCCTCTTCTAATTTGTAATCTAATGATCCTTCAACATTGCTGATATTTTCATCAATATCTTCATAAATGTCGTCCATAGGCTCACAACCTGTTATGGCGACACCTATGAAAAGCATTAAAATGTAAAATGTATTTTTCATCTCTGTTTTTTTAAAAGTTTATTTTCATTCCTACAGTATATGTACGTCCAAACCCGTACCATACAGATGCAGTTTCTGCATTAGAATCTGAACCGTCAAAACCAAAACTCACATATTCTGTACCCAGAATATTATTCACGTTACTGTTTAAAATAGCTTCAAATCCTCCAAATTCAAATTTATGGGTAAGACCTACATCAAGTAAACCATAAGATGGAATTTCCCATGGGCTGTAATCTGCTCCAGAACTAACCCCAAGTATATCAAATTGACTGTACAACTCGTCTACATAGGTCCAGTTTGCACGAATTGTTGTTCCAGGAAGTGGTTCATAATCACCACCAAGTGCGAAGGTGTTTTGGGCACTACCCCCTACTGGAATATCTTGAAGAAAAAGATCAATACCTTCGTCTAAAACAGGATTTTGTTCTTCATCAAAAATCATTACATCCTCAACATTACTATCCCATTTCCAATCTCCAATAGAAGCCATACCATTAATAGTAAGATTATCTAAAGGCTTATAACTAAAATCAAATTCAATACCCTGGTGCAACGCATTTACCCCAAGTATATTAGCAAAATAGGATTCTCCTGTTTCATCGTCAAAGAAAGATTGCGTGAAAGGCTTATCCTGCCAATGCGTTCTATAGACGTTCAAATTTGCCCTTAACTTTGAACTTCTGATCCCATAGCCCACTTCTGCACTAAAAATCTTTTGATTTTCAGCATCTTCATTAATATCATTTTCGAAATTCTGAAAAACCTGGTCAAAGAAAGGCGCCCTTTCAAAATAACCAATATTGGCAAACACATTATGATTATCATTAAGGTTATAATTTGCACCCCCTTTTATACTTGAAGCGAAGAAGCTAATCCAGTCTGTTTTCTGCTCGGGATCAGAATCAAGATAATTAAAATAATCTATCCTCTTATAGGATGTGTTAGAGGCGGCAAGAGATATAAATGCAGACAGATCATTCTTAGAATATTCTGCCTGAAGGAATCCACCTTCCCAATGTACTAAACCGTCGTTATTATAGTTAATTTTATCACCAACTCTTGCTACGTTTATTAGGTTATTCTCATTACTGCCTTCATCTAACCAATAAGTACCACCTAAAAGGTCTCGTACTTCCTGAAAATGTCTTCCTTCGTAATACCTCAGATCAATTCCGGCAAGCAAATCAATATCTTCATTTAGTTCTGTAGTTAAAGTTGATAGGGCGCCATACCAGCTATGGTCGTTTCTGGAATCGTATAGAATGGTTTCAGAACCAAGTGCTCCGTTTTCAATATTATCTGCTACTACAAGGTCTAAATTTAATGGCTGTAAATATCCATTTCTATAAGGAGAATCTATACTTCTTAAGTTGGCTTCACCTTCGTAACCACCACCTCCACCTGTACCAAAAGAGGCATAAAGTGCTGTAGACAATTCCATTTTATCAGAAATATCCCAATAATGGTTTAAAGACATTTGAGGTTTGTGATAGAAGTTATCCTGTACATGTTTTACTTCACCATTTAAATAACCCCAGTCACCATTAAATTTAATACCCCTTTCGCTTGCGCGAAAAGTTTGTATTAAATGCGAAGTTTCTCTTTGACCGTGTCTTTGCGGTGCCCCAAAAGCTGTAAAAGAAAGCTCATGGTCTTCATTAAATTTCTTTGCAAGGTTTACAAAATAAGAATAACCCTCAAACTCAGTTCCATCTACAAATCCATTACCTGTGGTTTTAGAAAGAGAAACTGTAGCCGCAAAACCATTATCTAATAATCCGGTAGAAACTGTTCCTCCATACTTCTGGTAGCCGTCATTACCTGTAGTTGCAAATATACTTCCACCTTCTTCAGCATCTGTAGACTTGGTAACTATGTTTATTGTTCCTCCTATAGATGGCACAGCTACTTTAGAAGCTCCAAGACCTCTTTGTACCTGCATTGTTTGGGTAACATCAGAAAGTCCTGCCCAGTTACTCCAGTAAACGTTTCCATTCTCCATGTCGTTTACTGGAACTCCATTAATCATTACCGCAACGTTTTCATCATCAAAACCTCTTATTCGAACTTCGGCATCTCCATATCCTCCTCCTTGTTTATGAACGTATATACTGGGAGTAGACTGAAGAATTTCAGGAAATTCTTTATTACTTAATCTTAATTCTATTTCCTCAGATTTAATCGTTGAAACCGCTACAGGTGTTTTCCTGTCTATTGCCAAAGAAAAACTTGTAATTACAATTTCTTCCAGAGCCCCGGCATCAGCATTTAGCACTATACCACCAAGATCCTGAGACCCGTTGGTAAGATCAAAATCCAAAGTTTTTGTGGTATAGCCTACGAAGCTAATTTTTATTTGTCCCGAATCTGAATTTACTCTCAGGGAGAAGTTACCATCAAAATCTGTTGTAGTTCCATTGTTTGTTCCCTCAACCATTACAGTTGCGCCCGGCAGGGGACCATCCATTTCGGAATCTATTACCGTTCCGGTAACAGTTCCTTGAGCAAAAATTGTAGCAGATGTTAGACACAACGCTAATGCTAGTAATTTCCTCATTTTTTCGCTTTGTTTGTTTTGAGTTAAAAAATTCACGGCAAAAGAAGCTAAAACCTAAAGACTATACTTTATCCAAATGTTAAGGTTCTTAACTTTAACATCAACCGCGGTGCAAAACTACTGCTATTTTTTAATTCTCTAAAGTATTGTTACTTACAGGATCTAAACAAAGCGAAAGAATTATTTTAAAAAGAATTTTAACAGGTTTTTAGTAGAAGAATCATGATTTTCAACGGAATTATTTTCTATTTCCGCAAGAATTTTTGAAGCTAATTGCTTACCTAATTCCACACCCCATTGATCATAACTGAAAATATTCCAGATTACACCCTGAACAAATATTTTATGCTCATACATAGCCACTAATTTCCCCAGGCTTTCTGGTGTAAGTTTTTCAATTAAGATTGAATTCGTAGGCTTATTACCATTAAAAACTTTAAAAGGCAACAGTGTCTCTATAGCGTCTGCACTCATCGATTTCTTTTCCAGTTCTGAGCGTACTTCCTCTTCAGGCTTTCCCTGAAGCAAGGCTTCTGTCTGCGCAAAATAATTGGCCATCAACTTATCATGATGGTCTTTATCCTGGAAAAGAGAATGTTTAAAACCTATGAAATCTGCAGGAATAAGTTTTGTGCCCTGGTGGATTAGCTGAAAAAAGGCATGCTGGGAATTTGTTCCTGGTTCCCCCCAGATTATTGTTCCAGTCTGGTAATCTACTTTATCTCCGTTTCTATCTACACTCTTACCATTGCTTTCCATGATTGCTTGTTGCAGGTAAGCTGGCAGCCTGTGGAGGTACTGTGAATATGGAATTACAGCCTCACTTTCGGCTTTAAAAAAGTTGTTATACCACATACTTATTAACGCAAGCTGAACGGGAATATTTTCATTAAAATCTGTATCCTTAAAATGCGTGTCCATCTTCTGAGCACCTTTTAGTAAAGCTTCAAAGTTTGAGTATCCCACAGCAAGACTAATAGAGAGACCAACAGCACTCCAAAGTGAGAACCTGCCACCAACCCAGTCCCACATCGGGAAAATATTTTCTGAAGCAATACCAAACTCCTTAACCTTCTCCACATTACTGGAAACGGCAACAAAATGTTTTGAGACAGCCTCTTCCGGAGCTGTTTTGTTAAACCAACTTCTAATAGTAATTGAATTGGATAAAGTCTCCTGGGTGGTAAAAGATTTGGAAACAATTATAAACAGGGTCGTCTCAGGGTTTAAATCCTGAATTGCCTGATGTACATGGTCTCCATCTACGTTAGAAACATAATGCACCTTTAAATGGTTCTGATAATATTGAAGTGATTCTGTTACCATCACGGGCCCCAGATCTGATCCTCCAATCCCGATATTCACAATATCTGTGAATTTTTTACCCGTATATCCTTTTCGGCTACCTTCAATAACCTCATCTGAAAAAGCTTTTATTTTTGCTTTTACTTCCTGAACCTCAGGAAGAACGTTTTCTCCCTCTACAGTAACATTTTCATCTTCTTTAGCTCTTAAAGCTGTGTGTAATACAGGACGACCTTCTGTCTTGTTAATAACTTCACCTCCAAAATAAGAGCTGATCGCTTCTTCCAGTTTACATTCTCTGGCTAACTCAAGAAGAAGACTTCTCGTCTCATCGGTAATTCTGTTTTTACTATAATCCAAATAAAAATCCTCCCAGTGAATACTGAAGTCCGCTCCGCGATTTTCATCTTCTTCGAAAAGATCCTTCATCTGAAGTTTTCCAATTTCTTTAAAGTGCTCTCCGAGTTTTCTCCAGCTATCAGTCTGTGTAGGATTTATATTTTTCATCGCAATATTTTTAGTTTAACTATTCTCAAATGTTCTTGTAAGGAATTTGATCCAACTGTTCCTTAAGAGGTTTAATATACGCATAATACTCATCTTTATGAGCATCTTCTATATGTTTAGCTGTTGGTAGGTTTTGGCGGTAAGGATCAACCTGCTTTCCATTTACCCAAAATCGATAACAAACATGAGGCCCTGTTGCGAGACCGGTGCTACCTACAAATCCAATCACATCACCCTGCTTAACAGCCTGTCCATTTCTCACATTTCTTTTAGTCATGTGCAGGTATTGAGTAGTATATTTATTATTGTGCCTTATTTTTACATAGTTTCCGTTTCCTGAGGTATAACTTGCGGCAATAACGGTACCATCTGCTGTACTAACAATGGGTGTACCATGAGCTGCAGCATAATCTGTCCCCAAATGTGCTTTCCAGCGCTTCTGCACAGGATGATACCTTCTTTTGCTGTAGCGGGAAGAAATTCTACTATAGTCAAGGGGCGCCTTTAAGAAAAAGCTCTGTAAAGCTTTTGCCTCATCATCATAGTAACTGGATTTATTAGTAATACTGTCGGTTTCATATTCAAATGCATAAAATGGCTTATCTGAATGCTTGAAAACTGCCGCTTCCACTCTATCTACTCCAGCAAAAATAGTATCATCTATGTACTTTTCATGATAGACCATTTTAAACTGATCACCCTTCTGAAGTCTGAAGAAGTCAATACTCCACTGATAGATATTAGATAGCTCATACACCAGGAGATTACTTAATCCCTGGTCCTGCATTGCTTCAGAAAGCGAAGATGTGATTACGCCGGAAACTTCCCTTTTCTTCACAGAAACTGGTCGTTGTTTTTTATAGGCTTTGATTTCATCTCCAATCCCCACCACAGTAAAATCAATTTTATTTTCTTCATAAATAAAAAATTGAGGTGTTTGTGCAGAGTCTTTAGCCTTAAGGATCATATACTTTTTTCCGGCAACTATTCTTGCGGGGTTAAAGGTATCGTTTACTTTTTCTGAAATTTCATAAACTTTTGCAAGGCTCACACCCTGCTCACCCATAATATTCCCAAAACTATCACCAGGCCGGATAGTATCTTCTACTACTTCATAATCATTTAAAACAAATCCATACTTTTTGACTTGCGGAGGAGTCTTTAAAACTGCTACCTCTTTTTGCTTTTCTTCTACAACATTATCATCATTACAAGCTAAAAATGCAAAAATGATAAGAATCAGGGTGCTTAATTTTTTCAATTTAATTATTTCGGTTTTCGCTGTTAAACATGTGGTTTACCCATTGTTTGCCCCAGTCGTTAAATTCCTCTTCACTCCACAGATTAGGGAAAAAAGATATCTTTTGAAAGCCCGGTGGCAGAAACTTTTTCCAGTTTGTACCTCCCGTAGCAGCAATCGTTTCCTTATCTCTACTAAGGTAACGATGTGCGGCGCCCATATGCATAAGCAGCCAATTAATATTCACATTTACATCAAATTCTTTCATAGCCTGAATAAGTTTTTTATCCTGCTTTTCTTCTGGCTCAAGTTGTTCGTACTTGTGAAACATCGTAGAGTTTTTAACTTCTTTTGCAATTCTCAAGAAACGGGGCGTGTATCTCTTTTCGAACTGCTTAAGGGTTAAAGTCTTTTCTCCTGTCTTTAAATCTATCCCTCCTCTTTTCCAGTAAACCTGTTCATATAATTCCTCAATAGAATTTTCCTGAGAGAAATTTTTTCTGTTACCATGAAGAACAATATGTTCAAGAGGAGTAGCGTAAAGTTCAATCATTCTAAATTGAGCAGATTGGAATCCGCTTGCCGGCAGTAAGGCCATCCGGAATTTCAAAAACTGTTCTCTCTCCATTCCCTTTATCATCACATCAAAAGAATCTATAAGAATCCGGAAGTACCGATTTAGTCGTGATAGTTTTTCAATAAAAAAAGAAGCCGTAAGGCTTTCGTTTTCAATAATCTGCTTTTGCTCATGTATAATGAGCTTAAAGTATAATTCCGTAATTTGATGGTAGGTAATAAAAATTGTTTCGTCCGGAAAATGGGTGTTTGTCTTTTGCAGGCTTAACAAGGTATCCAGACTCACATAATCCCAATAAGACAAGTATCGGTCATAGAGCAATCCATCCAAATAGGATCCCATATCCTGCCCGGAATTTTTAAACTTTTCCTGAAGTTTAGAAATACGATCAGCTATTTCCGGTTTTATTTCCATCTTTAATCCATAATTATCCTAAACGGATTCCTTAGCCCTTTATAAGCATCCAAATCTGCATCCAATGACCCAACGGCAAGATCTGCTTCTATCCTCACTGGTATTTTATTTTCATCATCGGTGACCCAAAAAGTAAGACTTTCCTTCTCTTTAAATACCCTACCCGCCATTACAAAGGGACGAAATTTAAGAGTGGCTACTTTTCCAAATTTTGTTTTGATAACCTCACGTCCAAGGAATTGTAATTTGAAATCCATATTTTCATCGTCGATAAAAAGGTTCAGATTCAATTCCTCTCCAGGTGTTAAACCGTCGCTGCTGATTTCGTTGCGAATATAATAAAATGCAGATAACATATCATGCACATTTTCTTTTGTAGTGTAAGTCTTGTTGGTATTATATTTTTTATTGTAGACCAGCGCCTGATTATCCTTATGATTAAAATGAACCTCAAGATCTTTAGTATGTCCTCCTTCGTTAATTTTCCTGATGAACCTGTATGGCTTCCCATCTTTTTTATCTATAAATGTTTGATAATTGTCATCTACCTTAAAAAACCAGCTTAAAGGCGCTGTTGATTTTCCTATACCTTCAATGTGATAGACTGGTGTGCCGTTTACCATCGTTTCATCTACCTCGAGTGTAGCAAAACTAGCAGTAAACATGCCATAATGAATGCGAAATTTAAGCCATTCACCCTTCTGAAATGCCTCTTGAGAAATCCCCTTGGAGGGTAGCATACCAAAAAAAGAGAGGATAGTAATCGCAAAAAATTTTTTCATAATAAAATTTGTTATAATTCCGTAGCTCCGGCGCAATTTGTAAGATTACTTAAACATATTTACAATTACTATTCCAAATGTATTAAAACAGAAAGCCCCGTCAAACTATGCCGGGGCTTTTTGTCTTTTAACCAACTAACTAAATTATGAAAACACTCCTAAAAATTACTTCAGGAAGTGAGCGCAAAATTCCTGATGTTTTCCAGTTAAAACAACGGCTAAATAAAATTTAACCAAAAGGATTATTTCTTTTTAAAGAACAGGTCCTTATCTTTTTAGATAAGCAATATTTTATACTTAGTTAAGGGTACCTCGCAAATCCTGCTCCCTTTCTATAGCTTCAAAAAGAGCTTTAAAATTCCCCTTTCCAAAGGAGTTTGCTCCTTTACGCTGTATAATTTCAAAGAACATCGTAGGACGATCCAAGACAGGTTTGGTGAAAATTTGAAGCAAATAACCTTCATCATCCCTATCTACAAGCACACCTAATTCTTTAAGAGGCTCAAGTTCTTCATCAATTTTGCCTACCCTATCTAAAACCGTCTCGTAATAGGTTTCGGGCACATGGAGAAATTCTACGCCATTGTCCCGTAACTGTGTGACTGTTTTAATGATGTTATCTGTTGCCAGTGCAATATGTTGTACTCCTGCACCATTGTAAAAGTCAATATATTCTTCAATTTGAGATTTCTTCTTTCCTTTAGCCGGCTCATTAATTGGAAACTTAATCCTGCCGTTACCATTACTCATTACTTTGCTCATTAAAGCAGTATATTCTGTAGAAATATCTTTATCATCAAAAGAAACCATCTGAGCAAAACCCATGACTTTAGCATAAAACTCACACCATTTGTTCATTTCATTCCAGCCAACATTTCCAACCATGTGATCTATATATTTGAGACCCGTTTCTTTAGATTTTGCCAAAGGAGAATATGCTTTGTATCCTGGCAGGAAGGAGCCGGAATAATTCTTCCGTTCTATAAAAAGATGAATGGTTTCGCCATAGGTATGAATGCCTGAAATAACAACAGATCCATATTCATCCTGCATTACATAAGGCTCCTTGTAAGATTTAGCTCCTCGTTTTGTAGTCTCTTCAAAACTTTTCCTGGCATCATCCACCCACAGCGCTATCATTTTTACACCATCGCCATGTTTGTCTATATGTTCGTTAATTTCTCCTTTTGGCTGCAAAGGAGAAGTTAGCGCTAATTTTATTTTTCCCTGCTGAAGGACATAAGATACACTATCCTTCTTCCCGGTTTCCAATCCCGAGTAAGCTAATGGCTGAAATCCCCACGCATGCTGATAGTAGTATGCAGACTGTTTCGCATTCCCTACATATAATTCCACAAAGTCTGTTCCCAGGATTGGCAAGAAATCTTCTGCTTCCGGCACTTCCTTCTTTAAATTCGATGATGTTTTATCTATCGCCATTTTATTCCTTTTAAGTGATCACTTACTTCTTGAAGGTTGTATTACTGAACTGACTTCTCTCCCAAAATCCTTCAATTTAATGATTTCCTTCCAGCCATGATTTATAATAAGTTTCATCCGCAATTTCTATAGCCTCTTCAGTAATCAAAAGAGGTTTAAAAGTATCAACCATAACCGCCAGCTCTTTAGTTTCTACCTGGCCTATACTACGCTCTACCGCTCCGGGATGAGGTCCATGAGGAATGCCGGCAGGATGAAGAGAAATATGCCCTTCTTCAATATCATTGCGGCTCATAAAATCACCATCAACATAGTAGAGTACCTCATCACTATCTATATTACTGTGGCTGTAAGGAGCCGGAATACTCTCCGGATGATAATCATATTTGCGCGGGCAAAAACTGCAAACGACAAAAGCATCAGTTTCAAAAGTCTGGTGTACCGGTGGTGGCTGGTGAATTCTGCCAGTTATCGGCTCAAAATCGTGGATTGAAAAAGCGTAAGGGTAATTATAGCCGTCGTAACCTACCACATCAAAAGGATGGGTCGCATAAACCGCATCGAAAATCTCCCCCTGCTTCTTAATTTTTATAACGAAATCTCCTTCTTCATCATTTGTTTCCAGCTCATAAGGTCTACGTAAATCCCTTTCGCAAAAAGGAGAATGCTCCAGTAATTGTCCAAACCAGTTTCTATACCTCTTTGGAGTATAAATGGGGCGGCGGGATTCTACGATGAACAATCGATTATTCTCATCATCAAAATCGAGTTTATAAATTGTGCCCCTTGGAATTAACAAATAGTCTCCATATTTAAAATTGAGATTTCCAAGGTGTGTTCTCAATTTTCCACTGCCTTTATGGATAAAGAGCAGCTCATCTGCATCAGAATTTTTATAAAAGTAATTCCTTGTCGAAGCTTGCGGAGAAGCAAGCGCAATGTCCACATCACTGTTGGTTAAAATTACTTTTCGACTTTCCAGATAATCTGGTGCAGGCACAATTTTAAAACCTTTAAATCGGTATGATTTTAAATTATTTCCTATTGCTATTTTCGGCTTCACACTATAGCCTACTTTCATTTCCTTTACTTGAGTAGGCCTGCGCTCATGATAAGAATTAGAATACATTCCGTCAAAACCTATGGTTCCAAATAGCTGTTCGTAGTAAAGGCTGCCATCAGGTTTCTTAAAAACTGTATGTCTTTTATGTGGTATTTTTCCGAGTTTATGATAGAAAGCCATAATAAAATTAAGGATTAAGAAAACCTGTTACTTAATATGAAGCATTTTTAAAAGCAGTTATTTCTATAAATATCGGCCTTTTAAATTGAAAATATTCTTAAAGAAGGATTAAAAAGAAACTTCCCTATATACTGTAAACAAGAAAGTTACATTAAATATTACTTCATTGCAATTATTTAAAGTTTGTGTAACGCAAAGATAAAATTGAGGCGTCTGGATTTAATATACTGATGATACAAAACTTGTCATTTGACTTTAACTTTAAATAAAATTAGAAAGCAACTTATGAAAAGTATCATCTTATCTCAGGCACCAGGAAAATCTAAGTCCATGAAGAATATATTATCGGTGACACTAAAGGTTATTTTAGCATTATTTATATGGCTTCTTCTCACCGTAAGTTTCTTCATTTCTTAGGCATGAAATCAGAACCAGAAGCCTAAACTAAAAAACCAATGACTCCTGTCAACTTCAGGGGAATAAGAATATTTTACTTCTAGTGGGCCAAGAAAGGTTTCTATACCATAGCCAAGTGCATAGCCTGTGTAATCTGGCATGGACAGCCAATTTCCGGTGGTATATAATTTATTTTCCACATTTGCGATGTTTACACCTGCGATGAGATGGTGTTTCCTCAAAATACGGTAATCAACTTCCAGTAGAGCCTTTATATAGCTGTCACCCGAAAGGCTAATAAAATCATATCCATAAAAAGGTGTAATATTATTGATGGGATAATTACCATACCCCCCAAGGAAAAAATCCAATGTATTAATATCATCATTCCCGATTTTAAATCCGGTTTCTGCAGAAATGCGGGTGGTAAACTTTCTAAGAGGTGTGACAGCATAACCCACCTTCCCTTTGGCTATAGAAAATTCAGCAAAATCATTGTTTGAAGAAAATAAATATAGGTGAAAATCACCATCAAAGTAAACTCCCTGGCTGGGAAAATATTTGTTATCGTAAGAATCAAATTTTAGATAACCAAAAGCGCTGTAGTAATGGTTATCGTCAAACACATTATTGGCCGTCTTCCCATCTCCATCCTGAAAAGCTTCAGAAGTTATATCAAGATACTTCTGTTCAATTCCCATCCCAAAAGAAAAAACCTGCTGAAAAAGTGTCTCAATGTAAATTTGGTTGGTAATATCCCGATATTCTACACCTATATTCTCCACTCCAAGGTTTCGCAAATTGCCGTTTTGATTTGCAAAATCAAATGAGATGTCTTTATTAAATTTATTATACCTCGATTTTACCCCAAAACTCCAATAATAACCTTTGTCAATGTAATAGTCAAAATAATACCGAAATTGATCGCCCACCACCACATCCAGCGACGCAACATCATTGGTAAAAAGTAAACTTTTACGGGTAAGGTTCAGCAATACTCCGCTTTCATACAGCTCGTCGTAGTGCAGTGCCATACGGAGATAAGATTTGTTATCGCTTTCCTCAATATCCATATTCAGGGTATACTCCTCGCCCTCTTCACCGGGCACCAGGTTGTAACTAATTTTATTAAAATTTCCGGTAGCCGAAAGGTTATTTACACCAATATTGAGGTCGTTAAATGTTAATTTTTCTTCAGGATCAAGCTTCAGTTTACCTAAAATGTAAGACTGAGGGTAAGTATTGTTTCCTTCAATTTTTAAATCTGTCACATAAATACTATCCTGCCGCTGTTTTTTCAGTTCTCTCTTAAAATCCTTTTGCCGTGCAGCCAATTGTTGCAATTCTCCGTATTTTCCCTGTGCTGCAACCCTTCCGGAATCAATTATAGCACCCCCTTCGCTAAATGAAATCACAGAAAATTTCGAAATATCAGGATTTATGTAAATATCTGTGAGCGGAATCTTCTTTTTCATCTCACTTATCGTCCTGAAATTTCCTATTTGTGTTAGAATATCAAGCACACTCCGGAGATTATCCTTATCTATAAGCGTATCCTGAACATCTACCCCAATAATAATTTCTGCACCTCTCCTTTTTAATTCCTCTATAGGATAATTATTTGCCACCCCGCCATCTGTAAGTAATCGGCCATCGATTTTCACCGGGCTAAAAATAGAAGGAATTGCACCGCTGGCCGATACTGCCTTGGCAAGAGAACCGCTATCCAAAATAACCTCTTCGCCGGTTTCTATATCTGCAGCAGTACAAAAGAACGGAATGGGAAGCTCGTTAAAGTCATTAATTTCGCTCACATGCATCGTTAAACGCGACATGAGGTTATAAATATTCTGGCCTTTGGAAAGTCCCGATGGCAGGCCTAATCTAAAATTATCAAAAGGAAGACTTATGGCGTACTTCTCTGTGTCTTCTTTTTCATAAAAAGTTTTTGCGCTTCGCGGAAGGTCATCCTGGATAAGAATATTAAAATTAGTTTCATGAAATATAGAATCAAGATCATGAGCAGTATAACCCGAAGCATATAAACCGCCAATTATAGCGCCCATACTACTTCCTCCAATATAATCTATACGTACCCCGGCTTCTTCAATAATTTTTAAAGCACCAATATGTGCCAGGCCTTTTGCACCACCACCACTTAAAACAAGACCAACCTTAGGATCATCTTTTTGCTGGGAAAATCCCCTAACACTTATTAAACACAAAAAAATGACCAGTATGTTTTTCATTTATTCCTTATGATAATGCTCATATAAAATACGTGCTTTTGAAGCTCCTACTACTTCACTCAGATTTTCCAGCGAAGCTTCTTTAATCCTTTTAACAGATCTAAATTGTTTTAATAATTCAATAACTGTTTTTTCTCCAATTCCCGCAATAGATTCCAACTCTGTATTTAACGCAACTTTACTCCTTTTGTTACGATGGAAAGTAATTCCGAACCTATGCGCCTCGTTTCTTAACTGCTGAATAATTTTTAAACTCTCTGTTTTCTTGTCCAGATAAAGAGGAATATTATCATCTGGATAAAAAATTTCTTCCAGCTTTTTCGCAATGCCGATAATTGCAATTTTACCACGTAGACCTAAAGTCTCCAAAGCTTTAACCCCGGACGATAATTGCCCTTTTCCACCATCCACTATAATTAACTGCGGCAGGTCTTCACCTTCATTTAGCAGTCGCCGATACCTTCTAAAAACCACTTCTTCCATAGAAGCGAAGTCATTTGGGCCTTCTACCGTCTTAATATTGAACTTTCTATAGTCTTTTTTACTCGGTTTTCCGTTCTTGAAGACCACACAGGCCGCTACCGGGTTGGTTCCCTGAATGTTTGAGTTATCAAAGCACTCAATATGCCGTGGTTCTTCATTTAAACGTAAATCCTCCTTCATTTGTGCCATAATACGATTCACATGGCGGTCTGGATCTATAATTTTCATTTGCTTAAACCGTTCCTGGCGGTAATATTTGGCATTTCTAAGGGATAACTCTACAATCTTCTTCTTATCGCCCAACTGGGGAACGGTAACTTTTACATCTTCAGCAAATTCAATATTAAACGGAAGATAAATTTCTTTTGAATTTGAATTGAAGCGCTGCCTTATCTCTGTAATTGCCAATTCCAGCAGTTCCTGGTCGCTTTCGTCCAGCTTTTTCTTCATTTCAATAGTATGCGACCTGATAATGGCGCCATGGGAAATCTGAAGGAAATTTACATAGCCATAACCCTCGTCACTGGTGATAGAAAAAACATCTACATTAGTAATTTTGGGATTTATAATTGTAGATTTTGACTGATAATTTTCCAGCACGTTTATTTTTTCCTTGATGCGCTGCGCATCCTCAAATTCCATGTTTTCAGCATGTACTTTCATTTGATTCCGAAACTGCTGCAGGGAATCCTTAAAATTTCCTTTTACAATCTGTCTTATAGCTTCAATATTCCGGTTATAATCCTCTTCTGCCTGTTTTGCTTCGCAAGGGCCTTCGCAGTTGCCAAGATGATATTCCAGGCACACCTTGTATTTGTCATTTCTAATTTTGTCCTCAGCTAAGTCATAATTACAGGTCCTGAGTTTATACAAGCCTTTTATAAGATCAAGAAGCGTATTTACCGTTTTAAAACTGGTGAAGGGGCCGTAATATTCACTACCATCCTTTATGAGCCTTCGGGTTGGAAAAACCCTGGGGAATCGCTCATTTTTGATACAAATCCAGGGATAGGTTTTATCATCCTTCAGCATTACGTTGAACCGTGGCTGATGTTTTTTGATAAGATTATTTTCAAGCAGCAGCGCATCAGTTTCAGAAGCTACAACAATATGCTTGATTTCTCTTATTTTCTTTACCATTACGCCTATCCTGTGACTGTCGTGACGTTTGGTAAAATAGGAGGTCACCCTTTTTTTAAGGTTTTTGGCCTTACCTACATATAATATTTTTCCATTTTTATCGTAGTACTGATATACTCCCGGGCTATCCGGTAGAGTTTGCAGTTGTACTTCCAGTGCAGGCTTTTCCATTACTTCAAAGATAAAATTTATTGCGCTTAATGCCGTCGTGAATTTTAAAATTTAAAACAGAAAAACCACCGGTTTGCAGCTGCTACCGATGGTTTTTCCTTAAACAAATCGACCTTTCAGCCTACGATATATTTCCGTTCTTTAATTCTTTAACAGCATAATCCACTGCCCTGGCGGTAAGAGCCATATAGGTTAAAGATGGATTTTGAGTTCCTGTTGAAGTCATACAGGCACCATCTGTCACAAAAACATTTTTAGAGGTGTGCAACTGGTTCCACTCATTCAACAAAGAGGTTTTCGGATCTTTGCCCATACGAACGCCGCCCATTTCGTGAATGTCCAGCCCGGGAGCCTGTTTCGAATCGCTGGTGCGGATGTTTGTGAATCCTGCGCTTTCAAACATTTCGGTGATCTGCTCAAAATAGTCCTGGATCATCTTTTCATCATTATCATCATAAGCTACATCAAAATTGAGCAACGGGATTCCCCATTCATCCTTTTTACTATTATTAAGGCTAACCAAATTACTCTCCTTCGGAATTGTTTCACCCATCATATGGCTTCCAATCCTCCATGGTCCCAGCTTTGGTTTGGCAAGGTTTTCTTTTAAAGCTACCCCTAAACCATCCTCGCTTGTATATTCACTCCGGTAGGTACTAACACCTGCAGCATATCCTCTTAAAAAGTTGGTTTCCTGCTTATGGATATTCCTGAACCTTGGAATATATCCACTAGTAGGCCTTTTTCCGTCTGTAGTAAAATCTCGAAAACCATCGTATTCTGCAGTTGCCCGGGCCCTGTAATTATGAAAAGCAAAATACTTACCAAGAAGTCCGTTATCATTCCCAAGACCGTTGGGAAAACGGTTTGATTTGGAATTAAGCAAAATAAGGTTCGTGTTTGCAGCCGCCGCATTTACAAAAACAATCTTGGAAAAATACTCTGTAACTTCCTTGGTGTGAGCATCAATTACGCGTACACCTGTAACTTTTTCTTTTTCTTCATCGTAAATAAGCGATTCCACAACAGAATTAGGTTTTAAGGTGAGGTTTCCTGTTTTCTCGGCCCACGGTAAAGTTGAAGAATTACTACTGAAGTAGCCTCCGTAAGGACAACCCCTCTGGCACAATACCCTGTTCTGGCATTGTACCCGTCCCTGTTGTTTATGGATATCTTTTTGTTCTGAAAGGTGTGCGCAGCGTGCAACAATCACGTGACGATCACCATATTTTTCCGCTACCTTTTCCTTAAAGTACTTTTCTACCTTCGTCAGTTCATACGGCGGTAAAAATTCACCATCAGGTAATTCGGCAAGGCCATCTTTATTTCCGGATATTCCGGCAAATTTTTCAACATAGCTGTACCAGGGAGCCAGGTCTTTATACCGTATTGGCCAGTCTACAGCAAAACCATCTCTTGCCGGGCCTTCAAAATCGAAATCGCTCCAGCGCTGTACCTGTCTTGCCCAGAGTAAAGATTTTCCACCAACCTGATATCCTTTTATCCAGTCGAAAGGTTTTTCCTGTACATAAGGATGCTCGTTGTCCTTTGAAAAAAAGTGGGCAGCATCTTCTTTAAAGGCGTAGCATTTACTTACAATAGGATTTTCCTTTTTTACGTCAAGTGGCAGCGTTCCCCTGTGCTCCATCTCCCATGGATGTAAACTGGTAGTAGGGTAATCTACCACATGTTTCACATCTTTACCACGGTCCAGGACCAAGGTGCGCAGCCCTTTTTCAGTTAATTCCTTAGCTGCCCATCCCCCACTAATGCCAGAGCCAATAACAATTGCATCATAAGTTTTTTCTTCTACTCCGTCTATATTAAAGTATGCCATAATTATGCGTTGTGATATTTTTCCTGGTTAACCGGATAACTTCCATCCCATCTTGAAGGAACCTGCTCATAATCCAAAATATTTTCCAAGACATATTTAGAGGTAGTATAACCCGCTATGGTTAGATCTTTTACAAAAGGAACAAAACTGATCTTTTTATCTGATGATTTCTCTGTTGCCAGCATTTTGTTCAAAATTTCGTGCCGTTCAGCACCCGAAAGTTCTATAAAAATTTTTCCATATTGGTCTCTACTAGCTTCGTCTACGCTCTCAAAACCCGCCGCAAATTCCTGTTGAACTTCCTTCTCAAAACAGTCATTAACCATCACAAGCACAAAGCGATCTACTTCAAGCTCTTTTGCTCCGGGTGTATCTGTAGCAGGGATAATGGTATCTACAATTCCTGCCAGCATTAGCTTTTGATCGTCTTTTATATCGCCGGTTGCTTCGGGCAATTCCTCCGTTGTCCAGGAATCGATCCAAAAAGGTACTGTTGCCAGTCCTACTGCAGATATTCCAAGGGTTTTAATGAGGTCTCTTCTCTTCATTTCAATTAATTATAAGGTCGTACTTTTTTAAGAAAATTCCAGGTTCAGCAAATTAATCGTACGATAATTCGTTGATTCTCAAACATTATTCTTCTTATGCCGTAAACAGGTTGTGAAGATAAAGTTAAAAGTCAAGCTTAAAGTGCAAAAAACAAAATTTCACAGGCTAATTCAATTAATTGCCGCGACATTAACAGTTATAACTTCTGAAGTATTTTCTGCAATTTCAATCTACCTTACACACAAACTGTACCAGCCGGGAATACAACTCTTGAGTTATATGAAATTATCTCAGTAGAACTTCTTCCGAAGGAAAGATCTAGAGAACAAGAATTTTCAAGAAATTATAATTCTTTCTGAATCTTTCATTCAAGAATTACTCAGGACTTCCTTAGAGACTATTTTCAGAAGACATTAAGAAGAAAGGATGTCTATTTTATTATCTTGCAATATGGAGAAAAAAGTGATAGGCAGATTTGACAAAGCAGATTTTCCAGCCCTGAAGTTGTACGACATCGCAATAAAAATAGATACGGGAGCATATACCTCTTCCATACATTGCGAAAATATAGAAGAGAAAGAGGACAAGCTTTATTGTACTTTTCTGGATGAAGAACATCCTTTATACAACGGCAGAGAAATTGTTTTCGAAGATTTTGACATTGTTTTTGTACGCAGTAGTAACGGCATGATTCAAAAGAGATATCAGGTACAATCCAACATCAAACTTTTTAATAAGATTTTCAAAATTTCCCTTTCTTTGTCTTCGCGTCAGGAAATGCGATTTCCGGTTCTTATCGGGAGAAAATTTCTCACCAAAAAATTTATAGTCGATACAGAACTTACGAACGTCTCTAATAATCAGCAAGAAAATGAAGCTAAAAATTCTATCTAGAAATAGCAATCTCTATTCAACCAAACGACTTGTGGAAGCCGCTAAAAAACGTGACCATGAAGTTGAAGTAATAGATCCAGTTAAATGTGATCTCGTTATTGAAAAGAAAAAACCATCAATATTCTACAAAGGAAAAGCTATTGAAGGAGCAGACGCTGTAATTCCAAGAATTGGAGCATCGGTTACATTCTTTGGAACCGCCGTTGTAAGACAGTTTGAAATGATGGGTGTTTTTACTACTACAGAATCACAGGCACTTGTGAGAAGCCGGGATAAACTAAGGAGTTTGCAAATCCTTTCCCGTGCCAGACTTGGACTGCCAAAAACAGTATTCACTAATTACTCCAAAGATGTTAAGGAAGTGATAGATCATGTTGGGGGAGCTCCTCTTATCATTAAATTACTAGAAGGCACACAGGGTCTTGGGGTTGTACTTGCAGAAACTAATAATGCAGCCGAATCTGTCATTGAAGCTTTTAATGGTTTGCAGGCAAGGGTTATTGTACAGGAATTTATTAAAGAAGCCGGCGGTGCCGACATTCGGGCATTTGTTGTAGATGGACATGTGGTTGGCGCCATGAAGCGGCAGGGGAAAGAAGGAGAATTCCGTTCTAACCTCCACCGGGGAGGATCGGCTGAAATTATTGAACTTACAGATGAAGAAGAAAATGCAGCTATAAAAGCCGCAAAAGCCATGAGCCTTGGAGTTGCAGGTGTAGATATGTTACAAAGTGCCAGAGGGCCTCTTATCCTGGAAGTAAATTCTTCTCCAGGTCTTGAAGGAATAGAAGCTGCTACCGGAAAAGACATAGCAAAAACTATTATTAGGTACATTGAGCGAAATGTTTAATTTATGCCACAAATAGATAAGGACAATGTCCTGGAAATATTAGGAAAAAGAATACCTGCCGGAAAGAGTGCTACAATTAATTTTAATATGGCCAAACTCTACACCACCACATCTGTAGAGGTACCGGTAATTATTGAACGTGCAAAAAAGCCTGGGCCGGTTGTACTGTTGACAGCAGGAATACATGGTGACGAAATAAACGGTGTAGAAATTGTACGGCAGATTATTTCTAAGGGAATTAACAGGCCGCAAAAAGGTACTATAATTTGCATTCCGGTGGTGAATATTTTCGGTTTTCTCACGTTGACACGAGAATTTCCCGATGGCCGGGATCTAAACCGGGTTTTCCCGGGAACAAAACATGGTTCTCTTGCCAGTAGATTCGCTTTCCAATTCGTGAAGAAAATACTGCCTATAGCCGATTTTTGTATGGACTTCCACACAGGAGGAGCAAGTAGATTTAACGCACCACAAATTAGGATAAAAAAAGGTAACGAAGAAAGTCTTAAATATGCGCATATCTTCAACGCACCGTTTACCATTAATTCTAAAACAATAACAAAATCTTACAGAGAAACTTGTGCAAAACTGGGAATTCCGGTTCTTCTTTTTGAAGGCGGAAAATCCTCTAATAGCAACAAAGAAATTGCAAGACATGGCGTAGATGGAGCAACACGTATTCTAAGCCATCTGGACATGCTAAAACCGAAGTTTGATTATCCAGATGCTATTACAGAAACGGTTATAATTGAAAATACCTTTTGGATGCGGGCAAAGTACAGCGGGCTTTTACACGTAAAGATTCCCTGCGGGAAGCATGTGGAAAAAGGAGAATTCATTGCCACAATTACTGACCCTTATGGCAAATTTCGGCATAAAATTAAAGCTGCCAACGAAGGTTATATAATTAACGTAAATGAATCTCCCATAGTTTACCAGGGAGATGCTGTTTTTCATATTTCATTACCAAAAAGGAGCAATGAAGAAGAAATTTCTGAGAGCTAAATATAAGAAGCTAAGACTGGGTTTATCTAAAGAAACAATAGAGGATCTCAGCCTCCAAATTGCTAATCAATTATTAACATTGCCTATCTGGAACTATGATTTTTATCATCTGTTTTTAAGTATCGCAGAACAGAAAGAAGTAGAGACAGAACCTATACTCCATATCTTACAGGGAAAGGATAAAAATGTGGTACTTCCTAAAACTGATGTTCCTACAAATAAACTCATAAATTACCTTTTAACGGATACAACGGTAATTAAAAGAAACCGTTGGAATATTCCCGAACCACTAGATGGAATAGAAATAAATGTAGATAAAATCGATGTTGTTTTTATTCCTCTTCTCGCATTTGACAAGTCTGGACACCGCGTTGGCTATGGCAAGGGCTTCTATGACAAATTTCTGGCAGCCTGCAAAGAAGACGTTGTAAAAGTCGGCCTCTCGTTTTTTGAATCTGAAATAGAAATTGAGGATACTTACCAATCAGATATCCCTCTGGACTACTGCGTAACACCTGAAAATACCTACAGCTTTAAAAAAGGTTAAATTTATTTGTAGGACTATTAACATTAAGCTACTTTTAGCCCAATATCCCCGGTTTAATGCTTAATGACCTTCAGCTTAATAGTATCCTTGAGGATTTTGATATAGCTTATTGGAAAATCAATCTCTTCAGCAAGGAAATCGATTGGTCTGATCATTTTACTACTTTGGTCGATAATCTTGATTCAGCTAATAATCCTTACGAATACTTTCTTCAGGAAATCCTCCACCCAGATTATCGTTACGATTTCAGGGTGAATTTCGAAAAACTATTAACAGAAAACGAAACCTTCAGCTTCGAAATAAGGATGCGCCTTGAAAATGGCAAATATCGATGGTTTGAGTGCAAAAACCTTAGAAATAAAGACGAAAGCTTAAGAGAAACGGCTGTGCTCCTATTTGTAAATATCCACCAGAGCAAACGCGATCAATATACTATTGAAGAAAATTTTTTCTACTACAGAGAAACAGCAGAAATGACCTGTACCGGCGGTTGGTACGTAGACATTATAGACAAAAATATTTACTGGGATAATGTTACTAAAAAAATAATGGATTGCCCCCAGGACTTTCACCTGGATTACGAAGAAAGATTGAGGTTCTACGCCCCGGAACATCATCATATAATGAATTCCGCATTTAAGAAATGTGAGCTTTACGGTATTCCATTTAAGATTGAGCTTAAAATGTTGACCCTTTATAACAGAGAGTTCTGGGTACGGGCAACTGGAAAGCCCGTATACAATCAGGAGCAACAAATAATAGGCATAAGAGGAGTCTTCCAGGATATAAATGAGAACAAAACCAACGAAATTAATCTCCAGAACTCATTGGACATTATTGCTTCCCAAAACTACCGCCTTTTTAGTTTCGCTCACATTGTATCCCATAACTTAAGATCCCATAGCAGTAACCTTAGCCTGGTGGTTGAATTACTAAAGGAAGCTAAAACAGATAGGGATAAATTGGACTTACTTGATAATATAAATTATATTTCTGAAAATCTCGATACCGCTATTGCTCAACTCAATGATTTGATTAACGTGGAAACAACACTAGCCAAAAAGAGTGTAAAAATTAAGTTTAACGATGCGCTTAATACCGTTCTTGCCTCTATTGCTCCACTCATTAATCGGGAAAATGCAAAAATCGTCGCTGAATTTCACTCTCTGAAAGAAATATCGTATATCCCTGAGTATCTTGAAAGTATTTTATTAAATTTAATTACTAATGCAATAAAATATAAGCAACCTGGAAGAAAACCGGTTATTTATATACAGTCCTATATTTCCAATGGAAAGAGGTTTCTGGAGATTAGCGACAATGGATTAGGAATAGATCTCGATCAACATGGAGATAAGATGTTTGGAATGTACAAGACCTTTCATCATAATCCTGATGCAAAAGGAATTGGGCTGTTTATCACCAAAAATCAAGTGGAAGCACTGGGAGGTTCAATTTCTATTACCAGCACAGTTAACATCGGGACCACTTTTAAAATAACTTTTTAGATCTGTTATATGGGGCAAAAAATAGAACTAGCATGTATCATCGATGATGACAAGATATACGTGAACCTGGTAAAGAAAATAATCGAAATTAAGCAACTTTCGGAAAATCTTTTAATCTATAAAAACGGAAAAGAAGCTATGGACCACTTCAAGCATATCCTGGGCAACATGTCTGAAGAAAGGCTTCCGGAAATTATATTTCTTGATTTAAACATGCCGGTAATGGACGGCTGGGAATTTTTAAACGAATTTGTAAAAATTAAAAACAACTTCAATAAAAAGATTACACTCTACGTAGTGAGCTCTTCAATAGATCCAAGAGATTTGGAAAGGGCCAAATCCATAAACATGGTAACAGATTATCTTATTAAGCCTATAGAGCTCAAGAAATTCGAAAAAATTTTTGAAAGAGCAATACCCGCTGCCTAGTTCTCTTCCTCGTGTTTTGGAAAGGCTCTTTTATTAAAAATAAGCAGAAGAATCACACCTACACTTATTGCGCTATCGGCGATATTAAAAACAGGCTCAAAAAAGGTGAAATATTCTCCTCCCCAAATAGGAATCCATGCCGGTAAATATCCTTCATATAAGGGAAAGTATAGCATGTCCACAACTTTACCATGAAAGAGTGTACTGTAGCCTCCTTCTTCCGGCATAAATTCTGCCACCTGCCCATAACTATCACTGAAAATAATTCCATAGAAAACAGAATCTATTATGTTTCCCATTGCGCCTGCGAAAATAAGTGCAATGGAAGTGATAAGTATTTTAGATGCATTTTTACGCACAGAATCCCACAACCAATACCCAATTCCTACGATAGCCACAAGCCTGAATAAAGTTAAAATAAGCTTCCCGTATGTGCCAGGAATTTTGGTTCCCCAGGCCATTCCTTCATTTTCAACAAAGAGAATACGAAACCAGTCAAAGACAGGAACCTCTTCTCCTAAAGTGAAATTAGTTTTAATGTATATTTTGGAAATCTGATCTATTAACAGGACCAGGAAAATGATAAAGCCGGCTTTCTTTAGAGACATGAATACTTTTAAGTTAAAAACGAACCAAAAATACTAATATTATTTAGTTTTGAGGACACTAATATCACCATTAATAGAGGTGAGTTTAAGAAGATTGGATCCATAGATCTCTTTTTGAATATGTACTACTCCGTTTCGGGATTCTGCTTTTACATTTCCAGACATCGCCTCCACGTAAATATTCCCTTTATATGTATTTACAGTTGCATTCCCTATAAAATCCAGGAGATTACAGTAGCCTTCCCGAAGATCAGCATAAAAACTATTGTAATTTCCTTTTGCCACTACAGAAGCCAGATTAGAGCGAATGAAGATGGTCATATTTTCCGGAACCTCCATATGTATTTCCATAGAAATAACTTTATGAGCGCTAAGTTTATCGTAGCCTCCCGTCAGGACCTCAGGATATCTTGTATGGAGTTTCAGCTTATCCTTTTCTACTTCTGAAATAAGAGAGATATCATTAAAGTATTCGCCTTCAGAATGTGCTGAAATTTTAATTTTCCCTGTTTTGGAAGTACAGAGGATGATCTTATAGACCTCATCAGCATTAATTTCTATTTCATTAATGTCGCTGGAATTAAAAATTTCCCGTGTATCTTTCTGAGCATTACTCAAAAGAACTCCGAAAAGCAGAAAAATTCCGAAACTAAATGTCCTCATAACAATAAACAAAAACGCTCCTTGCTGAATTCAACAGGAGCGTTATTTACTTTATTTAAGATGAATCTTACCGCTGAAGATTTTTAGCCTCTATGCTCAGCGTTGCATGGGGTACAAGCAGAAGTCGTTCCTTCGCAATAAGTTTTCCAGTGACACGGCATATCCCATAAGTTTTGTTCTCGATACGCGTTAAAGCATTTTTTAAATCCCTTATAAATTTCTCCTGACGAATGGCAAGCTGGGAATTAGCTTCTTTACTCATGGTTTCACTTCCTTCCTCAAAAGCTTTAAATGTAGGAGAGGTATCATCAGTACCATTATTCCCATCATTTTTATAAGCATTTTGATAGATTTCAAGTTGCTCCTGGGCCTTAGCAATCTTTTTCTGGATTAAGGCCTTAAACTCTGCCAAATCAGCATCGCTGTATCTTTCTTTAACATCTGTTGTAGACATAGGCTAATGTTTTTTAATAAACAATTTTGTGGTAATTTCATCAAATTCTACCAGAGAACCTTCTTCCACCACATCTACAAATTCGAGATTTGCAGTTAATGTTTCATTTTTAATATATGTTAGATTTTCATTGACGGCATCCTCGATCATGCCATCCTTTTGTAGGGTCACGTTAATAGTATCTGTTACTTCAAAACCAGAATCTTTACGCATATTCTGAATACGATTAATTAACTCCCGGGCAACTCCTTCCTTTTTTAACTCAGGAGAAATACTTACATCCAGGGCTACCGTAATATTTCCACTACTGGCTACTGTCCATCCCTCTATATCCTGGGATATTATTTCCAGCTCATCGATTGCCAAATTAATCATTTTTTCATTAACTTCAATATCAATACTTCCCTCACGCTCAACTTGCGTTATATTCTCAGGAGTAAACTTATTTATTTCACTAACAATCAGCTTAATATCTTTACCAAATCTGGGCCCAAGAACTCTAAAATTTGGTTTCACCTGTTTCACAAGTATTCCTGAAGCATCATCTATTAGCTCAAGTTCCTTTACATTAACTTCAGATTTAATCAAATCCTGAACAGCAAGAATTTCTTCCTTCTGTCGCTCATCCAGTACGGGAATCATTACTCTTTGCAAAGGCTGTCTAACTTTTATCATTTCCTTTTTTCGCAGCGAAAGTACCAGAGAAGAAATGGTTTGCGCCTTCTCCATTTTTCGCTCTAAAGATTTATCAACAAACTTTTCCTCAAACTCCGGGAACTTCGCCAAATGTACAGATTCGAATGTTTCCTTATTGGTAGCTTTGTTTAAGTCTTTGTAAAGTTTGTCCATATAGAAAGGAGCTACCGGAGCACCTAACTTCGCCACAGTTTCCAGGCAGGTGTAAAGCGTTTGATAAGCTGAAATCTTATCCTGCTGATAATCTCCTTTCCAGAACCTTCTCCTGCTCAAACGTACAAACCAGTTACTCAAATTTTCCTGAACAAATTCTGAAATCGCTCTTGTAGCCCGTGTAGGCTCATAATCGGCGTAGAATTTATCAACATTCTGAATAAGCGTATGCAATTCTGAAAGGATCCAGCGATCTATTTCCGGTCTTTCTTCCAACGCAATTTCATCTTCAGAATAAGTAAAATTATCTATGTTGGCATATAGTGTAAAGAAAGAATATGTATTGTAAAGTGTTCCGAAGAATTTACGTTGTACTTCCCCAATTCCTTCAATATCAAATTTTAGGTTATCCCATGGATTGGCATTGGAAATCATGTACCACCTGGTCGCATCGGGACCAAACGCTGCCAAAGTTTCGAAAGGATCTACCGCATTACCCAGGCGTTTGGACATTTTCTGTCCGTTTTTATCCAGCACAAGTCCGTTGGAAACCACGTTCTTATAAGCAACATCATCAAAAATCATGGTTGCTATAGCATGCAATGTGTAGAACCAACCTCTTGTCTGGTCTACCCCTTCAGCAATAAAATCGGCTTTTCGCCATGTCTTTTCTACTTTTTCCTTATTTTCAAAAGGATAATGCCACTGAGAATAAGGCATAGACCCGGAATCGAACCATACATCTATAAGATCGGCCTCCCTCTTCATGGGTTTTCCACTTTCAGAAATAAGCGTAATCCCGTCTACCACGTTCTTATGAAGGTCTACTTGTTCATAATTCTCATCACTCATATTTCCCGGCTCAAAACCTTCAAAAATATCCTTGTCCATCACGCCAGCCGCTACAGCTTTGCCCATTTCTTCCTTTAGCTCTGCAATAGAACCAATGATTTTTTCTTCCCGGCCATCTTCTGTTCTCCAGATTGGCAACGGAATTCCCCAATACCTGCTCCTGGACAGGTTCCAGTCGTTCGCATTTGCCAGCCAGTTTCCAAAACGTCCTTCTCCCGTAGCTTTTGGTTTCCAGTTGATGCCGAGGTTTAATTCGTGCATCCGGTCCTTAACATCGGTTACCTTTATAAACCAGGAATCTAATGGATAGTAAAGAATAGGGCGATCTGTTCTCCAGCAATTCGGATAACTGTGCACATACTTTTCAACCTTAAAAGCACGATTTTCTTCTTTTAGTTTTATTGCGATTTCAACATCTACAGATCTTTCCGGAGCTTCTCCTTCGTCATAATATTCATTCTTTACATATTTCCCGGCGAACTCTCCAAGTTCTTTTCTGAATTTCCCCTGCAAATCTACAAGCGGAACCAGATTATCATTTTCGTCTTTAACCAGCAATGGTGGAACTTCCGGAGTTGCCTGCTTCGCTACCAGCGCATCATCTGCACCAAAGGTAGGTGACGTATGTACGATTCCCGTACCATCTTCAGTCGTCACAAAATCTCCTGCAATTACTCTAAAAGCATTTTCAGGGTTATTATAAGGTTGGGCATACGGCAATAACTGCTCATATTTTATCCCGACAAGGTCTTTTCCCGAATAACTCTTCCCTCTATAAGAAGGGATTTTATCCCCTTGTTTGTAATCCTGAAGAGCTTCTTCGCTTTCAACCTTTTTGAACTTTTTATCGAACTGCTTTTCAGCAAGATCTTTTGCCACCACAATAGTGATTGGCTCAAAGGTATACTGGTTATAGGTTTTTACTGTTACGTACTCAATCTTTGGACCTACAGTAAGAGCAGTATTGGAAGGTAAGGTCCACGGAGTGGTCGTCCAGGCGATAAAGAAAAGATCGCCCCAATTTCCCTTCAAATCCGCCCCAAGAGGTGAGGCTTTAAAAGTTTCATTCTGAACTACTTTAAATTGAGCTGTCACCGTGGTATCGGTAACATCCTGATAAGTTCCCGGCTGGTTAAGCTCGTGGGAGCTCAAACCGGTACCCGCCTTTGGCGAGTAAGGCTGAATGGTGTAACCTTTATAGATTAGACCTTTTTTATAAATTATGGAAAGCAGCCACCACACCGTTTCCATGTATTTGGATTTATAGGTAATGTATGGATCGTCCATATCTACCCAGTAGCCCATTTTTTCGGTAAGATCGTTCCACACATCGGTGTAACGCATTACTGCATTTTTACAGGCGTCATTGTACTTCTCAACACTAATTTTTGTACCAATGTCTTCTTTGGTAATTCCAAGCTCTTTTTCAACACCAAGTTCTATTGGCAAACCGTGGGTATCCCATCCGGCTTTTCGTTTAACCTGGAATCCTTTCTGGGTTTTATAGCGACAAAAAATATCCTTGATTGCCCGGGCCATAACATGGTGAATTCCCGGCAGTCCGTTAGCCGATGGTGGGCCTTCAAAGAAGATGAATTGCTCCTCACCTTCCCGCGAGGTAATACTTTTTTCAAATATCTTATTCTCCTTCCACCAGGATAAGGTTTCTTCTGCAACTTTTGGTAAGTCAAGTCCTTTATATTCAGGGAACTTATTGCTCATTTTGTCGAAATTTCTAATGATGTGCGAAATTAATCAATTTTGACAAAAGAGAGGGGCATAAAAAGAAAATCCTATCCCAGGAACCTTTACCTGAAAAGATCAGAAGGATTTTAAAGCGGAGAAAATCAGAATTTGAACATTAAATCTGAAAAACAGGAGTACGACTGAAGCCAAAGTGCTAAAAAAAAAGCTCCAAAACATCTGGAAAGTTGCTCCTCACCCTAGATACTGAAGAAGTTTTACTAAAAAAGCAGGCTCTCCAAAGCCGACCCTTAAAATGGCAATTATCGACCTGATATAATTTTTACCTTCAGCCGAAGAAATCTCTACATGCCGAAAATAGGCATTTACAGGCACTGGCTTAAAAGTACTTGTAGCTGTAAGATGCAGACCGCTTCGCTACACTCGCAGTGACAGCTAAAAACTATAATTCAACGCCAAAATAAAATTTCTTCCAGCTGCTGAAATTCCCGAAGAATACGTCCTGTAAAGCTGATTCGTGATATTTTCCAGTGATGCTGTCGCCTTCCAATGCTCACTTAACGTGTATTGGGCAGCTAAGTTGATCGTATACCAGGCGGGAGAATAGGGATTTCCGTTATCATCAATAGCATATAGATATTCCTTGCTTTGTTCTGAAGGTGCCAGGTCTTCAAATGCAAATTCGCCGTTGTATTCTCCGTAAAGATCTAATTTCAGTCTTTTTTTATGCCATAAAAGATGCGTATTGCCAAAAACGGGCGCGGCGTGCCGCAAAGGCACATAATCGTTGCCTTCTTTTTCTTTCCCTTCAGTGATTGTGAGCTGGGAAGTCAGCCTGAAAGCCACTGAAAAATCGATTTTCATTCCTCCTTCAAAACCGTAGACATAAGCACTTGCTGAATTCTGGATGGCCTGCACTCGACTTGGCTCTCCCTGGTAATCTATGATCTTTTCCCCATCCAGATCAAAATCCCGTCTTACCATAGCGTTATCCAGATAGGTATAAAATCCTGCAAATTCAAAACGGATATTTTCTGCAGGAGTCCAGTCCAGTCCCAGTTCGCCATTATAAACATATTCGGGTTTCAGCCCGGGATTGGGAACTACGACTGCACCGGGCTCGGAGTCGAAAATTTTACCAATATCGTCTATATTTGGTGCACGAAAAGCTGTGGAAAAATTCAGCCTCCAGCCAAGACTGCTGTTTTGCTGCCAGTTTACCCCGGCACTTCCGGTTAACGCACCGGTATTTACATCTGCCTGTCCAAAAGGGAAATCGTAGAAACCGGCATCAAAATTGGCGTTTAGAATGATCCAATTGTACCTCAAACCTGATTGAAAAGCCAGGTTTTCCCGGATTTTCCACTGGTAACTTCCGTAAGCGGCAAGAGATTGCCAGGAAGAATTATCGGGATATCGGGAAGCCGTAAGATTAGTTTCTTCAGAACTTATGTTTATACTTTCACCTTCAGAATTGACATTATTAATCACATATTCGAGTCCGTAGAAAATCCTGCTTTCCTGAAACCGCTTTTCAAAATCGAGGTTAAAAGAGTAAGCACCTACATTTTCTTCCGTGGTAAAAAGTATTTCCTCTCCAAAATTCCGGTCGTTTCGGCTCTCAGCAAAATATTGATAAGCCGCTGTAAACTGGGCTTTATCGTAAACTTTTCCATCTCCGGTCTTGTTTATCTTTAAATTCCCCAGAAACCAGGTTTGCGGACCGTAATGCCATTCTGCAGATCGCAAAACCCCTTCCCTTTTCCTATACAACCTGTCATACCGCGGATAATCTGAAGTTGTAGAATAAATAAGCCCCAGGTTAAAATCCCAGTTTCCATCGGGCATAAATTTTATCTTTTCCAGAAGGTTGATCTGATTGTAGCCGGTAGGTTTCTGAACCCTTGGATCTGGATTTTCCACTTGAAGATCCTCACCATCACGACGAATAGCATAGTCAGTTCTTAAATATTCTTCGGGACCGTACTTTCCCATTTTTAGATCTCCAAAGTCAGAATACGTAACAGAAGTTTGAGAGGCCCACTTTTCCCAACCAATATTCACATCTGTATGTATCGTTTTCTCATTGTTTGCAGTAGCATAACGGGTGTAGGCATTTCCGGAGACTGAAGTTTTTCCGTTGAAAGAAAAATTGGGGCTCAGCATATAAAAATTCATAACTCCGCCAATAGCATCGCTACCATAAACCACAGAGCCGGGACCAATAATCACTTCGCTGCTCTCCACGGCAAGCGGATCAATGGAAATAATATTCTGAAGGTTTCCACTCCTGAAAATTGCCGTATTCATCCTCACACCATCTACCGTAATTAGCAATCGGTTAGTCGCAAAGCCACGAATCATGGGACTTCCACCTCCTAACTGACTCTTTTGCACATAAACCTGCCCGGTGTTTTCAAGAAGATCTGCCGAAGTTTGCGGTGAATAGAACTTAATATCTTCAGGAGTAATGCTAACAATCTTATGCGGAATATCTTCCTTGCTCATTTCAAACTTCGAAACAGACAAAATCACCTGCTCGAGTTCATTTTCATTTCCTGTTAAATAAACAGAATGATTCTTCCTGGTAATATCAAATTTCCGAAGTCTCACCTCATCGTGGGAAACATGTTTGAAAATGAGAATTTCATTTGTACTAAATTTGGTAATATCTGCAAAACCATCAAAATTGGTAAGGGTACTTTTGGTTTTCTCGGGATTGTAAATTGCTACATTGGGAAGAGGCTCATTAGTTTCTTTATCAAAAACCTGGATTTCCTGCGCATAAACTGAAAGAGATAAAAAAAAGGCAATGATGCCTGACAAAAATCGCATTAGCTAAAAATTTCGTTCAGCACGGCAAGAGACTTTGGTTTTCTAAATCCTTCGATATGCAATTCGTAATACAAAATGAGCATATTTAAGAAATTCGTCCGGCTTACCTGGGTTAGTTTTACATTTGTGAGACTATCAAAATTTATGCCCAAGAGTTGCCGCAAAATTTGCACATTTTCACCCTCAATACAGTACTCATTTCTTTTATATTCCTGAAAAACCCCGTCGAGCATATTGAAATACGAAAAATCTTTACTGGAGTCATCGGGCTGAAACCCCAAATATCGGGTTAATTTGAGTAAAAATAACAAATGGAAGTTTGCTATGGAGTCGTGAAGGTCCAGCCAGTTTAAACCAGCTGTCAAATACTCATAAAGTGGCTTATTAGCCTCTTCCTCCCTGATTGCATTCTTTAAAACTTCAGCTAAAAACATTACCATAGATGCTTTTATCACGTTTGTGTGCAAAGTCTGGTATGTGTGCAGCACTTTCGCCTCCTTAAGGTATTCGAGCGTGCCTTTGTTTTTGTGGCTGGCGACAAGATCAAGCTGGGTGAGCAGCTGAAACAGCGATGCCTTTAATTTGCCCTTTTTTGACTTCAATATTCCCCGTAGCATGTATGTTTTTAGTCCGCTTTCCAGGGTGTAGGCTTTCACAATAAGATCTGCCTCTCCATATTTTAGCGCACTAATAACTATAGCTTCGGTGTTTACGTGCATTGGGTAAGTTTGAAACCAAAGATATTAAAAAGAGGTCGTCCAAAATTCTTTTTTCTTCAACTGAAAATAATCAGAAGGACGAAAATTGGCAATTTCAGACGACCTCTTAAATCGTATAGAAATAGAATTTATACTACTCCCTGTGCGAGCATTGCATCGGCTACTTTTACAAAACCAGCAATGTTAGCTCCTTTCACGTAATCTACATATCCATCTTCATCTGTACCAAATTCAACACATTTGGAATGTATATCATTCATAATTTCCTTAAGCTTTCCATCTACCTCTTCTGAAGTCCAGGAATAGCGCATAGAATTCTGAGACATCTCGAGCCCTGAAGTGGCGACGCCACCTGCATTTGAGGCCTTCCCAGGAGAGAATAAAATTTTAGCTTTCTGAAAAACTTCAACAGCATCTGGGGTACAAGGCATATTCGCACCTTCTCCCACGCAAATACAACCGTTATTTACTAAAGCTTCGGCATCTTCTTTCTGCAACTCATTTTGAGTGGCACAAGGCATCGCAATATCACAATTAACTGTCCACGGAGTTTGTCCTTCGTGATATTCCGAATTAGGATATTCCTCAACATATTCACTAATCCTGCCACGCTTAACATTTTTCAGGTTCATGATATACTGAAGCTTGCCGGCGTCTATTCCTTCTTTGTCATAAACATATCCACCAGAATCTGACATGGTAAGCACTTTAGCCCCTAATTGCAGCGCTTTTTCTGCAGCGTATTGTGCTACATTTCCAGATCCGGAAATAACCAGGGTTTTACCTTTAATACTATCTTCATTTCTGGACAGCATATTTTCTGTGAAATATACATTACCATAACCTGTAGCTTCAGGACGAATTAATGAACCTCCATAAGAAATTGCTTTACCGGTCAGAATTCCGGTAAATTCGTTCTGCAATCTTTTATACTGACCATATAAATAACCTACTTCACGACCTCCTACTCCTATATCTCCAGCCGGAACATCGGTATTTGCGCCAATATGCCTAAAAAGTTCTGTCATAAAGCTCTGGCAAAAACGCATTACTTCGTTATCAGATCTTCCTTTGGGATCAAAGTCTGATCCTCCTTTACCGCCGCCCATTGGCAGAGTGGTTAAGCTATTTTTAAATACCTGCTCAAAAGCAAGAAACTTTAGAATACTCAGGTTAACTGACGGGTGAAACCTCAGCCCCCCTTTGTAAGGCCCAATAGCAGAATTCATCTGAATCCTGAATCCACGATTTACTTGAATTTCACCTTCGTCATCCAGCCATGGCACTCTGAACATGATTACCCTTTCCGGTTCAACCATGCGCTCTAGAAGTTTAGCGTTCTGATATTTATTATTTTTTTCTATAAAAGGAATTATGGTTTCTGCAACTTCATGAACCGCTTGCATAAATTCAGGTTCATTTTGATTTCTCTTTGATATTTTATCCAGAAAATCTTTCACGTTTTGTTCCATACTAAAGATATATAATGAGGATTATTAAAAAATATTGCTTTTATGCCTTGCAAATATAAGATTTCTGCAAGCCATAGCTCTTCAATTTTATGTTTTGATATAATATTAACATGAGAAAAACTTCCTATCCGGGGGGAAATATAGCTTTTCCAACCTTGTTAAGGTTCTTTTCATATATTTGTTTCTAACTATACCAGTCATAATGCTCCGCACTGCATTCTTATTAATATTCTTTTTCCTTTCTTTCTGTGGCAAAAGCTATTCTCAATTTGGATTCTCGCATGAAATTGGAGTCTTAGTTGGTCCATCTTCTTTCTTTACTGATTATGGAGAGCGATGGAATGTTGAAAACAACATAAGTAACTCAGGACTAGGGATAGGGATTGTACACTACATTAACTTTGCTTTTGACGCAGAATGTAATTGTTACACCAGAAATCGATTTTTCAATAACCATTTCAGAATTCGTAGTGAATTTGATTATTTACGTTCTGACCTGGAACACCATGGACCAGTAGCTTCTGAAAATACCACGGGCGGAAAGCTTTTAAGAGCGATGCATGGTTTTTCTGAAACTTATGAAGTGGGAATGCATCTGGAATACCATCTCCTAAACATTAAAGATTTTGCCAATTTTGGATATCTTTTTTCTCCTTACGTAAGCCTGGGAGTGCATTATGTGCACTTTAGACCAGATGCATATTCCGACCTTGGACCTTTGGAGGATCGCAATAATGTCTTTCCGACTTTTAAGGACGGTATTGATCTCGATGCGAAGAATACCTTTGCGACAATTGGTAGTATGGGAGTTCGTTATAAAGTACACCGCAGCGGAGATATCATGATAGAGGGAAAATGGCATTATTACGGCAGCGACTGGATTGACGGATTGAATATTGACGCCCCCCAAAACAAAGCTGATGACTGGGTTTTTTGGGTAGGTTTTGGATATGTTTATCAGATCAATTTTTAGTCGAAGAGCTCTTCAGAAGTTATAATTTTTCCGCCATTTTTTATAATTTCTTCCTTTGCCTTTTTAAATTCTGATTTATCCAAAGCTCTCGTGGCATCTTCTATTAATATTGCTGAAAAACCTTCCTGTAATGCATCTTTAACTGAAAAAGAAACACAAAATTCTGCAGCAAGTCCGCAGAAATAGATCTCCTTCACCCCTTTTTCCCGAAGATAACCCGAAAGCCCGGTTGATTTTAGGTGCGCATTATCGTAAAAACCGCTATAACTGTCAATTTCAGGATTTGTTCCTTTTCTGAAGATGGCTTCAATTTTGGCAATTTTCAATTCAGGGTGAAACTCGGCTCCTTCAGAATTTTGTACACAATGCACCGGCCATAAAATTTGCTGAATTCCATTCAGATCTATTGTTTCAAATTCATTTTTTTCGGAATGGTTTTCAGCAAAACTCGCATGATTTTGAGGATGCCAGTCCTGGGTGGCAATTACAAGCTCAAACTTACCCTGAAGATTATTCACAAGCGAAACAATCTTATCCCCTTCAGGAACTGCTAAAGCACCTCCCGGCATAAAATCATTCTGAACATCAATAATTAAAAGCGCTTTCATGACAGTTGTTTATATTCTTTAATTAATTTATCACGATCCTCTCTTAATGCGTTACTAATCCCAACCTTATAAATATGAGGATTATTAAAACGCTTATATTCTATAGGCAGTTCGGCCAACCTGGAAAGGCTGTAATCTGCTATATCTTTCAGTGATTGCTTCTCTAAAAGCGACTTCCCGTTCTCCATGACTTTATGAAGCAGTGGTTCCTGCTCAAAATCCTGGAGTTTCATCGATTTGTAAGGTTCAAAAGGATGAAACATTTCCTCGATTCTAGATTCAGATCTTAAACCTATCGCGTCTGCTCCAACACATTGCCCACTATTATTTTTAATTCTGAAAACCTGCTTTTTATGCGGAAGCGTCACTTTCGCCAGACTCTCTGAAAGCTTTATTCGTGGCTTCCCATTAGATTCGGCCAGTTTATAAACCCCGTCCAAAGCAGAATCGGGATTTCCCGTAACAAGGTTTGTACCTACACCAAATATGTCTATTGGAGCCTGCTGCTCCAGCAGACTTTTGATCACATACTCGTCCAGCTGATTAGAAGCGGCAATTTTCACATATTCCAGCCCAGCTTTGTCAAGAAGTTTTCTGCTTTCATTAGCAAAGTATGCCAAATCGCCGCTATCCAACCGAATAGCCAGAAGCTTCTGCCCCCGCTCTTCCATTTCTTTAGCGACCTTAATTGCATTCGGAACTCCGCTGTTTAAAGTGTTATAAGTATCGACCAGTAAAACGCAATTTTCGGGACGACCTTTGGCAAAACTGCGGAAAGCATCAATTTCGTTATCATAACTCTGCACAAAAGAATGCGCCATAGTCCCGGAAACCGGAATATCAAAATTTCTGGCAGCCACGACGTTACTTGTACCGTCGAATCCACCTGTAATGGCTGCCCTGGTAGCATAATAACCTCCGGGACCCTGTGCTCTTCTAAGTCCGAAATCCAATAAGTGACGGTCTCCCGACACCAGCCTCATCCTGCTTGCCTTAGTAGCAATAAGCGTTTGAAAATTTAACAAATTAAGGAGCAGGGTTTCAACGATCTGGGCTTCTATAATGTTTGCTTCTATTTGCAGCACAGGCCTTGTTGGAAATACCACATCACCTTCCTTTACTGAAAATACAGAACCCTGAAATTTGAAATCCCTAATGTAATCCAGGAAGTTCTCACTAAATCCCGTTTGTGCCAGATAAGCGATATCCTTTTTATCAAACCTTAGGTTTTCAATAATCTCCAACAAATCCTGCAGTCCCGAAAAAACTGCATAACCTCCTTCAAATGGCAATTTTCGAAAAAAATAATCAAAAACAGAGCGGTGATCTTTTTGGCCATTTTCAAAATAAACCTGGGCCATAGCAAGCTGGTACTGGTCTGTATAAGTAGCAGTAAAATCGAACATACAAAATTTGCCTTCGTTATTAACCTATTGAACTTCTGCAAGCTTTTTCTGGTAAACCTCCAGATCTGCCTCTGAGAATAGGACAAATTTAATCTTTTCCAAATGCTTAAGAGAGGGAAGTTCTGCTAAAATTGTCTTTATTGCGACTTCGGTTGCTTCTTCCATTGGATATCCGAAAACGCCGGTGGCAATTGCAGGAAAAGCTATAGAGGTGATTTTATATTCTTCTGCAAGCCGCAGCGCATTTTTATAGCATTTGGCTAATATAACGTTTTCCGGTTTGTTTTTGCCGTAAACGGGTCCAAGACAATGGATAATATAATCATTAGGTAAATTGTAAGCTTTAGTAATCACAGCATTACCCGGCCTTATAGGCGCCAATTCCTGGCATTCTCTATAAAGGTCATTACCTGCTGCATGATGAATCGCACCTGCCACGCCACCCCCTGTTGTCAGGTGGGCATTGGCAGCATTTACTATGGCCATTACGTCTGGTTGTTGCGTAATTCCACCCTTGACAGCCAATAATTTAACTTCTTTATGCATAAGCTCTATAAAATATTTTTTATGAATTTAGCATATTACCGCGGTATAAAAAATCATATTCTAATTTTTCTATATCTCAAAATATGATTTTGTTTATTTTCCTCTTATTTTAACCGAAGAGAGATTGCTTTTTAGACATACCTTCCAACTTAAATTTTACTGAGATTTTTTTAATAATATTTAGCGAGAAACAAAAAATACATTATATTTGCATCCGCAAAAATGATTGCAAAATTCCTCCTTAGCTCAGTTGGTTAGAGCATCTGACTGTTAATCAGAGGGTCCTTGGTTCGAGCCCAAGAGGGGGAGCAAATTTTGAAAATGATTTTTCTTTTGGGCGAGAAGCCTGTCCCGAGCGGAGTCGAGGGAAGCCCAAGAGGAGGAGCAAAAAGCAACAGAAAGCTTTTTTTAAAAATTCTGGACATACTGAAATTCCTCCTTAGCTCAGTTGGTTAGAGCATTTGACTGTTAATCAAAGGGTCCTTGGTTCGAGCCCAAGAGGGGGAGCAAAATAAAGCCTTTTGAGAAATTAAAAGGCTTATTTTTTTTATAACCCCTCTCTTTTTACCTCAGAGACGTAAAAAGTATATTTCTGCTTACTCAGAAAAGTGCACAGGCTTCCGGGGTGATTGCAAAGCGAATTCTGCCATTGGAGTTCACGATTCAGACAGGCTATAAAACCAGAACGACTTAAAAAATATCTGAAAAGCAGATTTATAATCTGGGAATTTAAAAAAAAGAGGGAGATAAATTCTTTACCAGGCAGAGCAAAGCTTACTTCAGCTATCTCATTTGAAAGATCTTTTAAAACTAAGTGGTGGATAAGCATGAGGTTTGGCACGCCAAAATAGTTATCCACAGCCGCACATTCGTGATTCCACTAGCTGTTTTTTCTTGTAAAAACGTTTCTGAAGCTTTTTTCTTAATTTAGAACCGCAAGAAGAGTGATTCCAGCCTTAGGACTCTCAGCTAATATTATTTTCCTCAACCGGATCGTCTCAGGCAGCAGGTTTTATATACAGTTAAAAAAGATTTCCTATTGACCGGTTTGACCACTAACATCTTCCCCTATAAGTTCAAGATATTTCCGGTAGTTATATTGTGCAATATTCCGGCCCAGTTTTAAACCTTCAATGTTATCAGACTGAATATGATAGCCCCCCATCACTCTTGATATACCTGCCATTTCCCCGGCTTTGGTAAATGTCGGAAACTGAAGAACTACCGGCTCACCTAAATTATCAGGCTCTGTAAGTTCTCCCGGAATGAGCTCTACCTCAACCCCAAACTCATCACTGCCTGTAAAGAGCCTTAGCGCTTCGGCACAGCCGCCACTTATGGTACTATGCCCTGAAACATAGCTTGGGAAGGAAGGACATAGAAAAGAGTCGGGAGAATAAGGTCTCCAGTCCTGTCCTTTCATACTAACCATACCTTTATCGGGTCCTGCCCAACCACGTATTGTTTTACCTTTAAGATAGGCATGTACAAGAGCGTAAGGACGCGCATAATCATAAAACATTTTTGCATCCCAACAGGCAATGAAACCATCTAGCGCCACAGATTCTACATAAAAATACATTTTAACATCTTCATCAAGCGTGTGCTGATCCCTAACCGAAACATCCTGAGAAAATACAAGCCAATGTCCGGCTTGTTGTGCTGAAAGAGGACCATCACGCATAAATTCAACAAGTGCTTTATTTTCGGGAGTTAAATTTGCCTGCAAATCAACTACTTCCTGCACTTCCATCTCAAGTTTCTTAGAACCTATAGCGGGAGGAGGTCCCGGACGAAACTGATCTGCTTTTTTCATTAAAAGAGGTTCAACATTTTGCCAGTATGGAGTTAAACAACCAGGATTATATTTCTCACCTTCTTCATTTATGAAATACTTGGGCTGCCATCTTTTAAGGTCAATGTTATTATCAATGTCATTCACCGGCATATAGCCTGTATAGTCTGAATAGGGAGTCCCATCTGATCCCTCCACTTCACCAAATTGATTTGATCCGTCATTCATCCTTCTTTCCATAACAGTCCTTGCAGCCAGATTTCCTATGCCCGTGGGAGTGCCTGGATCTAAGGAAGTGTTATCAGGATCCAATCCTAATTCCCGCATTTTGTCCCGAAACACCTGTCCATCAAAAGGATAATAGGCATCTAAAGCTCTATATGCAGCATAACTTATAGCAATTTCCTTGTTTCTAAGGTTTCTTTCTGTTTCAGGACGTCTTTCCACCTCTTGCAAATAAAGGGGACTGGCTTTCTCATCGTAGCGAGTCCAGGCATCGAACATTGAAGTAAAAATAAGTCCGAGATACCTTGATGTAACAGTAGGCCGTGGTTCATTTATATCAGTATCATGAGCGGTTGCCGTAAGCGCCAGATACGCCCATTGATAGGCAACATTATCGGCTCCGGTCGGCTCTGTTCCGTTGACCTTACTATTTAATTCAGTAGCATTTCCCCCAGAAACAAATAATAATAAAAATGCAATGGAAGAAAAAAGTAGTTTAAACTTCATTTAATGATATTTTTAGCAACTCAATAATACGTAATCAAAGCCTTCAAATAATAATTATTATATGAAATAGGTATATTCGTTGATGAAACCATTCATTTATTTGATAAATCTATGAAGTGTCTTATTGTTGATGATGATCCTTTAATATGTGATTTACTGGAGCACTTTTGTAGCAAGACAAAAGGAATAGAAAATGTTAGCACGGCAGTCTCAGGTTTTGAAACTATTAATCTTGTTAATAGTTCTCGTTTTGACTTGATATTTCTGGATTTTGACCTGCCAGATATTACGGGTAAAGATATCCTCAATATTCTTGATTTCACTATCCCGGTGATAATGGTTACTTCGCATAAAGACTTTGCTTCAGAATCTTATAATTATGATCAAATAGTCGATTTCCTTGTAAAACCTGTTAATTACTCACGATTTTATAAGGGTTTTCAAAAAGCTCATTCATTTCTTACCCGACATACGGAACAAGAAGAACGGATTTTTGTTAAGGAAGGGAGTAAACTCATTAAAATTAATTTATCTGAAATTAATTTTTTTAAATCTGAAGGAAATTATATTTCGATTTTTATGGAAAATAGAAAAATCCTGACCTTGATGACCTTAAAAGAACTTGAACATAAACTACCGAATTTCTTTCAAAAAGTCCACCGTTCTTATATTGTTAATCTTAACAAGATAGATTTTATTGATAATAATGCCATACAGATTGAAAAAGAACATATCCCAGTCAGCACCAGTTACGAAAAAGAATTGCTTAAGAAGATCGATCTATTAAATTGAATATCTTTCAGTTCTAATGCAACACAGGTAGTAGGCAAAATGATCATGAATTGTCTCCAGCTTAGCTCTATTTACTAAAGCTACCTTTTTAGGTAATATTTCCCTAAATTCGTGAAGTGCAAGGTTATTTATGTGGGTAATAAGCTTATGCAGAATAGCTTCCCACTCCTTTTGATCTCCTTTTTCTGCAGCTTTATAAATACGCTCTAAATAAGTGTGAAACTCTTCGTGAAGCAGCTTTAATACCCTTGAAACTTTATCAGAGTCATTATCGTAATTACTGTAAATATTAGAAAAATCAGGAATTGGAAATTCATTTTTTCCTAATAGCTGGTATATACGATCATTCAAATCTTTTGGATTATACGGTTTTTGAAAATAAAATGGACTCACTTTCTTCAAATCGCCAGGTTCAAGAGCGGAAGCAACAACAAGCGGACACTTAATTTTTTTTAAGTTTACCCAATCCGTTAGAATGGGTTGTAGATTCTTGTCTTCCAGCATTAAATCGCTAATAACCAAATCTGGAGAACTGGTATTCAGGATTTCCACGGCTGCATTTAGATGGTCTACCTGCTGTAAAGTAATCTTATTATCATCCAGTATATGTTTTATTAATTCTACTGTAGACAAATCGTCTTCAATTAGGAGAATATTATAAACATTAGCTAATCTGGGAGAGATAGTTTGTCTTGCAACTTGATCTTTATTCATATGTTCCTGTCCGGCAATGGTTACAGGAATTGTCACATAAAATTCTGAACCACTCCCCTTTGTAGATTTTGCCTGTAACTCGCCACCAAAGAGTTCTGTTAATTGCTTTACTATAGAAAGCCCCAGCCCATAACCGCTATATCTACCCGATAAATCTTCTTTTTCCCTAAAAAACCTGTCATTAATACGACTAATATTTTCAGATTCTATCCCTATTCCAGTGTCCTTCACCTCTATTTCCAAAACCGGAGTCTCAGTCTTAAAGCTTATAATTTTGGCGGTCAGATCTATTTTACCTTCCCGTGTGTACTTTAGTGCATTTACAACCAGATTAGTCACTATTTGCGACAAACGGAGAGGATCTGTTTTAAATTTGTTTTCCTCAAGTTTCTTATCCAGGCTTAAAGTAAAGGTCAGTCCTTTTTGAACTGCTTCAAACTGATAACTGGAATGAATATCTTTTAAAAGTTTAGCAATATTTGTTGAATGATGGCTGATTTGTAATTTTCCTTCCACCAGTTTTTGATGATCTAAGACATCATATACCAACCCGGCCAGGTTATTTGCACTTTTTTCGAGGGAACTAATGATTGGAAGCTGAGCTTCAGAAGGTGAATGTTTATAAAGAATTTGAGTAAGTCCAAGAATCGAATTGAGAGGTGTTCTCATCTCATGGCTCATATTTTGCAAAAATTCATCCCGCTGTTTTTTTGCATGTTTTTCTTTTTCCAGAGATTGATTCAATGCCTCTACATTTTCATCTATACGAGTTTTCATTTTGGCAAATGAACTTGCAAGAATTCCTATTTCATCTTTCCTACTAACCGGCAAACTAATATTATTACTCAATCCTTTTTCATAATTACTAATTGCCCGGGTAATCTGTTTTATTTTATTGGAAAGAAAACTGGTAAAAATCAAGGAAACCAAAATAGACAACAGGCATACAACAAAAAGTGTTCTTAAGCTATATCGGCGTACTGCACGGGCACTTTCAAGTAAGATCTGCTGTTCTATGGACGAAATTAAATAGACCTTCCTTTTCCCTTTAAAATATTCCAGCTCCTTAATAGAGGAAAGATAAATTTGATTTTCAGTCTTCAATAAATCGAAATTCTCGTGGCTACTAAGTTTCTCTACCGGGTCAACATTAAAATCCGTATAAAAATTATGACTTTTATTTCTCTGACTTGCAAACCGATCTTCTTCGGCCGGAGAATATAGATACTCTCCTTTTGAATCAATTAAGTACAATTGGTAGTCGCTTCCTGCAATACGGTCAAGAGTTTCATATAATTTATTCATATTAACGTTGATCACCAGAATCCCCATAGGTTGACCCGCAGAATTAAAGATTTGACTCGCCGCTCGTAAGGTAGGTGTTAATGGTTCGCTTATAACCCCGTATTCCTCGTTGAGATTAATTTCAGAAAAATAGAATTCGCCCTGCCCTAATTCAAGGCTTTTCCTATAATATTCCCGATCTCCTTTTTCCTGTAAGGTATCTGATTTAAAAACTTCATTATTTCTTTTATCGAAGCGAATGATCTCCTTTCCATTACCCTGGACTCCTATCCACCTTATTTGAAAGTAGGAAGGTTTTTTCTGAAGTAAAATTCGAAATAGCTGATCTATGTCGGCAGTGTTTTCATGGGAAGGATTATCTACATATTCCTGAAGAGTGGGACTGTTGGCTATTACTGCTATATCATTCGACACTTCGTTTAGCAATGCATAAAAAGCCTGCTCTGCCATTTCAGATGAGTAATTAATACGATCCTGAGAATATGCTACAATTACTCCTGATGCTTTCCTAAAAACGAGATATCCCGATAAAAGGATCGAAAAAATAATGAGTGCAGTAAAAAAGAGGGCAAAACGGGTTACTATGGAATACCTAAACTTCAAGTTGAAAGAATAAGAGAATATGTTTCAATGTATGGTTTATTTAAATTCAATACAAACGAACATAAGCTTATTAACTTCAGTGGGAAAAAATTCATCTCTTCAATAACCTTTTAAATGGGAAATTAAATGACTCAACTCCCTGTTTGATGCCGTTGTTCTGTGCTCCTGGCATCTGGAAGACATTAAATTTATAGAAAAAGTTTTTTACAGGGGAAAGTAAAGTGAGTTACGTCAAAGAAATTTATTGTGCATAGCTTTTTCAAAGAGTGGGCTCCAAAACGTCAATTTTCGATTTACAGTAGGTGTAAGGATAAACTTTCTATTCATTTGCAAATTCCTTCGTACAGCACTCTTCGTGAAGTAAAACACCCCCCTTAAAAGTAGTTCTACAAGCTCTTTTAGAGAGCTTTAAGCGTTTTTATGGTATTAAGTGTGCTGCTAAAGCCCAGTTTAAAATATATAGGCAAAAAAAGTATTATTATCTGCAAAAAAACTCTTAGTACAGGGATTAAGCTGTCTTTATATTTGAATTTTGTTAGATTTTCCTGAACGTATCATGAATATATTAGACATTTCGCAAAAAACTGGCAGTATATTCAGGAAAACATCATCTTTTCAATTTCATAATATGAAATATTCTCTCTTAATCACATTTAAAATTAACTAAAACAACTCATCAAAATGTTAAAATTTTACCTCTTTTCTTTAAGTAGGTGCAGCAAGTACTTGTTGCTTCTGATTAGTTTCTTCTGTTTTTCTTTCTCGTTTGCTCAAACGATTGAGGTTTCCGGAACAGTTACTTCTGCAGATGACACCCTTCCTCTTCCGGGAGCAAGTGTTTCTATTGTGGGACAGCAAACTGGAGCTGTAACTGATTTTGACGGTAATTACACCATTACTGCAGCTGCAGATTCCCAACTGCAGTTTAGCTTCGTGGGCTTTGAAACACAGATAGTAGATGTAAATAACAGGAATACAATTAATATTGCTCTGCAGGAAGATACCAATGCTTTAGACGAAATTGTGGTGGTAGGTTATGGTACGCAAAGAAAGGCTCTGGTTACCGGTGCCAGCGTCCAGGTAGATGGGGAAGATCTACAGAACCGAAGTACTACAAACGCATTACAGGCAATGCAGGGACAAACTCCCGGAGTGCAGATTACATCTACTTCAGGACAGCCGGGCTCGGGACTTAACGTTAGGATAAGGGGGATTGGGTCTACCGGAAACAACTCTCCTCTTTATGTGGTTGACGGAGTGTTGACTGGGGATATCTCTTATCTTAACAACGCAGATATTGAGTCCATTTCCATTTTAAAAGATGCTGCTTCTGCAGCAATCTATGGTTCCCAGGCTTCCAACGGGGTAGTTTTGGTCACCACAAGAGGTGGAAGAAAAAATAGCTCGAGAATCACCTTTGATTCTTATTACGGCTTTCAAAGTGTGCCCAATAAAATTGATATGCTAAATTCTACTGAATATGCTATTATTACCAATGAAGCCGCATTAAATTCCGGCAGTTCTCCTATTTTTTCTAATGAACAAATTGCTGAGCTTGGTGAAGGATCAGACTGGATAGAAGAGATGTTTGTTGAAAATGCCATTACTCAAAATCATAATTTGGGATTTTCCGGCGGTAGTGAAACATCTACCTTTTCCTCTTCTTTATCCTTTACACAGGATGAAGGAATTGTAGGCGGAGAAGATCTTTCTAATTATGAGCGTATCAATTTCAGATTAAATTCAGAACACGAACTTTATGATGGTTTCGTAACATTTGGTGAAAATCTTACATTCTCCTATATTAATAGTAACGGGGTTAGTGTTGGAAATCAATACAGTAATAGCTTGCGTGGTGCTTTTGGAACACCACCAACAGTTTACTTTTATGATAACGACGGTGATTTCTATAATACCACCGGCGATACCGAGCCTTGGCTAAGCGGTTGGGCAAACCCATACGCTTCTATGGTTTATAATAACCAAAATGAAAATAATACCCAGAAGTTACTGGGAAATGTTTATGCAGAATTTGAGCTTATGGACAATCTTAAATTCAGAACAAGTCTGGGACTCGATTATTTTGCATCCGAAGGACATTCTTATGAGCCTATCTACGAACTTTCTGTATACGCCTTTAGAAACCGGGACAGGGTTTACCAAAATCAGAGTAAAGGATATTCACTGTTATGGGATAATTTACTGACTTACAATTTTGCTCTTGCAGAAGATCACCTCTTTGAGGTTCTTGCCGGTACTTCTTCATATAGCTATCAGGGAACCAATATAAGTGGTAACAACGTAGATCTTATTTTCAATGATCTCGAACATGCATGGCTGGATAACGCGCTCAATTCTGAAGGTGCTCCTCTAATGGGCAATGGAGGCGGACCTAATAACGAGAACAAGAGGATGTCTTATTTCGGGCGAATAAACTACAATTACAGAGATAAGTATCTTTTAAATACCACTTTTAGAGCAGATGGATCCTCGAATTTTGCTCCAGGAAATCGCTGGGGATACTTCCCTTCCATTTCTGTAGGTTGGATTGCTACGGAAGAAGATTTTCTTAGAAATTCAGACATCTTTAGTTATTTAAAAATGAGAGCGAGTTGGGGACAGGTAGGAAATCAGAATTCCAGTGCTTTTCAATATCTCGCTCCTGTGACTTTCATGAATACTAATTACAATTTTGGAAGTGAAGAAGCGATTCAAACCCCAGGTGCATTTCCCAACAGGTTAGCAAATCCTGATCTTATATGGGAAACTTCTCAACAAATTAACTTTGGTCTTGATGCACGGTTCTTCATGAATACCTTGAGTGTAAATCTTGATTTTTATGAAAAAACAACGAAAGACTGGTTAATTATTTCTCCAATACCCGATACAGCAGGAGCCGATGCGCCATTTATTAATGGTGGAGATGTTACGAACAGGGGAATTGAACTTGCTCTCGGTTATAATAATAGTATTGGCGAGGACTTCCACTTTAACATTGGGGTTAATGGTGCTTATAATAAAAATGAAGTGGGTAATATTCCTTCAGTAGATGGAATCATTCATGGCTTAACAAATCAGCTTTTCGCTAACTCACCGGAATTTTATAGAGCCCAAAGCGGCTACCCTCTGGGTTACTTCTGGGGGCTGGAAACCGGCGGAGTTTTCCAGACGGAAGAAGAAATTAACAGTTACACTGCGAACGGCCGACTTATTCAGCCAGGTGCAAGACCGGGTGATGCAATCTTTGTTGATCAGAACAATGATGGTGTAATTAATGATCTCGATAAAACAGAGATTGGTGATCCTAACCCTGACCTTACTTATGGTTTTAATATTTCCTTTGATTATAAAGGACTTGATTTTTCCCTGCTTGCCAATGGTGTTGCAGGAAACCAGCTGGTACAATCCTATAGGAACCAGGCCAACCAGTTTGCAAATTATACCACTGCTGTTTTTGAACGATGGACAGGACCGGGATCGTCGAATACTGTTCCACGTGTAACTTTGGACAACAGAAACTATTCAAATTTCTCAGATCTATATGTGCAGGATGGTGACTTCCTTAGGTTAAGCAATTTGACAGTGGGTTATGATCTTGCCGAAGTAACAGACAGTTTTGGAATAGAAAAGTTCAGGCTCTATTTCTCTGCTCTTAACCTTTACACCTTTACCAATTATAACGGAATGGATCCTGAAGTGGGCTATGGTGTATCAGGTGATACATATAACTTTTCCTCTGGTGTGGATTTAGGTTATTATCCAAGACCCAGAACATTTCTAGTAGGATTAAACGTAACATTTTAAAAAAAATAGTATGAAAAGATCAAATATTTATTTTTTACTGTTCCTGGGGCTGCTCACCACAGTATCCTGTTCAGAAGATTTTCTTGATGCAGAACCAATCACAGAAACAACAGATTCAAATTTCTACAGAAATCCTGAAGATGCTTTTTCTGCTTTAGTTGGCTGCTATGACGGCTTACAAATTGCTTCGGGAGGAGTTGGAGGTTTAAGCTATCCTGTAACCAGTATGGTGCTATCTGATAATATGTTTGGTGGCGCGGGAAATGCAGATCCATTTAATTTCCAGGCGGTGGATGAATTTGATATTAGTCGTGCTCCAACTTATTCAAATTTATACGAAAACTTGTGGAGACAGTATTACCGGGCTGTCTACAGGTGTAATGTACTTTTGAGTAAAATGGACCAGATTGACTGGAGTGAGGATCCAGAATTGCGAACTCAATACGAATCTGAAGCCAGGTTTATAAGAGGATATTTATACTTCCAGATGGTTAAGCTTTGGGGGAATATTCCTTTATTAACAGAGCCTTCTTCAGGAATTGTACCACCCGCAGATCCTGATGAAGTTTACACTTTAATTGCTGAAGATCTTATGTTTGGAAGTGAAAACCTTCCGGTACAATCCTACAACTCAGTTGAATCTGGCAGAGTAACAAGATGGGCTGCAAAATCTATGCTGGCAAGAGTTTATCTTTACTACACAGGATATTACGACCAGGCAGATCTTGTAGGATTGGTTTCTCAATCTGACGCTTTAGGTCATCTGGAAAATGTAATTAATAACAGTGGACATGGCTTGGTTCCTGAATATGAAAATCTTTGGCCTGCAGCATCTCTAGAAGATTTTGCCGGAGAAGACAATGAGGAAATCGTATTTTCGGTTAAACATACATACACGAGTGATTATAATGGTAATACGGATGGTAACCACTGGATGGTAATGTTGGGAATGCGGGAATTTACTCATTATCCTTATGCAAATGGCTGGGGTATTACGGTAAATCCAAAGTTATACAATGCATATACTGAAGACGACACCAGACAAGAAGCATCTATTATTGCCATCGAAGAAGAAGAGATTCCCTTTGATAAGATTGAAAACCAGCGTGAATATACAGGCTATTATACCAAAAAGTACACTCCTTTGGCAACAGAAGATGGCGGTAGTCTTGCAGTGGAATTGGGTGGTGCTGATTTTCAGATTGGTCAGTTTCAGGATTTCTATGTGATGCGTTATGCAGATGTGCTGCTAATGGCAGCAGAACTAGGAAGTCCCAATGCCCAGGCTTATTTTGATGAGGTACGCCAAAGAGCCTATCAGGATGATTTCACGTCACAGGCTGTTACACTGGAACGTATCCAGCATGAAAGATGGCTAGAGTTTGCTTTGGAAGGAATCAGATACTGGGATCTCTTAAGAAGAGGGGTTAGCGAAGCAGCGGAGATAATTGCTGAAAATACTACTTTATTAAATGGAGGTGTTGAAACCCCTAAAGTTATTTCTGCTTCCAACATTCAGGAAACTCAGGGCCTACAACAAATTCCTAATAATCAGATTACGCTATCCAACGGTGCTTTAATTCAAAATCCGGGCTGGTAGTAGAACAATTTAAACATCAGAGTTATGAAAAATTTAAAATTATGGTTCGGGTTTTTTCTGGTAGGTTTACTTCTAAGCTCCTGCCAGTCCGAGGAATATTCCATGGGCGACAAATTAGACCCTTCAGAAATAGATTTTGAAGTCATTCAGGATTACGATATTGATGCCGGAGGAAACACGGTGATCCTGAAATTTAATACACCCGGGGCCACCCCGGTTTGGAATTATGGAACCGGTAAATCTTCCAGAGCGGTTGATACGGTACGCTTTGCTTTTCAGGGAGATTATGAAATAAACCTTGATGTAATTACTGCCGGAGGAGTAGTAGATGTAGATCCTGTAACTATATCTGTCACAGAGGATAATCTTAGTTATGTCGAGGATCCACTTTGGACCAAATTAACGGGAGGTAATGGGCAATCTAAAACCTGGTTGCTGGATCTTGATGAAGAGGGAACTTCAACATATTTCGGCGGCCCATTGTATTTTTATGGAACCAACAATGGATGGCTCGAAGGCGGAAGCGAATGGGATGGCGGCGCTACAGGATGCTATGAAGAAGGCGGTGACTGTTGGAACTGGAGCCCCGAATGGGCTGGCAATACCTGGTTAATGCCTGCAGGAGATTATGGCTCTATGACTTTTAGCCTTGAAGGAGGACCTTTTGTAACTGTTGACCATCAGATGGCAGCAAACTTAGGCGAACAATCAGGAACTTTCTTTCTTGATAAGGACAATCATACCCTTACCCTAACCGATGCCGGTATTCTTCATAATGAAGGAGTTGATGCTTGCGCTATTAACTGGGGAAATGTACATATATTCTCCCTCACAGATGATACTATGCAACTTGGAGTGTTGAGACCAGACGGCTGCAACAATGAAGGTCCTGCAATGTTGGTATATAACTTCATCACTGAAGAATATAAGGAAAATTATGTACCTGAAGTAGAAGAACCAACAATAGATGAAGGTTTTGACCCTGAATTTGAATCTGGCGAATTACTTCAGATTTTAACAGGTGGGCCATCTTCAGGAAGATATTGGCAACTTGACGCTAATGGCAACCCAATTGACTGGATCGCTTCAGGAATGGGGTGGACAGAAAATGCGGACAGCTCCAGAGACTGGGGATGGAATTCTAATTGGGATGAATTAGCAGCCAACTCCTGGATACGATTTGATCAATGGGGTGGAATGAATTATACACGAAATCAAAATGGCGTTCAAACTTCAGGAACTTTTTCCATTAATGAAGAAAATAACGAAATTATACTTGAGGCAGGAAATACTTTACTAGGGGTTGAGGGCCACGGGTTAAGTCCTTCTACAAGCACCTTAAAGGTCATAAAAGCTTATGATGATGTATCCCGCGGAATTTGGTTAGGAACTTTATACGATGAATCAAAAGATGAGTGGCTGGCTTTCCATTATATTTTAGGAGGCAACAGTGGCGGAGATAATGGAAACGGATCTACGGAACCTACCGTATTAAACTTTGACAACTCCAAATTAGTAATCGGCGACATCGAAGAAAAAGGCAACCTGCGGCTGGAATTATTTAATGAGTATGGAGCTACAAAGAGTGATCCCGGGCTAACCCGTTCCGATATCGCTTTTAATGAAAAGATAGAAGTCACTTTTACCTTAGATGGAATAACACTCAATGAAGATGCCGCTGGGACTTATGATGCAAAGATCTATTTTGCTGATGGAGATTGGGCTCCTCAGGGGGATGGCACTGTAGTAACCGTTAATGGCGACGGAACTTATACAGTAACTTATGAGGCGCCAAGTGCCGCTCAGGGAACATTTGTTTTTGTTATAGATGTAGTTGGAATAGGCACTGATATTACAGATATGAATGCTGTTTCGGCAACCATTGATGAAATTATCATGTACTAATTGAAGTTCAAGTAGTATTTAATAACTTTTAGTATAAATTGCTGAACCATTGAAATTGAAGTTCCAGAGTTATAACTTCCCACTTCAATGGTTCAGCTTTACCTTTGATAATTTTAGAAGATTTTTATATGAATTTCAGAAAACTGAACCCTTTATATTTATTACTTCTTTGTTCTCTGGTATCTTGTCAGGATGAGCAGGAAAAAGCTGCTTTTGAAGAAAGAAAAATCGCGTTTAACTCAGAATGGCAATTCCACCTGAACGATTCTGTTCAGGATACCGATACCATTTCAGAAAATACAAATTGGCGAACTTTAAATGTTCCTCATGACTGGAGCATTGAAGGGGACTTTAGTCCTGAGCATCCCGCAGGTACAGGTGGCGGAGCCTTGCCGGGAGGATTGGGATGGTACAAAAAATCCTTCACATTAGAGGAAACAGACAGCACAAAAGTGACATCTGTAATGTTTGACGGGGTTTACCATAATAGCGAAGTCTGGATCAATGGAAATTACCTCGGAAAACGCCCAAATGGATATATGGGCTTTCAGTACGAGCTTACCCCCTATCTCAACTATGGCGAAACGGAAAATGAACTTCTTGTAAAAGTTGACAACTCTAAACAGCCCAATTCCCGCTGGTATTCAGGATCCGGAATTTACAGAAATGTATGGCTTATAACTACAGATAAACTGCATGTGACAAAATGGGGAACCTTCGTTACTACCCCGGAAGTAAGTAAAGATAGTGCTTCAGTAAACATTGAACTGAAAATTGCCAATGCCTACCCAAAGTCGAAAACTGCCATTATTCGCACTACATTTTTTCAGGCAGAAAATGAGGTTGCTTCTGTTTCAGAAGAAATAAAAATTGATGGAAATTCCGAAGAAAAAATAACGCAACGCACCAGCATTAAAAATCCAAAATTATGGTCTGTAGAAGAGCCCCAGCTTTATACAGCAGTCACAGAAATTTCTATAGACGGAGAAGTTGTAGATCAATATAAAACACCTTTTGGGATAAGAAGCTTTGAATTTGACCTTGAAGAAGGTTTTATTTTAAACGGAAAGCAAACGAAAATAAAAGGGGTTTGCCTTCACCACGATCTTGGGCCTTTGGGTGCGGCAATTAACACGCGGGCCATAGAACGCCAGCTGGAAATCATGAAGGAAATGGGCGTAAACGGAATTAGAACTGCCCACAACCCTCCTGCCCCAGAATTATTGGACCTTTGTGACAAAATGGGCTTTATCGTTCAGGATGAATCTTTTGATATCTGGGAACAGGGCAAAACTGAATACGATTATAGCAACCACTGGGATGAGTGGTACGAGCGTGATCATACAGATATGCTTTTAAGGGACCGCAACCATCCAAGCATCTTTATGTGGAGCATAGGAAATGAAATTCCGGAGCAATGGAGTGAACGTGGTGCAGAACTAGGTCGAAAATTGGCAAATATTACCCGTAATGTTGATTCCACAAGACCTATAACAGCTGCCATGAACCCGCCCATCCACACCGGTGATGAGGATGTGACCCTTCAGTTTGATGAACCACAGCAGCCAAATGCCCTTGCAGGTTCGGGAGCTCTGGATATTATTGGTTACAACTATGCGCATCAAACATATCCCAAACACCAGGTAAATTTTCCGAACACTCCATTTATCGCCACCGAAACCACTTCGGCTTTAGCGACCAGGGGGTATTACGAATTTCCGTCCGATACTATTAAGGTTTGGCCGGTACGCTGGGACATTCCATTTGACGGAGGAAATTCTGATAATACGATTTCAGCTTTTGATCAGGTAAGGACCCCGTGGGGATCTACACATGAAGAAACCTGGAAGGTGATCAAAAAGCACGATTTTCTTTCCGGATTTTATATCTGGACCGGATTTGATTATCTGGGAGAACCAACTCCTTACACATGGCCTTCAAGAAGCTCTTACTTCGGAATTGTTGACCTTGCGGGATTCCCAAAAGACTCCTACTACATGTACAAAAGTGAATGGACCAATGAAGATGTACTGCACATTTTACCACACTGGAACTGGGAAGAAGGACAAACGGTAGATGTTTGGGCTTATTACAATAATGCCGATGAAGTAGAGCTTTTCGTCAACGGAGAATCCAAAGGAATTAAAAGAAAAAAAGGAGATGACCTGCACGTGATGTGGAGATTCCCGTATGAACCAGGAACTTTAAAAGCAATTTCCCGAAAAGATGGCAATATCGTCCTTGAAAAGGAAATCAAAACCGCTGGAGAACCAGCTAAATTAAACCTGGAAGCCGACAGGAAGACCATTAAAGCTGACGGGAAGGACCTTTCTTTTATTACCGTTACCATTACAGATGAAGATGGTACTTTAGCTCCCAGGGCAGATAATTTAGTTCATTTTGAGCTAAGCAAAGGCGGAAAAATCGTGGGAGTAGCAAGTGGTGACCCTACAAACCATGAATCTTTTAAAGGAACAAAACATTCTGCCCTTAGCGGAAAGGTACTTGTGATCGTTCAGTCTGGAAAAGATGCAGGTTCTGTAGAGTTAACAGCAACTTCAGAAGGTTTGGAAGCGGCAACTACAACAATAAACTTTGAATAAAAGATGAATTATATCAAAAATAATCTGAAGATGAGTAAAAATGGAATCAGCAAAACAGTTTTAGCACTGGCTTTTGGATTTATAGGTTCCACTAGTGCCACTGCCCAGATCCAGGAAGTGGACATCCTTAACACTCCGGTTGATGTTAGCAAGGATTTCCTTGATTATAACAATACTTTCTACCTTGCAGACTCACTTGCTTCTTTTAATCCTGAAACGGGAATTGGGACGGTAAAATACCTCCGTCATGATTTTCAAACGCGGCAGGCATTTAATAATATGCTGATGAGGCCCATTCCTGTGGAAGCAAATGAATTCCCTGCTACTGAATATGAATCATCACCCGAACTGCCTTTCCAGGTCCAGTTTGTATCAGATCGTACAATAAGAATAAAAATGGCTTCGGGTCCGCAGTTTCACAATCAGCAGGAATCTTTGATGTTGGTTAACGGTACAGCTCCTAATAATCCGAAAGCATGGAGCTACTCAAAAATAGAAGGAGGGCATCAATATTCCAGTGAACACGGAAGGGTGGAAATTCTGGTGCAGCCATGGCATGTAAAACTGTATGACGAAAATGGCAAATTATTGACCAGCACTTTACATCTTTCAGACACAGAAAATACTTATACTCCGGTACTGCCATTTTCCTATGTTCGAAGAAATAGTGATTATTCAAAAAGCATGGCAGCGGTTTTAACCCTGGAACCAGGAGAAAAAATCTTCGGATTGGGTGAATCTTTTACGCAATTCAACAAACGCGGACAAAAAGTGGTGCTTTGGGTAGATGATGCCAACGGGGTGCAAAATGAAACCATGTATAAACCTATTCCGTTTTATATGAGTAGCCGTGGGTATGGAGTTTTTATGCATACCTCCTCTCCTATTACTGTTGACTTCGGAAAATATTTTAATGCAGCCAATAACATGATGCTGGGCGATGATGAAGCAGATCTTTTCTTCTTCCTTGGAGAACCTAAAGACATTCTTGATGAATACACAGATCTAACCGGAAAAGCCGAAATGCCCCCGCTTTGGTCTTTCGGATTCTGGATGAGCCGTATCACCTATTTTTCTGAAGAAGAAGGTCGTGAAATTGCCAGCAACCTTCGGAAATATGAGATTCCCAGCGATGTGATTCATTTTGATACCGGCTGGTTTGATGTCGATTGGCGTAACAATTATGAATTTGCTGCAGACCGGTTTGATGATCCAGTAGATATGATGGCAGATATGAAGGAGGACGGTTTCCATGTTTCTTTATGGCAACTCCCCTACTTCACTCCAAAAAATACACTTTTTGATGAAATCGTAGAAAACGAACTTGCCGTTAAAGATCGAAAAGGGAATATCCCTTATGAAGATGCCGTGCTTGACTTTTCGAATCCAGAGACAGTGGAATGGTACCAGGGCAAGCTCCGGCACCTGTTTGACCAGGGAGTTGGCGTTTTTAAAGTAGATTTTGGAGAAGCAGCACCGGCTAATGGAATTTACCATTCCGGTCGTACAGGATTTTATGAGCACAACCTATATCCGTTACGCTACAATAAAGCGGTGGCAGAATTGACAAAACAGGAAAAAGGCTACAGCCTAATTTGGGCTCGTAGCACCTGGGCTGGAAGTCAGCGTTACCCATTGCATTGGGGTGGAGACGCCGCTACTACAAATACAGCTATGTCTGCAACCCTTCGCGGTGGACTTTCCCTCGGGCTGAGTGGATTCAGTTTCTGGAGCCATGACGTGGGTGGATTTGTAACCGCAGCTCCTGAAGATCTTTACAGAAGATGGACGCCCTTCGGAATGCTTTCTTCACACGTAAGAAGCCACGGGGAGCCACCAACAGAGCCCTGGCTTTATAATGAGAGCTTCCTGAAAGCCTTCAGAAAAGCCGATAATATGCGTTACGAATTGATGCCGTACATCTATGCCCAGGCAAAAGAAAGTTCAGAAAATGGACTACCAATGATGCGCGCATTGTTTGTGGAATATCCCGATGATGCGGGTTCATGGCTGGTGGACGATCAATACCTGTTTGGATCAAGCATGTTGGTTGCCCCACTTTTTGAAGAAGTTTCCGAAAGGCAGGTTTATTTGCCAGAAGGAAAATGGATTGATTATCAGACAAAAGAAGTTTATGAAAGCGGTTGGCACACCATAAAAGCCGGGGATATTCCTATAATTGTTTTGGTAAAAGACGGGACGGTGATTCCACATATCAAACTGGCACAATCTACCCAGGCGATGGATTGGTCAAATCTTGATCTAAAAGTTTTTGCTGCTGAAGGAACAAACTCTGCTTCAGGAAAAATTTTCCTTCCGGAAGGAGATGCTGTACAAACCATTAACATTTCAAAAGAAGGAAACAACTTTGAAGTTACAGAAAATCCTTTAAGCGGAAAAACAACTTTCAAAACCCAGTGGCAGAAGTAAAATATTATTATACCAAGTTTAAGTAAATACAAAAATGATAAAAAGATTAAGCATAGTCTCCGCACTTCTAATTTCATTAATCTCCTGTGGACAACAACAGGTAGAAGATGTTCATGAAATAGCATCGCCCGATGGACAGAATAAAATAAGGTTTGAACTTTCTGGCAACAGCCCAAAATATTCTGTTTCTCATGGTGATACCGAAATTATTTCCCCCTCAGAAATGGGTTTTGTTCTCCGGGACAATGATTCGCTTAGCAGTAATTTTGAAATTGCTTCTGTAGAAGAATCTTCCTATGACGAAACATGGGAGCAGGTTTGGGGAGAGAAGAAAAACATCAGGAACCATTACAATCAGCTGGTTGTAAACCTTCAGGAGAAAAACGAAAAACAACGGAAACTTCAGGTACAATTTCGTGCTTTTGATGATGGAGTTGCTTTCCGATATGTTTTTCCGGAGCAGGGAATCAACGACAGTATTTTTATTATGGACGAGCTTACCACCTTCAGTTTAAAAGATGAAGGAAAAGCCTGGTGGATTCCTGCCTATCACGAACAACGTTATGAGAACCTTTATAAAGCTTCTCCTGTGAGTGAACTGGATACCGTTCATACACCGCTCACTATAGAGAGTGAAAACGGACTGGCAATTAGCTTCCATGAAGCAAACCTGACAGATTTTGCCAGTATGACTCTTGAAAACATTTCAGGAACCAAGCTAAAAGCTAATTTGGTTCCCTGGGCAGACGGAGTGAAGGTTCGTACTACAAATTCTTTTACCACTCCCTGGAGAACAATCCAGATAGGTGAAGAACCAACAGATCTTATTACTTCTTATCTCATTATAAACCTTAATGAGCCCAATAAAATTGAAGATACCAGCTGGATAGAGCCTGTAAAATATATAGGAATATGGTGGGGAATGCATATTGGAAAATACACTTTTTGGGAAGGTGAAAACCAGGGAGCAACCACCAAAAACGCCCGAGAACACATTGATTATGCTGATCAGCTCGGAATTGACCATTTGTTGATTGAGGGCTGGAACAAAGGTTGGACACCATCATGGTACGAGAATGCTTTGCACCAGTTCAGTTTTACAGAAGAAGCAGACAATTTTGATCTGGAAGAAGTAACGGACTATGCTGCGGAAAATGGCGTACGTATAATCGGTTATCATGAAACAGGTTCAAATATTGACAATTATCTACAACAAATAGACAGTGCTTTTGCTCTTTATAACAAAGTTGGAATTCATGATGTAAAAATTGGTCACGTTGGTTCTATGCTAAATATGGAAGAATGGCATCACGGTCAATTTGGGGTAAATTACTTTAGATATGTACTTGAAAAAGCGGCAGAGTATAACCTGAATGTACTTTTCCACGAACCTATAAAAGACACCGGGGAAAGACGCACCTATCCTAATATGCTGGCGCGAGAAGGGGCCCGCGGAATAGAATATAATGCCTGGAGCGAAGGTAACCCTCCAGATCACGTCACCATCTTACCTTTCACCCGTTTTCTTGCTGGTCCTATGGATTTCACTGCCGGAATTCTGGATGTGGAGGTTAGCCAGGGTTATCCCGGCAGAAGGGTACATTCCACTTCAGCCAAACAATTGGCCCTTTTGGTAACTGTATACTCGCCAATACAAATGTTGGCCGATCTACCGGAAAACTACGTGAACAAACCAGAATTCCAATTTTTGAAAGATGTGCCAATGGATTGGGAAGACACAAAAGTTCTCAATGGCGAAATTGGGAATTATATCACCACGGTAAGGAAAGATATAGATAGTGAAGACTGGTACCTGGGAAGTATTACCGATGAAAATGCACGCGATCTGGAAATTTCCCTATCCTTTCTCGATGAAGGAGCAACTTACGAAGCTCAGATATATGCAGATGCCGAAGGAACCGGATTAGATAACAACCCTTCGGAAGTAAAAATTACCACCAAAGAAGTAACAGCCGCAGATAATCTTACGCTCCAACTTGGTGAAAGTGGAGGAGCAGCGATAAGGTTCAAAAAACTATAAATCGTAAGGCATAAATCTTAAGCTGAAAAGGAATTAAAAACGCATTCCATATTTACATTATTATGAAAAATAACATATTCACCTTTCTGAGCTTTGCTAGCCTTGCGGCTTTTACAGCATGTGGCGAAAGCCCGGAAGCCATTGAAAGCAATCCTGAAACCGCAGAACAAAAGGAAATATTCCAGGGCGAGCCTCTGAGTATGAAATATGAAAATGAAATCGACAGCCTGATCTCTCAAATGACATTAGAAGAAAAAGCAGGAATGCTGCACGGCACCAGTATGTTTGCCACTTCAGGTATTCCACGCCTTGGAATCCCTGAACTAACAATGGCAGACGGACCGCTTGGAGTACGTGAAGAGATCTCCCGTGACTCCTGGGCGCCTGCAGGTTGGGAGAACGACTACGCAACTTACCTTCCCGCAGGTGCCGGGCTCTCGGCTACCTGGAATCCGCAGTTGGCATATACTTTTGGAAATGTTATTGGAGCAGAAGCACGAGACCGAAATAAAGATGTTTTATTGGCTCCTGCTTTCAATATTATAAGAACTCCATTAGGTGGACGTACTTATGAATATTTCACGGAAGATCCATTTTTGAACAAGCAGATAACAGTTCCTTATATCGTAGGGGTTCAGGACAATGACGTGGCTGCCTGTATAAAACACTATGCGGTCAATAATCAGGAGACAAACCGTGGTACTGTAGATGTTCAATTGGACGACCGGACATTACGGGAAATTTATCTTCCAGCATTTGAAGCAGCCATTAAAGATGCTCATGCTTATAGCGTAATGGGTGCATATAATAAACTCCGGGGAGATTATCTCAACGAAAATGAGTACATGCTTCAGGATGTCCTAAGAGATGAATGGGGTTTTAAAGGTATTGTAATTTCGGATTGGAATGCCATCCATAGCACCGTAAAAGCGTTAAAGGCCGGAGCCGATGTGGAAATGGGAACCAATGCTCCCTTTGATGAATATTTCTTTGCTCAGCCCCTAATTGATTCTGTACAGGCAGGTAAACTTTCTGAAGAAGAAGTGAACAAGCATGTAAGACGAGTGCTCAGAGTAATGTATAATATTAAAAGTATTGATTCTACCAGTCGTGCAAAAGGCAGCAGAAATGCGGAGCAGCATTTTGAGGATGCTTATGACATAGCTTCAGAATCGGTGGTACTGCTCAAAAATGAAAATGATATGCTACCCTTGAAGTTGGACGACATTAAAAGCGTTGCAGTAATAGGTGACAACGCTACCAAGAAAAATGCTTTGGGAGGTTTTGGAGCAGGCGTTAAAACGAAACGCGAGGTAACTCCGTTGGAAGGTCTCAAGAACAGATTACCCGAGTCGGTACAAATCAACCATGCGCAAGGTTACCTCGAGCGCTATTCCAAAACAGAAAAAGCCAAGCTTGGTGATATAACTTTGGACGGTCCTGTCACCATTGATGAACTTGATCCGAAATTGGTAGATGAGGCCGTGAATGCGGCTAAAAATTCTGATGTCGCTATAATATTTGCCGGTTCTAATCGTGATTATGAAACGGAAGCTTCAGACAGGGCAAGCCTGGATTTACCGTTTGGACAGGAAGAATTAATTGAGAAGGTAATAGAGGCCAATCCGAATACCATTGTAGTAATGATTGCCGGAGCACCTTTTGATATTGAAAACATTGATCAAAAAACTTCGACGCTCGTGTGGAGCTGGTTTAATGGTTCTGAAGGTGGAAATGCTCTTGCAGATGTGCTTCTGGGCAACGTGAATCCATCCGGTAAACTTCCCTGGACTATGCCTAAAAAACTTGAAGATTCTCCTGCGCACGCCACCAACAGCTTTCCCGGAGATGAAACAGCAACTTATGATGAAGGAATCTTAGTAGGCTATCGCTGGTTCGATACTAAAAATGTGGATCCGCTTTATCCTTTTGGGTACGGACTTTCCTATGCTTCCTTTGCATTTAATAATCCGGAAGTGGACAAAGAAGGAGCATACACAAAGAGCGATACGATCACTGTGAATGTAGAGGTACAAAATACTGGAGAAGTAGATGGTAAAGAAGTAGTACAGGTATATGTTTCAAAATCTGATTCCCAGATAGAACGTGCTGCACAGGAACTGAAAGGATTCCTAAAAGTAAATGTTTCAACAGGAAGTTCAGAAACAGTCTCCATTAAAATACCGGTTAAAGACCTGTCTTATTTCAACGTGGATAATAAATCGTGGACAGTTGAACCCGGCACATATACCCTTAAAATAGGAAACTCCTCAAGGAACATTTTGCAACAAGTAGATATTGAGATCGAGTAAAAAATTATTAATTAAAAGTAATAGTTATGAAAAAACAAGCATTTAGTGCCTTTAGCATATTCACAGCACTTTTTATATGCAGTGGGTTAGTTTCCTGCTCAGAAGACGATGAAGGATCAAGAACCGTTGCACCACCCGATCCAATCGAATTTGCGGTATCCCCAACGAGCATTGATTTTGAAGCTATGGGAGGTGAAAACACTTTCGAAGTTACCAGTGGTGACGCGTGGACGGTTTTGAGTGATGCAGACTGGCTGTCGTTATCTACAGAAAGCGGATTGGAAACAAGTGATGTAGTAGTTACAGCAGAGGCAAATGGAGAAACTGAAGAAAGAACTGCCATCCTAACCATTTCTACTGAAGATGACACGCAGGATATTTTAATAACACAAGCCGCAGCCGAAGCACCACCTGTTGAAGCTACTATTCCACCAGATGAAACAGATATGCGTGCCCTAACGAGTGTTGAACTTGCCAATGAAATAGAAATAGGGTGGAATTTGGGAAATTCGCTTGATGCTATTGGCGGGGAAACGGCCTGGGGTAATCCAGTAGTAAATGAGCAATTGATCCAATCTGTTAAGGAAGCAGGGTTTAATGCGATACGTATTCCAGTAGCGTGGAGTAAATTTTCAGATGAAGAAAATTTTGTTATTACAGAAGATTGGATGAACCGTGTGGAAGAAGTGGTAAATTTAGTCCTGGATAATGATATGTACGCCATTGTCAACATCCATTGGGACAACGGTTGGATGCAGCCTACCTATGACGATGAAGAGTATGTGAATAACCGTCTTGAAATTATGTGGCAACAAATCGCTATTAATTTCCGGGATTATGGCGACAGGCTTCTGTTTGCAGGTACAAATGAAGTAATGGTAGAAGGTGATTATGGAACGCCTACAGAAGAATATTATACCGTGCAAAACGGATTTAATCAAACTTTTGTGGATGCCGTAAGAGCTACCGGCGGAAGGAACCATTATCGTCATCTGGTGGTACAGGGCTTTAATACCAATATTGACCATACCATTAATTTCGCCGAAATTCCTGAAGATGTTGTTGATGACCGGCTAATGATGGAAATACACTATTACGACCCTTACAACTTTACTTTAAACACCGAAAGTAATGTTTATCAATGGGGAGATGACGCATCAGAATCTGAAGACTGGGCGAACGAATCTTATGTTGATGATCAATTTGACAGAATGAAAACTGAATTCATAGATAATGGAATAGGTGTGATTTTAGGTGAATATGGCGCTATCTCCCGTCCCAATGTTGATGGTCATGAACAGTATCGCCAATATTACATGGAATACGTTACGACATCTGCCATGGAGCATGGACTGGTACCTTTCTACTGGGATAATGGGGATGATAATGCCAATGGCTTTGCCCTTTTTGACCGTGAAACTGGAGAAGTTTTGTATCCCGATCTTCTGGATGCAATAATACCCGGGGAGGAATAATTTCTGTAACCTGGAGTTGATGTTAATTAGAGTGTAAAGTGTATTTCTACTTCAGGAATTTTATCATAATTTCCTGAAGTAGAACTTATTTAAGATAAAGTATGAGATTCATATTATGAAATTACACTTTTTAGACAGGACAGATCTTAGCAACAAATCCCTTTCTGTTCACTATAACAACTATTCAAATTTTTTAAAGCTGTGGCATTACCATGAACAGTTGGAACTTGTGGTAATTTTGAAAAGCACAGGAACAAGATTTGTAGGGGACAATATAGAAAAGTTTAGCAAAGGAGAAATTATACTCTTAGGTAAAAACTTGCCTCATATGTGGCTCAATGACAAAGCATATTTTGCTGAAGGTTCCGAGCTGAAAGCTGAAGCAGTAGCAGTTCATTTTAAACAGGAATTTCTAGGCCATGACTTTTTCAATACTGCAGAAATGAAACACATCGGGCAGTTATTTGAAAAAGCGAGACACGGTATTAAATTCACAGATAAAAATGAAGAAATTATTCAGGAGATTATGAAGATGGTGGAGCTTGATGATTTTGGTCGTGTCCTCAAGATGCTGGAAGTTCTAAATTTATTATCGAAATCCAGAAATTCAGTATTACTCTCAAGTTCAGGTTTTTTAAATTCTTTTCATCAAAGCGACAATAACAATTTAGACAAAGTTTACTCTTATATATTTAACAACTTCAAAAAACCTGTTTCTCTGGAGGATGTTTCAGAAATTGCTCATATGAATCCGGCTGCCTTCAGCCGTTTTTTTAAGCGAGTAAGCCAAAAAACCTTTTCCCGCTACCTTAATGAAATACGGGTGGGATACGCTTGTAAAATGTTACTGGAACAAAAATATACTATTACAGATATCTGCTATGAATCGGGGTTTAACAACCTCTCCAACTTCAACAGACAGTTTAAGGCGATAACAAATTATACGCCCACAGAATATCTTCAGGATTATCAACGGGTATATGAAAGAAATTAATACCATGAAAAAGCCAATTACAATAATTGATATAGAAGTACACGATGTGCGTTTCCCTACAAGCAGAGACTTCATTGGATCTGATGCCATGAATATCGATCCTGATTATTCAGCGGCATATGTCATATTAAAAACCGATCATCCAGATAATATTGAAGGCCATGGTCTTACTTTTACTATCGGTCGGGGTAATGAAATTTGTGCCAAAGCCATCAAATCTTTATCACCTCTCCTAATAAATAAAACCCTTGAATCTTTCACAACAAATATGGGTGCTTTCTGGACGATGATAACCGGGGATAGTCAGCTACGTTGGCTTGGCCCTGATAAGGGCGTAATACATCTTGCCACTGGTGCCGTCGTTAATGCTGTTTGGGATTTGTATGCAAAAACTGAAGGCAAACCATTATGGAAACTTTTGGCAGACATGTCTCCGGAAGAACTGGTATCCTGTATAGATTTCAAGTATATCACAGATGCTATTACTCCTGATGAAGCACTCTCTATGCTTAAGGAAAAGGAAGCTACCAAACAGGAGCGCATTAAGCATTTAGTTGAAGAAGGTTATCCTGCTTACACTACCTCTGCGGGATGGCTGGGATATTCCGATGAAAAAATAAGGCAACTTTGCCGTGAGGCCAAAGCCGAAGGTTGGAAACACATAAAAATGAAAGTGGGTTCCAATCTTGAAGACGATTTACGAAGAGCGAGTATCATCAGAGAGGAAATAGGTGCAGACCTCAAGTTGATGATGGATGCCAACCAAAAATGGGATGTAGATGAAGCCATCGAAAATATGAAAGTTCTTGCCCGGTTTGAGCCATGGTGGATTGAAGAGCCAACAAGTCCAGATGATATCTTAGGCCACGCCAAAATTGCGCGCAATGTAGATCCTGTTCAGGTAGCTACAGGTGAACATTGCCATAACCGGATTATGTTTAAACAGCTAATGCAGAGCAATGCCATTGGCATTTGCCAGATAGACAGCTGCCGTGTTGGTGGGGTAAACGAAGTTCTGGCTATTTTACTAATGGCAAATAAATATAATATACCGGTATGTCCACACGCAGGCGGGGTGGGGCTTTGCGAATATGTACAGCACCTGGCCATGATAGATTTTATTGCAATTAGCGGAAAGTTGGACGATCGCATAATTGAATATGTTGATCATTTGCATGAACATTTTGAGGATCCGGTAATGATTAAAAATGGTGCTTACCTTCTGCCCCAACAGCCAGGCTACAGCATTACCATGAAACCCGCTTCCCTTCAGGAATACGCTTATCCAAATGGAACCGCATGGCTTTCAGATTTAGAAGAAACAGTTCTTTCGAATAATCATCAAAGCAATGGAGAAGTTCAGCTTAAAAAATAAAACGGCCGTAGTTACCGGAGGAGCCAGCGGGATCGGCAAAGCCATAACAGAAGCTTTTATTGCCCAGGGAGCTACAGTGCATATTCTTGAAATTAATACAGAAGCAGGAGAAGAACTGGCTTCTCAATTAAATAAAAAGGAAAAAGTATTATTTGTCCATACCTGTAATATTACCAGTCAGGCTGCAGTAAAAAGTGCAGTAGAGAAAATGGCAAATATCGATATCCTCGTGAATAATGCGGGAATTGCTCATGTGGGGAATATTGAGAAAACCGAAGAAGCCGACCTGGATCGCCTTTACAATGTGAATATTAAAGGCACTTACAACTGTATTAAGGCCTGTATTTCAAAAATGAAAGAGAAGCAAAAAGGTACAATTATTAATATTGCCTCAATAGCTTCTTCTGTGGCGGTGGCAGATCGTTTCGCGTATTCCATGACCAAAGGTGCGGTGCTCACCATGACCTATTCCATAGCAAAAGATTATATTTCATACGGTATACGATGTAACAGCATTTCTCCTGCGAGGGTGCATACCCCTTTTGTAGATGGATTTATAAAGCAAAATTATCCCGGAGAGGAAGAAAAAATGTTCGAAAAACTTTCTGCAACCCAACCTTTGGGTCGCATGGGAAAACCGGAAGAAGTTGCTAACTTAGCGGTGTACCTCGCCTCGGATGAAGCTGCTTTTATTACCGGAACAGATTTTCCAATAGACGGAGGATATATAAAACTGAATGGCACTTAAACAAAAAAATTAAAATATGAAATTAATACGTTTTGGAAATATAAATGAAGAAAAACCGGGTGTGGAACTGGAAAATGGCAAACGAATAGATGTTTCTGCCTTCACTGACGATTTTAATGAAAAATTCTTTCAAACCGGGGGAATAGAAAACCTGCAAACCTGGCTAAAAGATAATACTGAAAATTGTCCGGAAATTACCAAAGACACCCGTCTTGGAAGTCCGTTTTCCCGACCTTCCAAAATTATTTGCATCGGTCTAAATTATGCAAAACATGCCGAGGAAACCGGAGCCGAAGCACCAAAGGAACCGGTACTTTTTTTTAAGGCCACTTCCGCAATTGTGGGGCCTAATGACGATTTAATTATTCCGAAGAACAGCACTAAAACTGACTGGGAAGTGGAATTAGGCGTAGTAATTGGCAAAAAAACATCTTATTGTTCCGAAGAAGATGCTCTAGATCACGTGGCAGGATATGTTTTGCACAACGATTACAGTGAGCGTTCATTTCAAATTGAAAGGGGCGGCCAGTGGGTAAAAGGTAAAAGTTGTGACACTTTCGCTCCTCTAGGTCCCTGGCTGGTCACCAAAGATGAAATTAAGAATCCCAACAACCTCAACCTTTGGCTAAAACTGAATGGAGAAACGAAGCAAAGCAGCAACACTTCAGATTTTGTTTTTAACGTTTCTGAAGTGATAAGCTACGTTAGCCAGTTTATGACACTGCTTCCCGGTGATGTGATTTCTACAGGCACACCTGCAGGAGTAGGAATGGGTTTAAAGCCGCAACGTTTTTTAAAAGAAGGAGATGTGGTGGAACTGGGCATAGATGGCCTTGGAACCTCCAAACAACACGTAAAAAATTACAAATAATGATCTTTGACTCCCATGTGCATTTCTGGAAATACAATCCGCAGCGCGATTTGTGGATTAATGAATCTATGGGTGCCATAAAACGGGATTTTTCGCCTGAAGATTACAAAAACGCTATTCAGGATCAGGACGTGAAGGGCTGTATTGCCGTACAGGCAGATCAGTCTGAAGAAGAGACCGAATTTCTTCTGAAACTTGCTGAAGAAAATGGGATTATCAAAGGAGTTGTGGGATGGGTGGACCTTACCGCTGGCAATGTAGTTAAGAAACTGGAAAAATTCAGCCAAAACAAGTATCTAAAGGGCATCAGATATGTTCTTCAGGATAAGGAGAATGATTTTTGCCTGAACCAGACTTTCCTGAACGGAATTTCAAAACTTCAGCAATTCAACCTTACCTATGATATTTTGGTAGATTATCGTCAGCTCAATTCTATTATTCATCTGGCAGAAGATTTCCCGGAGCAGGCGTTTGTATTGGACCACCTGGGAAAGCCGGATATCAAAAACATCAAATATCAGGATTGGAAGCAAAATATAGAACGTTTGGCACAATTTCCAAATGTTCACTGCAAAATTTCAGGAATGGTCACAGAAGCCGACTGGGAAAACTGGAAACCTGAAAATTTTAAACCTTACCTGGACACCGTTTTCAGTTTTTTCGGAACAGAAAGGATATTTTTTGGCTCCGACTGGCCGGTATGCACATTGGCCGGGGACTACGAAAGCGTTACCAACCTTCTTAAAGACTACACCTCCATTTTTAGCACTTCCGAAAAAGAAGCTATTTTCTTCAAAAACGCGCAGAAATTCTACAATATCTAAGCCATGCAAAATCGGTTCATTCCACTTTTTTTGATGCTTGCCCTTATGTTGATTCCATTCAGTAGCCATTCCCAGGATTCAACTTCTAAAAACCTGTTATGGTATGAAAGTCCGGCAGAAAACTGGGATCATGCTCTTCCGGTTGGAAATGGCCGTTTGGGAGCAATGGTTTTTGGCGATCCAAAGAGCGAAAGGATTCAGCTAAATGAAGATTCTATGTGGCCTGGTGGACCGGATTGGGGTAATAGTAAAGGTACACCGGAAGATCTCGCTGAAATTAGAAAACTGGTAAACGAAGGTAAAGTGCATCTTGCCGATAGTCTTATCGTAGAACATTTTTCATTTAAAGGCGTAGCCCGTTCCCATCAAACCATGGGCGATTTGTTTATAGAATATCAGAATAAGGATGTAAATGATTATAAGCGCAGCCTGGATTTTGCAAAAGCTGTGGCCAGCTCTTCCTGGAAATCTGGTGGCCATAAAGTTTCTCAGGAGGTATTTGCCTCAGCACCAGACGATGTACTTATCGTTCGGATTAAAACGGAAAATCCTGATGGAATTAATTTCAAACTCCGCATGAACCGTCCTGATGATAACGGGCATCCCACCGTAGAAGTTACTTCCCCTGAAAATAACGTGCTCAACATGCGCGGCATGGTTACCCAATATGCCGGCGCAAAAAATTCTGAGCCAATAGAGATAGATTACGGAGTAAAGTTTGAAACCATTCTTGAAGCTGATATAAAACAAGGCTCGGTAACTTCTGAAAACGGTACGCTAACGTTTAAAAATGTGCAGGAGGCTATATTATACATTGTAAGCAGTACTTCCTTCTATCATGACAATTATATTTCGAATAATGAAAGAACCCTTGAAAGTCTTCAGAGTAAAGATTACGATTCTTTGTTGTCCAGACATATTGAAGATTACCAGCAGTATTTTAACCGCGTATCTATAGATTTAGGTGAAAAAGAACCGGATACACTTTCTACCACAGAGCGACTTCAACGGGTAAAAGACGGTCAGTCTGACCGTGATTTGGTAGAAAAACTCTTCCAATATGGCCGATATTTGTTGATTTCGAGCTCCCGCCCGGGTACAAATCCTGCGAATTTGCAAGGGCTCTGGAATAAAGATATCCAGGCGCCGTGGAATGCTGATTATCACCTCAACATCAACCTGCAAATGAATTACTGGCCTGCAGGGCCCACAAACCTTAGCGAACTTCAGGAACCACTTTTTGATTTTACTGATAGACTTATAGAAAGAGGAAAAATTCTTGCCAAAGAACAATATGGAATGAGCGGCACCGTAGCACATCAAACTTCAGATCTTTGGGCATCTCCCTGGATGCAGGCCGAAACAGCTTACTGGGGTTCCTGGATTCATGGTGGTGGCTGGCTGGCGCAACATTACTGGGAGCATTACCAGTTCACGCAGGATACCACCTTTTTAAAAGAACGTGCCTATCCCGCTCTAAAAGCTTATGCTGAATTTTATTCAGATTGGCTTACTGAAGATCCGCGTGACGGCACCTTAATTTCCACTCCCGAAACCTCACCTGAAAATCGTTATCTGGCTCAAGATGGACAGCCTGCTGCCCTATCCCGCGGCACTGCTATGGGCCATCAGATTATTGCTGAAGTTTTTGATAACACCATTGCGTCTGCTCAAATATTGGGAAAATCTGATGATTTTATTCAGAAGATAAAAGATCAGCGCGGGCAATTACGCACCGGAATACAAATTGGAAAATACGGAAGAATTCTGGAATGGGACCGTGAATATGAAGAACCTGAAAAAGGCCATCGCCATATTTCTCATTTATACGCTTTACATCCGGGCGATGATATTACCAGCGAAGATCCGGAATTATTTGAAGCCGCCCGAAAAACCATTGAGCATCGCCTGGAGCATGGCGGCGCAGGGCCGGGATGGAGCCGTGCCTGGATCATAAATTTTTACGCCAGGCTATTAAATCCTGAAGCGGCATACGAAAATATCCAACTTTTTATGGAGCGTTCTATTTATCCTAATTTACTGGATATCCATCCTCCTTTTCAGATAGATGGAAACTTCGGATTTACAGCCGGAATTGCCGAAATGTTGCTGCAATCGCACGAAGGTTTTCTAAGGATTTTACCTGCCCTTCCTGAGGAATGGCCAAATGGAAAAATAAAAGGTCTTAAAGCACGGGGAAATATTGAAGTGGATATTGCATGGGAAGATGGAAAATTGGAACAACTGAAGTTAACTTCAGAAGAAGATAAAACCGTTCAGGTGAAATATGGAGAAAACAAAATTCAGGTAGAAATGAAGGCAGGAAAAGCGACTATTTTAGACATAAATTCAGAATTAATAGAATGATAATATGGATTTAGAACTTCAGGAGAAAGTAATTATAGTTACAGGAGGTACCAAGGGAATTGGGAAAGCCATTTCAAAAGGAATCGCCTCGGAAGGGGGAATTCCTGTATTTATTGGCCGCACCAGTGCAGACGGAAAGAAACTTCTGAAGGAGCTTCAGCAAAAAGGTGAGAATGGACATTTTATTCAGGCCGATCTTAATGATCCTGAAGCCTGTAAAAATATTGTTGCTGAAACTGTTGAAAAATTCGGTAAGATTTACGGACTGGTTAATAATGCCGGCACGAATGACGGCATTGGCCTGGAAAATGGTACTCCTGAAAAATTTAAAAATTCGGTTATTTCCAACCTTAACCATTATTATGAAATGGCGCATTATTGCGTTAAACACATAAAAGCTTCCAAAGGCAGTATTGTAAACATCAGTTCTAAAACGGCAATTACCGGCCAGGGAGGCACTTCGGGATATGCTGCCGCCAAAGGTGCACAACTTGCTTTGACCCGGGAATGGGCTGTAGAGCTCCTATCTTACGGAGTAAGGGTAAACGCGATAGTTCCTGCTGAAGTTCAGACTCCGCAATATGACAACTGGATTGCTACTTTTGATAATCCCGAAGAAAAACTGAAAAACATAATCCAGAATATCCCTTTAGGTAAAAGAATGACGACCAGCGAGGAAATTGCCCATACCGCTCTTTTCCTTCTTTCAGAAAAATCTGCGCATACTACGGGTCAGCATTTGGTGGTAGACGGAGGTTATACCCACCTGGACCGATCGATTACTTAAATTAACGTGCCGTCCCTTTCCAGAGTTCTTCAGCAAAAATAATGTATGTCCTGAAATGGAAATTATCTGTCTTTAATCAGAGGAGAGTGTAAAGTGGAAAATTCTTTGGTTTTAAGATGAGAGCCTGAAAATGACGATTATCGACCTCCTGCAAGGTTTTAGAAACCTTGTAGGTTTGATTATTTTCTTATACCCTACAAGATCAAAAAAGAACTTGCAGGAAATACAATCATCAAAAATGATGGATGCCCTGAAATGCCAGTTATTGACTTCTATTAGAGGAAATTAGAGTTTTTAAGAGAGAGCCTAAAAATGACAATTATCGATCTAAAGCTTTAGATCTGAATGGTTCTAAAAATGTTCAGGAGAATACTAATCTTTATAAGCAGAAATTCCTTCCTGTAACCATTGATAATATTCGTCGGGATCTGGAGTATAGGCTGCGGGCTCGTTAAGTTTTTCTCCGCTGGCATCCAGTAGCACATAAAACGGTTGGGCATTTGCTTCAAACCTGCTAATCTGAAAGTCGCTCCATTTCTGGCCTACCGTAGTGATTTCCTTTCCTGTGATTTCTGAAGTATAAGTGTCTTCTTCAGGTAAATCTCGTTTATCATCCACATAAAGTGATATAAGGACAATATCGTTCTTCAAAATATCCAAAATGCGCTGTTTTGGCCATACATTTTGCTCCATTTTCCTGCAGTTAACGCACGCCCATCCCGTAAAATCCAGCATTACCGGCTTACCGACCTCTTCAGCATATTCCAATCCTCTTTCAAAATCGTTGAAGACCAGGATGTCGTGCGGAGGCATCAGGTGCGCGCCTTCGGGTAATTTTGCATTAGCTGCCGTTCCTGAAGCTACATTTTTTGTGTACCCTACTCCATACGGGGATTCACTGTACTCCAGAGGCGGCGGAAAAGCGCTGATAAAGTTCAGCGGAGCTCCCCAAAGCCCCGGGATAAGATATATTGTAAATGTGAGCACCAACAATCCCATTATCAGTCTACCTACTGAAATGGATTCCAGCGGAGAATCATGTGGCAGTTTTATTTTTCCGAATAAATATAAGGCAAGCGTTCCAAAAATCGCAATCCAGATGGCGATAAACACTTCGCGTTCCAAAAGGTGCAGTTGTAGCACCAGGTCTGCCTGAGAAAGGAACTTGAAAGCCAGCGCCAGTTCCAGGAATCCGAGAAAAACTTTTACGGTATTTAACCAACCACCGCTCTTTGGCAGTGTGTTCATCCACCCCGGGAAGGCAGCAAAAAGCGCAAACGGCAAAGCAATAGCCAAAGAAAAACCCAGCATTCCCACAATTGGTGCAATTCCTCCTTTTGAAGCGGCCTGCACTAACAATGTTCCCACAATAGGACCGGTACAGGAAAAGGACACAATTGCCAACGCCAACGCCATAAAGAAAATGCCAATTATCCCTCCTCGATCTGCCTGGGAATCTACTTTGTTGGCCCAGGAATTGGGAAGCATGATATCGAAAGCCCCAAAAAATGAGATCGCAAAAATGACCAATATGGCGAAGAAAATGAGGTTAAACCAGACGTTAGTCGCCAGTGCATTTAGAGAATCTGCGCCAAAAATGGCAGTTACGGCTGTTCCAAGCAAAACATAAATAACAACAATGGAAATCCCATAAATTATTGCATTCCGAATTCCCTTTGCCCGGGTTTTACTTTGCTTGGTAAAATAACTCACCGTCATGGGAATCATAGGAAAAACGCAGGGCGTAAGTAGTGCCGCAAAACCTGAAAGGAAGGCAATAAAGAAGATACTCCACAATCCATTTTTGTTCTCCTTTGCAGAAGTTATTCCGGTTTCTACTTCATTAGAAATATCTACAGGTTCTTCTAAATCTACATTATCATTAAAAATTGAAGGATCTGCGGAAGGATTTATGCCGCCAGCCGGTACTGTTAAAGTAAATTCTTCCAGGCTTGGTGGTAAGCAACGCTCATCGTCGCAAACCATGAATTCTACAGAAGCATTTATTATAGCCGCTTCTTTCAGTAAAACTATACGTTGCTGAAAGGAGGCTTTATCTTCAAAATACTTTATGCGCATTTCAAAGACAGGATCATCTACTGTTATGCCCTCCTCTTCTTCCGTTTCTCCTAAAAGTTCATAATTGTCATTTTTTTCATATGAGAAAGTAGTGGGAATTGGTCCGTTTTCAGGAACATCCTGGGCGTAAAGGTGCCATCCCGCTTCAATTTCCGCAGAAAAAATAAGTAGATATTCATTTTCGGATTCTGAAACTTTTTCAACACTCGCCGACCATTCTACAGGGTCATAAATCTGAGAGAATCCCTGCAGGGAAAAGAGAAGAAATATAATGAGGATAAAATTCTTCATGATAGTAGGTGATTTTAAGTCCTTCTGAAGGTATTAAAACCTAAAAAAGACATCTTCTGAAAAAATAAAGAGACTGCCTGAAAATGCCAATTATCGAATGGGATATTTTAAATCGACTTCTAAAACTGAATATTCAGAAACACGAAAATTGTCATTTTGGAGACCTCTCCTTCAATTCAAAGTTTATTCAAACAGCCATTTATAAATATCATTTCCGTTGGCGTAAAGCACAAGCGCAAAAATGATAACGAAGCCAATTAACTGTGCTACTTCCATAAACTTATCATTTGGTGTTCTTCCGGTGATCATTTCATAAAGCAAAAACACGACGTGGCCACCGTCTAAAGCCGGAATCGGCAGAATGTTCATAAAAGCCAATATTATCGAAATAAAGGCAGTTGTATGCCAAAAACCGGCCCAGTTCCAGGTATCAGGAAACAAGCCGCCTATCGCGCCGAAACCTCCAAGTTGAGAAGCACCTTTTTTGGTAAAAACATATTCAAATTGGGCAACATAATCGTGCAATGTCCAGTAACCGTAATCAAAACCTTCAGAAATACTTTCGGCAAAGCCATATTCACGTTTCTCGAACTCGAAACCTCGAACCGCTGCCACGCCTATTAATCCCTCCTCATCTGGAGTAATCATAGCACCCTTAATCTCACCGCCACGTTCAAAAACCACTTCTATTTCCTTATTGGGATTTCCTTTTGTAATAGGACTTACTTCGTGCCAGTAACCGATTTCCTGACTATTCAAAGAAATTATGCTGTCTCCCTGCTGAAGACCGGCCAACGCTGCTGCCCTGTCTGCCACCACGGTATCCAGTACCGGCGACTGTATAGGTACAAAAGGCTGCATAATTCCTTCTTCCCACATTTGGGCACCAACGGTCTCTGGAATAGAGATAGTTTCTTCACTTCCATCCTGGTGTAAAACGGTGATAGAAGTCACATCCCGCATAAAAAGATGGCGGTTAATATCGAGGCTATTTTCAAAGCTGGTTCCGTTCACCTCCATGATCCTGTCTCCATCTTCAAAACCATATTCCTTAAATTCGTCTACTACTGCAAAACCATCGGGCATCTGCTCAGGACCAACATAACGGGTTCCATAAACGAAAAGGATCATCATAAAAATAACGAAACCCAATACCAGGTTTACGGTGACCCCTCCCAGCATAATGATCAAACGCTGCCATGCCGGTTTACTACGGAATTCCCAGGGCTGTGGCGGCTGCGCCATCTGCTCTTTGTCCATACTCTCATCTATCATCCCGGAAATCTTTACGTAACCACCAAGCGGCAGCCACCCAATTCCGTAGACAGTATCGCCTATTTTCTTTTTGAAAAGCGCAAATTTTACATCGAAAAACAGGAAAAATTTCTCTACTCGTGTTTTAAATATCTTGGCGGGGATGTAATGCCCAAATTCGTGTAATACAATAAGCAATGATAAACTTAGTAAAAGTTGTATTGCTTTAACTGCAAATGGATCCATTCTTTAAACTTCAAAATTTAATCGCACAAAAGTAACTTTTTAAAAACTACTAGAAAAGTATTAATCTACCACTGTTCGCATTTCTGAAATTTTTTGCTTCCAATTGCGACTATTTGATTCCCAGCAGTTAATTTTGCATCAAAATTTTATTCATGCTAAAGTTTTTTAAGCGTTACAAAACCTTTGCCATAGTTTTTTCCATTCTGTCGGCAATTATACTGGTTAGTATTTATTCGCTGCTTAAACCTGAAAAAACTTTACCAATTTATCAACCAGACATGGTGAATGCAGAATTGGTGGATACTACTGTTCAATATATAAGAAAGTATCACAAAATTGCAGATTTTGAACTTGTGAACCAAAATGGAGATACTATAACCGAAGCGTTTTATAAAGATAAAATTTATGTAGCCGATTTCTTCTTTACGACCTGCCTTACCATTTGCCCCATTATGACAGATCATATGGTTAAAATACAGGAGAAGATAAAAGATGACCCTGAAGTTTTCCTGCTCTCACACACTGTGTTTCCAAAGACAGACAGCGTACCCGTGTTAAAAAAATATGCAGAAGAAAAAGGTGTAATAGATGGGAAATGGAATCTTGTTACGGGTGATAAAAAGAAGATTTATGATCTCGCCAGAAAATCTTATCTCGCTACAAAAAGTACAGGAGATGGTGGAAAATATGACATGATCCATACAGAAAATTTTGTTCTTGTGGATAAGGATAGACAAATACGTGGCTTTTACGACGGCACAGATCCTGAAGCTATCGAAAAACTTATGGCAGATATTGAATTTTTAAAGAACAAATAAATAAGCTTCAGGCTTTTCTACCATTTTTATTTCCCTTACTTTTGCCTTGTTTAAAATCAATCTAAATAACATTGAAAGTTACCGTAGCACATCTCAGGCGAGGACAAAAGGGAATTATAAAAGAATTCTCTGCTGATAATGTTCCGCTTAAACTTTTGGAAATGGGTTGCCTGCCAGGGAACGAGGTAGAGCTGGTACAAATAGCTCCTTTTAGAGACCCCCTTTACTTAAATGTTAACGGTAGCCATCTTGCCATTAGGAAGGAAACTGCATTGCACATTGAAATTGAACTAATCGATTAGCATGGGCAAACAAATTAATGTCGCATTAATAGGAAATCCCAATACCGGGAAAACCTCTGTCTTTAACCAGCTTACAGGATTAAACCAAAAGGTGGGAAATTACCCCGGTATTACGGTAGAAAAGAAAGAAGGGATATGCAAATTGCCCCGTGGGTTAAAAGCTCACATTCTTGATCTTCCCGGAACTTACAGCCTTAACGCCTCTTCCCTGGATGAAAATTTGGTAATTGAGCTGTTGCTTAATAAAAATGACAAGGATTATCCAGATGTTGCTGTTGTAGTAAGCGATGTTGAAAATCTTAAACGAAACCTGCTCCTCTTTACTCAGATTAAAGATCTGGGCATTCCCACGATTCTTGTGGTTAACATGGCAGATCGAATGATTCGCAAAGGTATTTCACTGAATATTGAAATGCTTGAAGAGCGGTTAAAAACTAAAGTTGCTCTGGTAAGTGCCAGAAAAAATCAGGGGATTGATGAGCTCAAGGAGATGATTATAAATCACAAGCAGATTCCTACAGAGCCTTGCTTAAATGCTTCTATAATTGATCCCGATTATTTCGATAGACTTCGAAAAGCCTTTCCTAATCAATCTATTTACAAGCTTTGGTTGGTAATTACACAAGATGTTAACTTCGGTAATATAAATAGAAAGGAACTACATAAATCTACAGATTTTAACACAAAGTCTGAAAGCGACTTAAAACGTCTCCAGCAAAAAGAAACCGTTCTTAGGTATCAGTTTATAAACGGCACTCTAAAGCAGGCTTTGACTGTAGATTTAAATGCCGCCACAGATTTAAGAGCTAAACTGGACAGGGTGCTAACCCATAAAGTTTGGGGCTATGTGGTTTTTCTGTCTATCTTAATGCTGATTTTTCAAGCCATTTACAATTGGTCCAGTTACCCCATGGATCTCATAGACGAAGCCTTTGCTTCTCTAAGTGAATTGGTAAACAATACATTTCCACCAGGAGTCTTTACAGATCTTATGGCAGAAGGTATAATTCCCGGACTTGGGGGAATCATCATTTTTATTCCGCAGATTGCTTTCCTCTTTCTTTTTATCAGCATTTTAGAAGAGACAGGCTATATGAGCCGCGTGGTTTTCCTAATGGACAGGATTATGCGAAGGTTTGGATTAAGTGGTAAAAGTGTTGTGCCGCTGGTATCTGGTACTGCCTGCGCTATTCCCGCAGTTATGGCGACTAGGAACATCGAAAATTGGAAAGAACGGCTTATCACCATTCTTGTGGTTCCCTTTACCACATGTTCTGCAAGGCTGCCGGTTTATCTTATCATTATTGCACTTGTAATTCCGGACAAAACAATATTAGGTTTTAATTATCAGGGGTTAACTCTAATGTTATTGTACCTGATAGGTTTTGGAACCGCTATTCTTTCGGCATGGATTTTAAACAGCATATTAGATATTAAGAACAAGAGCTATTTTGTTATCGAAATGCCTAATTATAAGGTACCGATGATAAAGAACATTGCAATTAATGTAGTTGAAAAAACAAAATCTTTTGTGTGGGGCGCCGGTAAAATTATACTGGCAATTTCGATAATTCTGTGGGTTTTAGCCAGTTTCGGGCCAGGTGAAGATTTCCATAATGCTGAAGAGATAATAGCTACAAAATATAATTCTGAAGAAAATATTTCTACAGAAGAATTTCAGGAAGATGTATCGTCGTATAAACTGAAGCATTCCTATATTGGCATTATGGGCCGGGCAATAGAACCGGCGGTCGCGCCCCTGGGTTATGATTGGAAAATTGGAATAGCGATTATTAGTTCCTTTGCTGCCCGCGAAGTTTTTGTGGGAACTCTGGCCACCATTTACAGTGTAGGTAGTGACGAGGAAGAAACCATTAAAAACCGAATGGCGGCAGAAACAAATCCTGTGCTTGGAGGACCACTATTTACCTTCGCCAGCGGGATAAGTCTGTTGCTTTTCTATGCTTTTGCCATGCAGTGTATGAGCACACTCGCAATTGTAAAAAGAGAAACTAACACCTGGAAATGGCCAATATTGCAACTGGTGCTTATGAGCGCCTTTGCCTATGTGGTTGCTTTGGCTGCTTTTCAGCTTTTAAAATAATTTGTAAGTAAACAGTAAAATTACGACTCAGTTACTATGGAATTACTACAACATATTTTAGTTTTTATCACCTTCGCTATCTCAGTGGGATATATGATTAGCAAATTCATCTGGAAACCGGCTTTTATAACCCGCAGAAAGACTGAAAAGCAGAAAGCCTGCGGGGTTTCAGGATGCGGCTGTAGCTAAGTTTCTCTGCTTCTCTGAATTGTGTAAATCAAGGTATATGTTATACCCTTAATTGCTTTATTCCTTAATCGGCCTTGTAAAAGTTACTTCCCGTAAAACAATGCTATCGTTCTTGATTTCATCAACATCAATCATAAAAATAAGGACATCTTGTTTCCAACTGTCTTGTTCTTCAAAGGTTTTAGCAACTTTGATGTAGGGGGTTGTCCTGAAAAAACTAATGTCCAAGACCTTTTTTTCATTTAAAAATTCCCTGCTTTTTTTTAACTTAATCGGGGTCTTACCGTTAAATTTTTTTTGAAGTTCTGGATCTCTGTGAAAATGGCTAAATCGAAATTTGTTATCATAAGGATAAGTATCTTCTTTTTGCTCAATCAAATAAGAATAAGAGGTCGTGGCTTCTTTTGATAAAGAAAATTGAACCCTTTCCATTTCTTCAAAAGTGTCATTAAATTTAATATAAACCGTATCCTTTATCTGGGAATAGGAATTAGAAAAAAAAATAAGGAATATTACTAATATTTTCATTTCAATTACAATTTGGTTCTTTTGTAGAATCGGCCTTAGCCCCTTCTTCATACTTACTTATATCCTCAATGTTATTTTCATAATATTCTTTATCTTTTTCTGTTAATTGAAGTCCTCGATGAGAAATATATTCATAGAAGTCATTCCAATTCCAATTAGGATGGATCAAGTTCTACATAATTATTTAAAAAAGTACTATCATTTAATTTGGGATGGACCTCGCGTATCGCTTCCTGCATAATTCCGGTATAATGGTCAGCCATATATTCATGCTGCCATCCCTGCAACTGGCGGTAATCTTCATAGAGGGCTTCAAAGCTGGTGTCGGCAAAGATTTTCTATTCTTTTACCGGGCGAGTAAAACTGACCTGACGCAGGATAATACTATCATTCTTGATTTCATCTGCATCTATCATAAAAATCATCACATCTTCCTCCCAACTATCCTCTTCCTCAAAAGTCTTTGCTACTTTAATATAAGGGGTCGTCCTGAAAAATTCGATACCCAATAATTTTTTATCTTGCAAAAATGATTTGTGCTTTTTTAAAATTATTGGAGGTTTTCCACCAAATTTTTCATAAGTTTTTTGACTCTGATTGGAATGAAAAAATTTGAATCTGGTAGCCCCATAAGTATCTTCTTCCATTTGCCTTATAAGATAGGCCATTGATTTTTCCAATTTTTCTTCTGGTGAACCAGCTTGAACTCCTTCTGTGAAGTTCGATTTTTCCATTTCTTCATATTGATTGTCAAATGCAATATAGACCGTATCATTTTTTTGAGATAACAATAAAAATGGAAAAAAAATCACTAAAAAAGTTAAGAGAATTTTATTCATTGCAGTTAGGTGTTTCTGTGGAGTTACCTTCCGCTCCAGATTCATAAAGATATAGATTATCCGCATTGTCAAGGTACTCATCGCCGGCAGTAGTGCCGTCCAATCCCCTATAAGACACATATTCATAAAACTTGTCCCAGTTCCATAAGGTATTATCATCATATCCATTTAAGAATCCACTGTCGTTTAAAAGAGGATGAACTTCCCGTATCGCTGCCTGCATGATCCCGGTATAATGGTCGGCCATATATTCATGCTGCCATCCCTTCAACTGGCGGTAATCTTCATAGAGGGCTTCAAAGCTGGTGTCGGTTGGAGTTATCCCATTATTAAGATTTTTAACCGCGGCATACAAATTGGCATGTATGGCTTCATGCACCAAGGTTTGTGCCAGAAAAATGGTGGGGGTATTGGGATCGTTAATATAATCTCTGTCAATATCAATTCGATAAGCTCCCCCTCGCAAAGGTGTCGTACAACCGGAAGCATTTTCATTACCGTTGCAATTGAGATCATCAACAACGTTAAATTTAAGATCAAATAATGCGTCTTCACCAAAAAAGTCGACTAAAATTTCTTGAAGAGACTGTTGCTCTACTAGTCTATTATAAGTACAATTTATTTTATCTACTCTCAAAAATGAGGAATCTATCTTCACTTCAAATGGAGCCTCCTCTTCCCTTGGTAGATTAGGAGCCGTATGTCCATCTGCAAATTCAAAATCATGTAAACCACCGTCACCACCACCGCTACCATCTCCATAGCCGCTTCCCCCGGGACTTCCTGATCCCGGACTGCTGTCCCCAGGACTAAATTCTCCACCGCCACTGGGACCACCAGCACCACCACATTTAATTCTCATCGTGTACGAAGTAGAACAGCTCCAATCAGCAAAGCTACCTCTCCCACCTATGCTACCTCCGTTTGTACACACAGTTCCCATCTCAGTAAATTCAAACCTACATGATGCTTTGCTTTGGGAGGAATAATCTTTATTTTCAGGAATGCCCATCTTCATATAGATACTGTTGATTTTCTCCCCCGTAGTTGTATAAAAGGTGACATTTCCGGAAAATTCATCAAAGTTATTCTTGAATGGCTGCCAATCGTTATCGGGTTCGTATCGGATTACAACTAAATTTTCTTCCTCATTATCTTTAATTAAAACTAAATTGTCAAAATGAATATTTGAGGATGCTTTATTTTCAATATTTTTTAATAAAAAAGTATAAGTACTTGTTCCATTCTCGTTTATTATTTTTTTTGCGGGGACATCCGTGCTTACACCTCCAAAAATGTCGGGTCCTTTGGCTCCTTTTTGTCTTATAAGGTGATGAGAATCAAAGTGTTTTTTAATCGAGAAACTTAAATCTTCAAATGCGATTTCCTGGAGCACATTTTTCTGAGTCTTTTCTTCACTAAAGATTTCAACTTCGTCTTTTTGGCATGATACAATAAATACGGTTAACAATAAAATCAGGTAAAAATTTTTCATATTAATAGATTAGATAATTAGAATAATCTACACTTAAAGTAGGGTAGAAAATGTAGTAGAGCTAAAATACTTCATTTATCTTGAGATCTTATCTATTTTCCCGTACCAATAATACGGTTTTCCCACGTTTTCTTAACTTATATAATGATCTTAAGATTAATGTTTAAAATTTTCATTCCTTAGCCCATATAATCTCCCATGCACATAATTGCATATTTACGCGCTGTTCACTCTGTCTAATACAATTAACATATTGAAGTCTGTGACGAAACATTACGCTAAGCCTACATCCAGCGTCATCATTACCATAAAACCGCCAATGAAGCCCATAGTAGAAATATCTGTGTAATTTCCCTGTTGTGCTTCCGGCACTACTTCTTCCACAACAACAAAAATCATTGCTCCTGCCGCAAAACAAAGCGCATAAGGTAAAATAGGTTCGAAAGTAAGGACCGCCCATGCCCCTAAAACAGCTGCCACGGGTTCTACAATAGCCGAAAGTTGTCCATAATTAAAACTTTTCCAACGGCTTAGCCCCTGCCCTCTTAAAGGCATGGCCACCGCAAAACCTTCAGGGAAATTCTGAAGTCCAATTCCCATTGCCAGCGCCACAGCTCCTCCAATACTTGCACCTTCAAATCCTGCAGCTGCGCCACCAAAAAGTACTCCTACTGCCAGACCTTCCGGAATATTATGTAAAGTTATAGCCAGGGTTAGAAGAACAGATTTATGCCATTTAGTTTTTACACCTTCCTTTTCATCCATCTTAAAATTTACATGCAAGTGCGGCAACACTTTATCCAATCCAAAAATAAACAAGGCACCCAGTCCGAAGCCTACAACTGCAGGAACAACTTTGGCAAAACCTTCGCCGGGACTCATTTCTATCCCGGGAGCAAGCAGGCTCCAGAAACTCGCTGCAACCATTACACCACCAGTAAATCCTAGCATACCATCAAATACTTTTCTATTCATTTCCTTAAACATAAAAACCAGGGAGGCTCCCAAAGCAGTAAGTCCCCATGTAAAGAATGTCGCTAAAAAAGCCGCCAATACAGGATCCAATTGTTCAAAGTAGGTAATTATTTGTTCCATTCTAATATGTTTTTATATAAAGGTTATTAGAGACCACCTGGGAAATTCGCAGTTCATTATTTTCGATGGAAATGAGCATAGACCCATCAAATGTCTCCTTTTCCAAAACTTTTATTTCTTTTCCCAGAGCAATGTTATTTTTATCGAGAAAGCGCAAAAAATCTACTGAAGAGTCTTTTACACCCACACAAATTCCTGTTTTACTTTTTTCCAGTTCTGCGAGCAGTATTTTATTAGATACCGCAAAGTTGCCCTGGGCATCGGGAATAGGATCACCGTGGGGATCACGTTTGGGAAATCCTAAAAATTTATCCAGCTGACTGATAAGTTTTTCAGATTTTATGTGCTCCAGCTGCTCTGCAATATCATGTACCTCATCCCACTGGAAATCTAGTTTTTCCACCAGGAAATACTCCCATAAGCGATGTTTCCTGATCACCTCTATAGCGGTTTTTCTTCCTAATTCACTCAATTTGACACCCTGATATTTGCGGTAATTGACCAGTTTCTTTCCTGAAAGCTTTTTGATCATATCTGTCACAGAAGATGCCTTTGTTTCCATCTCTTCTGCCAGAGCATTTGTACTTACTCCTGATTTGTAGGAGCGCTCCAGATGGAAAATAGCTTTTAAGTAATTTTCTTCAGAAAGGCTAAACATAATAAATATTTACGTAATCCAAAACTACATTTTTAAAATATAAAAACCTATTTTTAGACAAGTCTAAATTTAATTAATATATTTGTCAAAATTCTAGAAATGAAAACACTTACAGCCTTAGCTTTATTAATTACTGCTACCACATGGTCACAGGAAGGTGATTTATCGGGAAAAATATTAAGTGATGGACTACCCATAGAATTTGCAACTATTTATATTAAGAGTTTGAGCAGGGGAACTACGGCAGATGAAAACGGAGATTTTATGCTTAAGAATATTCCGGCAGGACACCATCAGGTAATAGTTACTTCTATGGGGTACGAAAGTTTAAAACAGCAAGTCACCATTAACACTAACAGAACAGCCACACAAAATTTTGAACTTAAGGTGAGTCAGTCCCAATTGAATGAAATTATAATTGTAGATACCCAAACGGGACTTACACGTCGCACCCCCTATAATCTCTCCAGTATTGATATGCAGGGAATAGAAAATAAAGGGAATCCCAACGGGATGATGGGAAATTTGCGGGAAGTGCCCGGTGTTTACGGAGCCGAGTTTGGCCAGGGAATCGTAAAGCCTTTTATCAGAGGGCTTGGATTTTCCCGGGTGGTCACCGTTTACCAGGGTAATAAATTAGAAAATCACCAATGGGGAGCAGACCATGGCCTTGGCATTAACGACTTAGGCATAAAACGGGTAGATGTAATCAAAGGGCCGGCCTCAGTTTTATATGGCTCGGGAGCGCTTGGAGGGGTGTTACTAACGCATGATGACGAGTTTTACAAAGGGACAAATAAAGTCTCGGGGAATATTGGTACTACTTTTAACAGTGTCTCCAATGGAATAAGATCTTACGGCTCCTTAGGAAAAATGTTTAAGAATGGAATTTTTTTCGCCACAGATATGGCGTATGAGAACCATGCCGACTATAAGAACGGCAATAACAGAATAATCGGGAATAGCAGGTTTAATACTAAAACCCTTAGAATCCATACCGGAATTGAACAGGAGAACTTTCAGAATAAATTATCTTTTTCTTTTAATGATCAAAACCTGGGGATTATTCTAGATGAAGAAATGCAGGATAGCCAAAGTTTAGCTACCACACGAAATGACCGGGATATGCAATTGCCGTTTCAAGAAGTGAAAGATTTCCTGCTTTCCTATAACCAAAGCACACAGCATCAAAATCTGGAGACTTCTCTGCACCTTTCCCACCACTCCAATAATCGTAAGGAAATTGAACAAAATTTTAACCTGATAGACCTGGGATTACAACAAAATCATACCTTCTTAAATGCACGGATAAGTTTAACCGGCGGAAAAATAAAACATAGTTTTGGAACGCAGGGGAGTTTTGTAAGCACCAGAAACATCAAAGAATCACAGGAATTTTTAATTCCCGATGCCGATGTTTTCGAAAGTGGGTTATATTACCTGGCAAGTATGGATATGAATTCCTGGTACTTCCAGGGAGCACTGCGTTATGACTATCGTAAAGTTACTGCAGATGCCGGCTCTGCTGAATTAATCGCAGATGATTTTATTTTACCGGGTAATCCTGAAAGCCGGAAACTGACCAGAACATTTAATGGATTTACAGGCTCCATTGGCGCCACCAAAAGCTTCGACCAAAAAAATCAGTTAAAACTGAATTTCTCTACTGGGTTCCGCGCACCAGATCTTGCCGAATTATTTTCCAACGGCCCGCATCCGGGAACCAGCCGGTTTGAAAAAGGCAATGATCAATTTGGCAGGGAACAAAGCTTACAAGCTGATGTAAATTATACCTACCGGAAAAAAAGATTTGAAGGCAATTTTTCAGCTTTTGGAAGTAAGGTGAACAATTATATTTATTTTACAGCAACTACAGAAACCATTCCGGAAGAAAACCTTGAAGTATGGTCTTATCTGCAAACAAACGCGCTTTTGTACGGAGCTGAATTTAACCTGAAGCACAGCTGGCTGGAAAACCATAGGCTTGTAACGAATTTTTCCGGGGCTTTCGTACGCGCAGAAGACCTTAAAAACAACCGAAACCTGAGCTTTATTCCTCCGGACAATTTCAACCTGGAGCTTGGCTACTTCGGTTCAAAAGACAAAACACTTTATGCCTTTTCAAAAATTAGAATGATTAGCGATCAAAACAGAGCGGGTTTAAATGAAGAGACCACCGCCGGCTATATGCTACTGAACCTGGGTCTAAGTAAAAAATTCTATTTGAAGAATGATCAACTGGAAACAGGTATTACTGTTTACAATGCTTTAAATAAAAATTATGTTGATCATATGTCTATCTTGAGGGCTTTTAACGTGAGCAGTCCCGGACGTAATATAATGTTGAACCTAAAATATAATTTTTAGGTCACATTCCCCGCTCCTTCTGGATTTGTTCGTAAGCTTCCTGTACTTTCTGAAATTTTTCCTGCGCTCCTTTACGATAAGCTTCGTCCATGTGGCCCAGCTTATCGGGATGATATTTTTTAGCCATGGTTCTAAAGGCTTTTTTTACTTCAGCATCTGTAGCAGTTTTATCTATTTCGAGAATTTTATAAGCACTTTCAGCGGTCTTCTTAAAGAACATTGCTTTGATACTTTCAAAATCCATTCTACTTATACGAAGATATCCGGCTATTTCCTGAATGATCCTTGTTTCTGCTTCACTCACCGTACCATCTGCCTGTGCTATTCCGAAGAGAAAATGAGTGATTTGAAGTCGGGTGGGATATTTTGTGCGCTGCGCCAGGTACTGCCCAATCCTGGCAGACGAAAGCTCCCTGTTTTTAATAACATCGTTGAAGGTCCTAAATGTAGCATTTGCCCGTTCCTTACCGTAAGAACTTACGAAATAGGAGCGCACATAATCAAGTTCCCTTTGTGAAACCTGCCCATCGGCTTTTATAACCAGTGCGCACAGCGAAAGCAGGTTAAGCTCGAAATCTCCAGGAGAAACTGTGTTTTTCTTCTGTTCCCCGAACATCCCTTCCATTAACCCCCCGCTGGAACGAATATAATTATCGAGAAGAGACCCTATTATAAAACCGAGAATTGCACCTGCAAACCTGAAATACATGAAGCCAAGTAGGGCCGCAAACCATTTAATCATGAAGAATTTCTTTTTAAAAATGCAAAGATACTATTTTATAGAAGTTTAGAACCGGACCAGCATCTATAAAAGCTTATTCGTAAATAAATTCAACCTATTCACCAATAGGAATTTGAGATGTGCTCACGTAAACAATATTTGGTATCTTTGTTGTTCATAATTAGTTTAATATAAAATAGTAATATATGTATCCAGCAGATTTAGTAAAACCAATGCGAGAAGACCTTACCAATATAGGTTTTGAAGAATTACATACTGTAGAAGAAGTTGATGCAGCAATGAAGAAAGAAGGGACTACTTTAGTAATAGTTAATTCGGTATGCGGTTGTGCTGCAGCTAACGCTCGTCCGGGCGCAAGGATGTCTTTACAAAATGCGAAAAAACCAGATAATTTATATACTGTATTTGCCGGTGTAGACAAAGAAGCTACAGACAGAGCTCGTGGTTATATGGTTCCTTTCCCTCCCTCTTCGCCATCTATGGCACTTTACAAAGACGGGGAATTGGTTCACATGTTGGAGCGCCACCACATAGAAGGACGTCCTGCAGAAATGATTGCAGAAAATCTTACAGGAGCTTATAACGAGTTCTGCTAAAAAATAATTTCATTTGAAGTGTAAAAGCTGTTTGGATAAATTCTGAACAGCTTTTTTTTATTTTTCCAGTTCCTGACGCAACCTTTCCGGATAAATTCCAATGCTCAAAAAAGCCTTTACTAATTCTTTCAGAACAATATGATGAAGTCTGGCAGGTTCAAATCTAAAAGGAAAATGTTTATGCTGTTGGATTTTACAACAAAAATAACTCCCATAGTGCAGGCCCTACTGCCTGTTATTGGATAAATGGGGAACTGCATTAGCTGGAAGATAATGCCCTGGCCTACGGGATTTTTGTTGATGGTGAAGATATTTACGTAACCGGAGCCACCGGAAGTGTACCAGCCAATTACAATGCATGATACTGGAAAATTGGCTTACGTGTAGATTTGCGTTAATAAAGGAAAAATATTATACAGAAGATTACACTCGACTTGCCCGGTGTATATTTAAAACCATATTTTTGTGTTTTTAAATTTTCCGATGAAAAAAATACTTTCTTACCCGCTTTCGGTAATAAGCTATATTTTCTTTTTTATAACTATCGCAGTCTTTCATCTCATACAATGGATTTCTTTAAAACTGGGAGGGTATTACGCTCACAAGAAAAGTGTAGACATTTTTAATTTCTTTCTAATGCGTTGTCTGGATATTTTGGGTGCACGTTTCAGTTTTGAAAATACTCACAATATCCCCGTGGAAAAACCCTGTATTTTTGTGGCAAACCACCAGGGAATGTATGACATTCCGCTTATTATATGGTACTTAAGGGATCATCACCCTAAATTTGTAAGTAAAAAGGAATTAGGAAATGGAATTCCGGGGATTTCCTTCAATTTAAGGCACGGCGGCTCTGTACTTATAGATCGTAAGAATCCGCGGGAATCTTTGCTGAAAATGAGCAAATTTGCTGACTATCTTAAAGAAACTAACCGTTCTGCTGTTATATTCCCTGAAGGTACCCGTAGTCGTACCGGCCAACCAAAAAGATTTGCTGTAAGAGGGCTGCAGATACTGCTGAAGAAGATGCCAGATGCACTGGTAGTGCCGCTTACTATTAATAATTCCTGGAAATTATTTCAGTACGGAAATTTTCCGTTAGGCCTCGGAGTTCATTTTAAATTGAAAGTACATGAACCGATTCCGGTATCTTCCGACGATCCGGACAGCCTGATTGCGCTGGTGGAGCGAACAATTATTACAGATATTAAATAAGATTATTTTACTAATCCGCTAAACTTCACAGATTTAAAAACCTGTGGGTTTGTAACACAAATTAATGACCTCACAAGAAACCGGAATTATAGAAAATACCACAGTATTTGTAAAAGAAACTTTAAAAGGTGCCGAAGGTGGCCACGACTGGTTTCACATTCAAAGGGTTTTTAATAATGCAAAACTTATTGCTGAAGGAGAAGATGCTAATCATCTTGTTATCGCCCTGGGGGCGCTCCTACATGATATTGCCGACTCCAAATTTCATAATGGTGATGAAAGTGTTGGCCCTAAAGTAGCAGAAGATTTTCTAAAATCACAAAAGGTTTCTTCTGAAGTAATTCAACACGTGATAAAAATAATCGAAAATATTTCATTTAAAGGCGGAAATGTAGCGAGGGACTTTAGTTCTATAGAGCTGGATATCGTTCAGGACGCAGACAGGCTGGATGCAATTGGAGCTATTGGGATTGCACGGACTTTTAATTATGGCGGATTTAAAGGCAGAGGTTTGTATGATCCCGAAATTGAACCGAACCTCAACATGACCAAAGAAGAATACAAAGCTTCCAATGCGCCTACCATTAATCATTTCTATGAAAAACTGCTTTTACTTAAAGACAGGATGAACACGGAAACCGGCCGCAAAATCGCTGCAGAAAGGCATAAGTTTATGGAGCTTTTCCTCGATCAATTCTATAAAGAGTGGAATGGTGAGGCATGAAAATTGCCAATTATCGACCTTCACTAATTTTTGTGACTAAACTCTCTTTGCATTTGATATTCTGGTAATGTGAATTATTTTTTAACCTGGCAATCTGGGCAAAAATAGGTGCTCCTCCCGGAGACTTTCATCATTTCTACCTTACCCTTACAATCTGGACAGTCTGCTCCTTCTTTCCGGTGGCTTGTGAGATAATTTTCAGGTAGTTTAGAATCTTCAGTCTTGCTTTTAGTCACTTTTTTCAGAATTTTTTCCATTTTTTCGAACAAACACTTAATCTCCTTATCAGAAAGCTTCGCTGTACTTGTTTTGGGATGAATTTTACACTGAAAAAGGATTTCATCGGCATATAAATTGCCAATTCCCGCAATAATGTGCTGATCTGTTAATGCACTTTTTATGCTTCCTTTTTTATCCTGAAGCAGTTTGATAAATTCCTCTTCTTTTACATCCAGCGCATGATTTCCCAATGAATTTTTCTTCTGGAAATCTTCTATTCCTTCAGCTAAATAGATTTTTCCGAATTTACGTGGACAAACGAAGGACAACCGGGAATTATCTTCAAAAAAGAGCGTAAGCTGGGCGTGTTTTGGAACCTCATCATGCTGATAAAATTCCATTTTTCCGGACATGCCAAAATGAAGCACCAGCTCTTTTCCTGAAGTTATATTTAAAAACAAATATTTTCCCAATTGCTGGGTTCCGGAGATCTTTTTGTTCAAAACAGCATTTTCAAAATCCTTTTGCGAAGACTGGAATAACTTCTTTGCACCAAAATCCATTTTGACAACTTTCTTATGGAGCGCAGTCGCATCTACATACTTCTTTTGATAAGCGACTTCAGGTAATTCGGGCATAATTCTTTCAATTTCAGCTTAAGTTATTAAAATTTTCAGTCTTGTAAAAAACATACAGAAAACTAAAAAAGCTTTAACTGCCCATCTTTAAACTGCTCGTGCAGATCCAGGTTTAAGGGAGTACGTAGACGATCCTTCAGATATTTTTTCCTGGCGATCTTAAACTGCTGTTCTACCTGTTCAGCAAATTTTCCTTCGCCTTTCATGCGGGTTCCAAAACGGCTATCGTTTAAACTTCCGCCATGGATATTTTCGATTTGATGCAGCACTTTATCTGCCCTGTCCGGCATGGCTTTTTTAATCCAATCGGTAAAAATCTGACCTATTGCCCCGTTAAGTCTCACAATAGTATATCCCACACTTTCAGCTCCCCTTTCGGAAATTTCTTTTACCAGCGGCATAATTTCATGACTGTTAATCGCAGGGATTATTGGCGCCATCATCACGCTTACCGGAATATTTGCCACAGATAATTTCTCTAAAGTTTCCAGCCGTTTTTTAATACTCGCCGTACGCGGTTCCAGGATCCTTCGGGTTTCCTCATGTAAAGAAGTAATGGAAATGTTTACCCTCACCAGGTTATCTGAAGCCAACTCTCTTAAAATATCGATATCCCGTTGTACCAAAGCATTTTTTGTAATTATGCCCACAGGATGCCGGTATTTTAGAAATGTCTGGAGTAACTGTCGGGTGATTTTCAGTTTCTTTTCTATGGGCTGATAACAGTCGGTATTTCCTGAAAGTACAATAGTTTCTGTCTTCCAGCTTTTGCTACTCAATTTCTTTTCCAGCAGTTCTACGGCATTCCGCTTTACCAGGATTTTCTGTTCAAAATCCAGTCCGGCGCTGTATCCCCAGTATTCGTGAGAATTACGGGCATAGCAATAAATACAGCCGTGTTCACAACCCTGGTAGGGATTTAAGGAATAGCCCATCCCTACATCAGGACTATTTACTTTATTAACTATGGTCTTCGGAAAAGTATCGATTAAAGTAGTTTTGGAATCATGAGCCTCGTCCCCTTCCATAGCACAATAATTGAGAAAGTCGTCCCGGGTTTCATGGCTGTGCGTATCAAACCTGTTGTGGATGTTTAACTGTGCTCCTCTTCCTTTTATAATTTCTCCTTCTGCCATAAAAACAAAAATAAGGAATAAATCCAAATTAATGGATTTATTCCTTATATAATATTCGGTTTCAAAGAAATCTATCTTCCAGGAAAGTCAGCTTTTCTCTTGCTTAAGAAAGCAGAAGTTCCTTCTTCAAAATCTTCGGTGCCAAAACATTTTCCAAATTCTTCAATTTCTGCTTCAAAACCATTTACCCCAGCCTCATAATTGGCATTTATTGCCCGTATTGCAGCGCTAATGGCCACTAATGAATTCTTCAGAATCTTGTCTGCCATGCCTTCAGTAAATTCCATTAGATCTTCTTGTGTGGTCACATGGTTTACGAGGTTATACCGAAGCGCCTGATTAGCATCGATCATTCCTGCAGTCATGATCATTTCCATGGCACGGCCTTTACCTACCAGCTGTGGCAAACGTTGAGTCCCGCCGTAACCGGGAACTAATCCCAGGGAAACTTCAGGAAGCCCCATTTTTGCATTGTCACTGGCGATCCTAAAATGTGCAGCCATGGCAAGTTCAAGCCCTCCGCCTAACGCAAATCCATTTATAGCCGCGATCACCGGCTTTGGAAAATTAGCCACATAATCAAAAAGCTTTGCCTGACCTTCTGCCGCCAGGTGCTTTCCTTCTTCCGGAGAAAAATCTGAAAACTCACTGATGTCTGCACCTGCAACAAAAGCCTTTTCCCCACTTCCGGTTAAAATGATAACTTTTGTTTCTTCATCTTCCTTCGCATCGGCAAAGGCTTCGTGAAGTTCTTTGATGGTCTCTTTATTTAGAGCATTTAATTTCGAAGGTCTGTTGATGGTCACATATAAAATGTTTTCATCTATTTCTACAATAAGGTTCTTATAATCCATCTTAGCTCATTTTTTTGGTTGTTCCTGCTAATTTCAGCGAATATTTTCTTTCCATTTCGGAAATCTTACCTTAAAGATAGTGCCTTTATCGGGATTAGAAATAAAACTAATCGCCCCGTTATAGGTTTCAACAATATTTTTAACCATAGCCAATCCAAGTCCCATTCCGCTGGATTTAGTAGTAAATTTAGGTTCAAAGATCTTTTCTCTATTTTCTTCAGGGATTCCGGAACCATTATCACATATAGAAATACAAATATTCTCCTCCTCCTCCTCTACGCTTACCACAATTTTAGGATTATCCTGATTCCGCAGGGCCTGCACCGCATTTTTCACGAGGTTGGTAATAACCCTAATAAGTTGTGTCCTGTCAAACTTTGCCAGAATCTCTTCTTTTTCTGAAGTAAATACAATGTAATTCTCATTGAAGATATCCAGAGCAAGTTTTACAATTTTAGGTACGTTGAGGGTCTCATTTTGCTGCGCGGGCATTTTGGCAAAATTTGAAAATGCCGAAGCTATGGAAGTCATTGTATCAATTTGGTTAATCAATGTATCGCTGTACTCTTTTACTTTTTGTTCAATTTCAGGATCATTTCTATCAAATCGGCGCTCAAAACTTTGCACACTCAGGCGCATTGGAGTTAATGGGTTTTTTATCTCGTGTGCTACCTGTTTAGCCATTTCGCGCCAGGCCTGCTCCCTTTCTCCCGTAGCCAATTTTACAGCACTTTCTTCCAGTTGATCAATCATACTATTATATGCTGAAACAAGCGCAAAAATCTCTTCTGTGGCGTTATTAAGTTCGATTTTCTGATTCTTTTTATCCAGCCTGGTCTGATTGATTTTTTCAGAAACTATTTTTAAAGATTTCGTGATATACCTTGAAAGAAAATATGACATGGTAATTGCCAAAACCAGCATAAAGAGATAAATCTCCCCCATTCGCATCAGAAAATTATTCAGGTCTCGATTAAGAACACTATCATCCTGAAGATATGGCAAATACAGGATAGCCAGAGGTTTAAATTTATGGTCGGTAATATAGCTGTAGGACGATCTGTATTTGCGGCCATTTACCTCTGTTTTTCTTAAATACCTTCTCCTGCTGGAGGAATTAAGCTTGTCAATTATCTGCGGTTCTATACGATTATCTGTGGTATCTCTAAAGGCATAGCCACTGGATTTTACCAGTAATCTCCCTTCCAGATCATAGATATTAATCGGCATTTCGTGTACCTGCGCCATTTCGTAGATCTTATTGCGCTCTTTAAAAATAAGGGCAATATTTTCAGTATCCACGAGATAAGTGGTATTCGCCAGTACAAACTTTAGGTTTTCCTTTATTGCCTGTTCTTTTCTTTCCAGCCGTTCTCTATGGTAATTTTCAGCTTCCTGTTTGTATTGATAAACGGTCACACCGGCAATAAGAATAGAAGCGCCCAGCACCAGCAATATCATCGAAATAAAGATTCGCGTACGTAAGGAGAGTTTTAAAAGCCTCATAAAAAGTTTCTTACTGCGGATTAATCAATTATCGCACCAGTCTAAGCATTTGGTTTACGGGAGCGGATTTTTTTATATAGTTTTATTCCCAGCATAAGCATTATGGCCAGAAAAAAAATTCCCAATACTCCATAGATCCAGTTGATGGCGTCGCGGACAATTACCAGGAATATAACTGCAAAAAGTACAAGTGTGGAGCCTTCGTTCCATATCCTCATTTGCGTAGAAGTCCATTTGATGACGTCCTCCTGCAATTCTTTAAAAATTAAATGACTTTTGAAGTGGTACGCGAAAAGAAGTACTACAAAACACAGCTTTACCAGCATCCAGTCCTGCTGAAGCCACGACGGGATTAGAAAAAGCAGCCAGACTGCGAAAATGGTGGTAAGTATTGCTGAAGGCCAGGTAATGATGTACCACAACCTTTTGGACATCAATTTTAATTGGTCTGTAAGTATTTTCTTTTCCGGTTCTGGTTTTTGTGCAGCTTCGATGTGATAAACAAATAACCTCGGAATATAAAAAAGCCCGGCGAACCAGGTGATCACGAAAATAAGATGAAGTGATTTTATGTAATTATAATATTCAATCACTGCTTAAGATTTTTTTCTTGGATTTTGCCGAGTGTGGAAAACAGCGAAAACAACAACATTATTATTTCTGAAATCATATACAATTACGTAAGGAAATTTACCTAATCCAATTTCATAAAAACCAGTATCTCTAATTTGGAAATGTTCAGGGAACCGGGAAATATAATTTATCTGTACTTCCAGGTCGTGTAAGAATTTTTCGCCCAAACCGGTTGATTTATTTTCGTACCATTCAACACCTTCTGCAATATCGACTTTAGCTTCTGTTGTAAATAAGACTTTAAAAGCCATGTCTTTTCATTATTTCAGCTTTTACATCAGACCATTCTTTGGTTTCACTTTCATGGCTGAGGTACGACTCATAACGTTTTTTTAATGTCTCTTTCTGATTTTCTGAAAGAAAGGAAACACCTGCTTCTTTGGAATAAGGTTGAGTATCCTCATTTACTTGAGAAGGAAAAGATTTTAAGAGATTATCTACCTCTTTAAGTAACTTTTCATCGTTACAGGCAATAACCTTTTGAAGAAGCTCTATTTTCAACTTATCCTTATTCATATCTCCGGCTTTACTACAAATATAACTAATAAAAGTGATCCGCTGAAGCAGCTTCTAAACAGTGTCTGCTTTGAGTCTTTTTCTTATTTCCCGGTTTAAAAAATACCCGGTAATTATTGTTGAAAGCAAGTCTGCTATCGGAAAAGAAATCCACACTCCTATTTCTCCGTAGAACCTCGGTAAAATTAAAACCAGCGGAATAAAAATAAAGCCCTGCCTTGAAAGCGTAAGTAAAAAAGCAGGTACAGCTTTACCCACCGCCTGAAAATATGCCGCACCTATTAACTGAAGTGCAATGATAGGCGTTGCTGCAAAAACCCAACGCATGGCATCTGGGGTTTCTGCTATAATTGTAGCATTATCAGTAAAAACCGCTACGATTTCTTCAGCAAAAATCATTATTCCGGTAAAAACAAGCAACCCCAAAATAACAGCATAAAGAATCGCTGTGTTTATACTTTTCCGGACCCGGGAATATTTCTTTGCACCATAATTAAATCCGGCAATTGGCAGAAATCCCTGGGTTACTCCGAGTACGGGAAACAGTGCAAACATGAGCATTCGCCCAATAATGGCATAAACCGTAACAGAGTCCTCACCGCCAAGATCAAAAAGAATGTTATTCATCAACAAATAAGTTATACTTACCACCGCCTGTCTGGCAAGGGTGACGAAACCAAGGGAGGAAATTTCCTTAAGGATAGGCCAATCAAATCCGAAATGTGGCCAGCTTATTTTTAATTCTGAATTTTTTGAGAGAAAGAACCAGACCACGTAACCAAGACAAAAAACATAGGAGGCTGAGGTAGCCCACGCAGCGCCAAGCATTCCCATATCCAGCTTAAATATTAAAATATAATCGAGGATAAGATTGCCTACCGAAGGAATTATCATGGCTGCCATTGCATACTTCGGCTTCCCTTCAGCCCTTATCACACTATTCCCCATCATACAGAGCGCCAGGAAAGGCACACCATAAAGGACCACACGATAATAGATTTTGGCAGGTTTAAAGATTTCCCCTTTTCCACCAAATGCCGGAATTAATTCATTTATAAAAACCAACCCGATGATAACCATGGTGACGGTAAGAAGGAGCGTAAGCGTAATTTGATTTCCGAAGGTTTTTAAGGCCCTTTCCTGCTGATCTGCTCCCAAAGCCCTGGAAATAATAGAAGAACCGCCTATCCCAATAGCCATACCCAGAGCGGCTATAAAAAAGGAAACCGGTAACACCACATTTATTGCGGCTATAGCTATGGGGCCAATCCAGTTCCCTACAAAAATAGTGTCTATAAGAATATTCAGTGACATTACCAGGATGCCTACCGAAGCCGGTAAAGCCTGCCGAATCAGTAATCTACTAATCGGCTCATTTCCCAGTGCTGCTGAATTTATTCTTGCCATTATGCTTCCACAGGCTTTTGATAAGCCCATTCATCAATCCACCTGCCAAGAACATTCACCCAGTCCTGGCGATCGTTTAAACAAGGAACAACAGTAAACTCCTTTCCTCCAACTTCATGAAATATTTCTTCGCCTTCCATAGCTATTTCTTCAAGTGTTTCAAGACAATCTGAAACAAATGCAGGCGTAACTATAGCCAGTTTTTTCATTCCCTGATTCCCGAATCTTTCTATAGTCCTGTCTGTATAAGGCTGTAACCACGGATCAAAACCTAATCTCGACTGGAAAGAAACGCTATACGTATTTTCTTTTAATTCCAGGTATTCTGCCACCAGTCGCGTAGTTTCATAACACTGGTGCCTGTAGCAAAACTGATGTGCCGTAGAGGGCGTCTTACAACAGGAACCGTCTATTTTACAATGGGAATTGGTAATATCGCTTTTGCGGATATGCCTTTCAGGTACTCCGTGATAGGAAAATAAAAGATGTTCAAAATCGACATCCTTCAGATTTTCTGAAATACTGTTTGCCAGAGTCCGGATGTAATCGGGATGATTATAAAATGCCGGCACACTGGTAAATTTCATATCCGGAAAATGCTCCTTCCGTAGTTCTTCAGCTAAAACCAGGATAGTTTCTGTAGTGGCCATGGCAAATTGAGGATAAAGAGGAAAGATAAGCACCTCATCTACTCCTTTATCGTGCAGTTCCTGTAATCCCGATAAAATATTTGGTGAACCATACCGCATCGCCAGGGCAACAGGTACAGAGGTGATTTCGTCAATTTTCGACTGCAATCTTTCCGACAATACAATTAAGGGAGAACCTTCATCCCACCAGATTTTCTGATAAGCTTCCGCAGATTTTTTAGGCCGGGTATTAAGAATAATTCCTTTAACCAACAGCGTTCGCGCCCAGTAAGGAACATCTATTACCCTTTCGTCCATCAGAAATTCGCCCAGATATTTTTTTACGTCTTTAGGATCTGTACTATCTGGCGAACCCAGATTTACAAGAAGCACACCTTTGCTCATAATTTTTCATTTTCAGAACAAAAATAGAACTATAATTTGAGGAGCAAACCGCTTGTGCATTATACTTTCTTATTGCTTCATAGAAGAAGGAAACCCCACCTTCTCTTCTTCGGAAATAATTTCAGCGCAACTACGTAGCGGTAGGCAGGGACATCACATATTTCTTAGGAGTAGTCCCGAATTTTTTCTTGAAAGCAGCAATAAAATGGCTGGAAGTGCTGTAACCTATTTTAAGACCAACTTCGTTAACGTTATATTCCCCGCTGTCCAACAATTTTCGGGCATAATCCATCTTGTAATCAAACAGAAAACTATAAACGGAATCTCCGTAAATCTGTTTAAAACCTTCCTTTAGCTTCTTTAAACTCAGATTAATTTCCTCTGCAAGATCCTGCAAAGAAGGTGGCTCTGCCATCCTGGAAATGACAATATCCTTTGCCCTCCTAATCTTCAGAATATTCTCTTCATCACTTAAAAAAGGACATTGCTCCACATCGGGATCTTCTGTCCTGTTAAAATAGAGACTTAGGAGTTCATACGCTTTCCCTTTAAAATAAAGATTTTTAATGCTAGGCGTTAGGTTAAAATTCATCAATTGATTTAGAACTATAGCCATAGACGGTGAAACCGGTGCATCTTTATAATACTTCTTGTCCTGGTTTTCCTTGCTCAGAAAAGTGATATATCCGGCTTCCTGCGAAAACAGTGAGTGAAACTTTTTAATAGAAATCACCAGCGAAATTAGCCAGGAATTTGCTGCAAGTGAAAGGTTTAAAGGTAAACTACGTTGTGGATTGTAAAGCAAAAGTGAATTTTCTTCTACTAATGGAAGCTCATAACTGCTGTTATTAAACATAAATTTGCCATGACCTTTCACGCTAAAATGGAACTGGATAAAACTACTGTCGATATCCCGTGCCATTTTTTTAGTTTCATTTGAGTCATTCTGAAACTTTAGCACGAAAAACCCTTCTTCCACTTTTATTTCCTCTGTTAAACTTCCAGCGGTATTTTTTCCTTCAGCATCCATAGCTTTTCCCGTTCTTTATTTAGAATCAAATCAAATTAGAAGAGTAAAACCCTTTCTATTAGCTACAAAAGTACGGTATTTTCATATTTTGTTCTGCTTTTGACTGATAATTATCATATATCGACACATTTAGTACCTCAAGCGTTACTTTATACTTTTTCTATATATTACTTTTGCTCCTTTATTCTCCTAAACAGGTACATGGAAGATTATCATATTTCTAAAGGAAAACATTTTTATACAATTGGTCTTAGTTATAAAAAGGCCGATGCAGAAATAAGAGGACACTTTAGTTTGGATGACGAATCCAAGAAAAGGTTGCTGCAGCAAGCCAAAGAGGAAGGTATAGACGGCATCCTGATAACCTCTACCTGTAACCGAACAGAAATTTACGGTTTTGCTGAACATCCTTTTCAGCTTATTAAACTTCTTTGTGAACACACCCATGGTACTGTAGAAGAGTTTGAAAAAGTGGCCTACGTTCACAAGAACAAGAAAGCCATTTCCCATATGTTTCGTGTAGGTACCGGTCTTGACAGTCAGATTTTAGGAGATTTTGAGATTATTAGTCAGTTAAGACATGCCTTTGCGCGCTCGAAGGAATTTGACGTTGCAAATCCGTTTCTTGAAAGATTGGTGAATGCAGTGATACAAGCCAGCAAAAAAATTAAGAACGAGACAGAAATCTCCAGCGGGGCAACTTCTGTTTCTTTCGCTTCTGTGCAATATATCCTGAACAACGTAGAGAATGTTTCAGAGAAAAATATTCTTCTCTTCGGAACTGGGAAAATTGGAAGAAATACCTGCGAAAACCTCGTAAAGCATACGCAAAACGATCATATTACTCTTATTAACCGCACAAAAGACAAAGCGGAGAAAATAGCCGGAAAATTTAGTCTTACTGTTAAGGATTATGCAGATTTGCAGGCGGAGATAAGAAAAGCAGACATTCTTATAGTCGCTACGGGCGCTCAGAACCCAACTATTTCCAAAGAACTTATTTACTGTAAAAAAGATCTTCTCGTACTGGATTTATCTATTCCCAAGAACGTTTCGGAAGATGTAGCCGATCTCGAAAATGTGCAATTATTGCACCTCGATCAGCTTTCCAGGATTACTGATGAAACGCTGGAGCGCCGCAAACAATTTATTCCGCAAGCTGAAGCTATAATTTCTGAAGTGGAAGGCGATTTTAACAAGTGGCTGGAAACCAGGAAGTTTGCTCCTACGATAAAAGCTTTAAAAAAGAAGTTGAGAACGATGAAAGATGCCGAACTGGACTTTCAGCGTAAAAAAATAGCCGACTTCAACGATGAGCAGGCAGAAATTGTTAGCAATCGCATTATTCAGAAAATAATGAAGCATTTCGCTAATCATTTAAAAGGAGATTCCAATACTACAGATGAAAGCCTGGAACTTATTCAGAAGGTTTTTCAACTTGAAGAGCTTCAGAAATGAACAAAGTAATTAGAATAGGCACGCGCGATAGCGAACTTGCCCTCTGGCAGGCAAAAACGGTACAGGCCGCACTGGAAAAACTGGGCCACGAAAGTGAGCTGGTTCCGGTAAAATCGACCGGAGACCTCAACCTGGATCAACCACTCTACGAAATGGGAATCACGGGGATTTTCACGAAAACCCTGGATGTTGCCATGATCAAGGATGAGATCGATATTGCCGTACATTCTATGAAAGACGTTCCTACCGCGCTTCCTAAAGGAATTATAGAAGGTGCAGTGATGAAAAGGGCAAATTTCAGCGATATTCTTGTTCATAAAGGACTTGACTTTTTAAATGCTGAAGGAACTATCGCCACCGGAAGCCTACGTAGAAAAGCACAATGGCTCAATAAATATCCCACACATAAGGTTGTGGATCTTCGCGGAAATGTAAATACCCGCATGCAAAAACTTGAAGATAACGGCTGGAACGGTGCCATTTTCGCCGCCGCCGGACTCGAAAGAATCAATATAAAACCTGAGAATTTTATAGATCTTAACTGGATGATTCCCGCTCCTGCCCAGGGCGCGATGCTGATCGTTGTTAAAAAGAAAGACGAATTTTGCCAAAAAGCGGTTTCCGTTTTAAATCACAGAAAAACGGAAATAGCTGTACATATAGAAAGGGAATTTTTGAAGAAATTAGAAGGTGGTTGTACTGCGCCCATTGGTGCACTTGCCACCGTAAAGGCCGATATTGTGCATTTTAAAGGGTCCCTTTTTAGCATAGACGGAAGCAAAAAATTTGAGGTAGAAAAAGAAGTTCCTGTTGATGAAATTGAAGGTTTTGGAGCAGCCTGTGCTGAAGAAATTCTGAATAACGGCGGAAAAGAACTGATGCTGGAATTCAAAAAGGTTATGAAAAAGTAAAAAATGCCAACAATCCTATCCACAAAAGTGCTTTCTCCTTCTCAAAAGCAACTTATTTTAAATTCAGGGTTAGGATTTATAGAATATAACGCTATTAAGATCGATTTTGTAGATTTTGAAGCTGTTTCTATTGAAAATGCAATCATTACGAGTAAAAATGCTGCAAAAGCTATTATAAAAAAGGACATTTTGATTGAAAAATGCTTTTGTGTTGGCGAAAAGACTTCAGTATATCTAAAAGTTCATAATTATAAAGTAGCTGAAGTCGCAGATGATGGTCGAAATTTGGCAAATATCGTCCTTAATAATTACAGCGATCAAAGCTTTACCTTTTTCTGCGGAAATAGACGAAGGGACGAAATTCCTTCAGTTTTAAAAGAGAACCATATCGCTTTTGAAGAAATTGAAGTTTATAAGACAAGCCTAAATTTTCAACAATTTCGGCAGGAATTCGACGGAATCCTGTTTTTTAGTCCGAGTGCGGTACAAAGTTTTACAAAAGAAAATCAGTTGAAGGATTCCATTGTATTTTGTATTGGCAACACGACCGCTTCAGAAGCAAAAAAACATACAGAGAATATAATTACCGCCACAAAACCGAGTATAGAAAATGTGATTGTACAGGCGGTGAAAATTTTAAAGAGCCGATAAAATAAGACCTCACATTTTTAAAACCTGTGAGGTGGTCTACGAAAACTAATAATATGATCAAAAACGACTTATTACTAAAAGCATTAAGAGGCGAAACTGTAGAACGGCCGCCGGTTTGGATGATGCGCCAGGCAGGACGATATCTGCCGGACTTCATGAAACTAAAGGAAAAATACGATTTCTTTACGCGCTGCCGCACGCCTGAACTTGCTACAGAAATTACCGTAATGCCTATACGCCAGGTTGGGCCTGATGCAGCAATATTGTTCAGTGATATCCTTGTGATTCCGCAGGCGATGAATATCGAGGTGGAAATGAAACCCGGAGTTGGGCCATGGCTGCCAAATCCTGTAAGAACTATGGAAGGTGTCAATCAGGTTAATGTTCCCGATGTTCACGAGGAGCTTCAGTATGTTTTTGATGCTATTAGAATGACCAAAAAGGAGCTGAATGATGAAGTTCCACTAATTGGATTTGCCGGTTCGCCATGGACGATCCTGTGTTATACCGTGCAGGGACAGGGCTCAAAGAATTTTGACCTCGCTAAAAAATTCTGTTTCTCAAATCCTGAAGCCGCTCATATTCTGCTTCAGAAAATTACCGATACTACTATTGCATATCTAAAAGCCAAAGTTCAAGCCGGTGTAGACGTTGTTCAGCTTTTTGATTCCTGGGGCGGTATGCTATCCCCTGTAGATTATCAAACCTTTTCCTGGCAATATATGCAGCAGATTATTGATGCTTTAAAAGATGAGGTACCTGTGATCGCCTATGGAAAAGGCTGCTGGTTTGCCCTTAAGGAAATGTCAGAATCTGGTGCTGCCGCGTTGGGTGTAGATTGGACCTGTAGTGCCCGGAATGCACGTTATCTTAGTGGCGGAAGAATTACGCTTCAGGGAAATTTCGATCCGGCAAGGTTATATTCTTCACCTTCAGATATTAGGAAAATGGTGAATCAGATGATCAATGAATTCGGAAAAGATGCTTATATCGCTAATCTCGGACACGGGATTTTGCCGGATATTCCTGTAGAAAATGCAAGGGCATTTGTAGATGCGGTCAAAGAATACAGGCCTGCATAGTGGCAATCTGGAGCAGCCTTAAAAACTTCAGTTTTCGGCAGCTATTGACGCTGTCAAAAGTGTTTATGCTGAAACCGAAGTTTATTGTTCCAACCTTTAAAGCCACAAAAAAGACCATAACAATCTGTGATCAACTCTTTGGAAACGATCATCACAGTAACAACCGGACAAATGCCTTTAGGCATGCCCTGTGGAATTATATGCTCTGCGAAGAGTACCAAAAAGTTTCAATATCTACGGAAATCGCGATGGAATGGAGCAGGAAAGTTACCGATTTACATGAAAACCTAATTCCTAATTCCGAACTTGCAAAGGCTATGGATCTGCACAACAATCAAATAGGCAGAAAACTATTTGAGGAAAGCGCAGCTTCAAAAATTCAAATTATCGACCTTCTAAAAGAGATGATGGAGCATGCGATAATGGTAAAAAATATACAAGAGCTTCAGGAAACAGGCGATAAACTAATCTTTATTGAAAAAAAGACTACCAAATGAAGGATAAGTTTTATAAATATATAGAGAAGCTTCAGGATCAAATCACCTCAAAACTGGAGCAGATAGATGGAAAAGCCAAATTTCAGCAGGATCTTTGGAAACGTGCTGAAGGCGGTGGCGGAAGAACGAGAGTTATTGAAAATGGAGCTGTTTTTGAAAAAGGCGGCGTAAACATTTCGGCCGTTCACGGGCCGCTTGCTCCTGCCATGCAAAAATATTTTAAAGTAGGGGAAGTCGATTTTTTTGCCTGCGGATTGAGCCTGGTGCTACATCCAAAGAATCCGATGGTGCCCACGGTCCATGCAAACTGGCGCTATTTTGAAATGTATGATAAAGAAGGAAAAACAATTGATCAGTGGTTCGGTGGTGGCCAGGATCTGACTCCGTATTATCTTTTTGAAGAAGATGCGGTGCATTTTCATCAGGTTTGTAAAAACGCCTGCGACAAATCAAATCCTAAATTTTATTCCGAATACAAGAAGAGGTGCGATGAATATTTCTGGAATTCCCATCGCGATGAAGCCCGCGGAATCGGAGGTTTGTTTTTCGATTACTGCAAAGCTTCCGAAGAAATGAGCATAGAAGATTGGTATAATTTTGTAACCGAAGTTGGTGATAGTTTCCTTGAAGCTTATGTTCCTATAGTGGAAAAAAGGAAGGATTTACCTTATTCTGAAGCACAACGCAATTGGCAGGAAATACGAAGAGGCCGCTATGTGGAATTTAACCTGGTACACGACAAAGGTACACTTTTCGGCTTAAAAACCAACGGCAGGATAGAGAGTATATTAATGAGCCTTCCGCCGCATGTGCAGTGGGTTTACGACCATCATCCGGAACCTGGAAGCGAAGAAGAGAAATTGCTTGAGGTGTTGAGGGAACCGAGGAGGTGGGTTTAGAGAAAAGACGTTAGACGATAGTCATTAGGCGGTAGAAAGAATCATATTAACAAACTTTCAGCTTAAAGCTGAAAACTTAAAACTTAAACCATGCTAATACGAAATAGAAGATTAAGAACAGGAGAAGCCATTAGAAGCCTGGTAAGGGAGATTGCAATAACACCGAATGATTTTCTTGTTCCGCTTTTTGTGGTGGAAGGTAAAAATGTGAAGGAAGAAATTGCTTCTATGCCCAATTATTACCGGTACAGCCTGGATTTGTTGGAAAAGGAAGTTAAGGAATTATGGAGCCTGGGATTAAAATCTGTCTTGCTTTTTGTAAAAGTTCCTGAAAAATTAAAAGACAATGCAGGTACCGAAGCTTTAAATCCTGACGGACTTATGCAAAGAGCAGTGAAAGCTGTAAAAAATGCAGTGCCGGAAATGCTGGTGATGACAGATGTTGCCCTGGACCCGTATTCTTCTTTTGGACACGACGGGATTGTTGCTGACGGCAAAATCCTGAATGACGATTCTGCTGCTGTTCTGGCTGAAATGTCTCTATCCCACGCTAAAGCAGGAGCTGATTTTGTCGCTCCAAGTGATATGATGGATGGTCGTATTTTCGAAATGAGGAGCTTATTGGAAGATGAAGGTTTCCATGACACCGGAATTATGAGTTACAGTGCAAAATTTGCTTCGGCTTTCTACGGGCCGTTTCGGGATGCACTGGATTCTGCTCCTGTAGACGCCAAAGATATCCCGAAGGATAAAAAAACCTATCAGATGGATCCTGCAAACCGGGACGAAGCGATTAAGGAAACGCTTATGGACATCCAGGAAGGAGCCGATATCGTTATGGTAAAACCCGGTCTTTGTTATCTTGATATTGTACGCGATATAAAGAATGCTGTAAATGTTCCCGTTGCAGTGTACCAGGTTAGTGGCGAATATGCCATGATAAAAGCTGCCGCAGAAAAGGGTTGGCTCGACCATGATGCTGTGATGCTGGAGCAAATCACTTCCATAAAACGCGCCGGTGCCAATATGATCGCGAGTTATTTTGCTAAAGACGTAGTAAAACTAATTTCCTGATTAAAAACATCGAAAATTGGAAAAACAGGCCCTGCATTATTTTTGCAGGGTTTTTTCATAGCTGAAGTTTACTGGGAACATGAACAGAAAATATATCACTTTTAATACTTTCTGCAGTCCCCTTCAGGAAAGCAAAGGCCAAAAATAATATAGGTCAAAATTGTACAACGAATTCTCTTTCTGTGTACATTTGAACCGTGAAATTCAGGAAGTTAAATAGCGCCCTTTCATTTTTGCTGATTGTGCTTTACAGCACCTTCAGTACTCCTGCTATTGCATTTACTTTAGCTCCTGAAGAAGATACTTCGGAATTCAGAAGTAGCGAAAATCTTCAATCAAATCATAGCAACCGTTCACTATTTTTTCAGGAATTTTCTGCAGACTTATCTCCGGAGATCACCAGATATTTTCCGGTGGACTTGGGCTTCTTGTCAAAATTTAAAGAGCCCGGTTTCTTTTCAGATAAAAGTTTTGAAGAATTTGCCTCCTGGGTTTATCTTCAGGATAAAAAAAGCCTGATTAAAAATCAAATTTTTCCATTCCACATCTTTTGGTGAACAAATGAATTCCGAAAATCGCCTTTGATGTTTTAATAACAGCAAAAGAGCTCAAAAAATTCATTTAAAAATTCTGGATATTTCCGGATCTCATAAAACAAGAGAATCCCGATCAATTCAGCTTAAGGCGGTCAGATTTTCTGATGCCTTACAAATTCACTAAAAAAACATAACAATGGATACAACATCAGTGATTATCGGCAGTATTCTGCTACTCCTCTTTGTAGGGCCAATTCTTTATGTAATATACCTGCAATCTTTAAAAGACAAAAAGCAATTAAAGATTCTAAATGAAGAAGGAGCACGTCAAAATCTAAAATTTGACCATACCGAAATTTCCAACTCACTCCTTCTAGGGCTTGATACCCGCGAGAAAAAACTTGTTGCGATAGAACCTGACAATGAATATAAGACGACTATAATTGATCTGTTACATATAAGCGACAGCAGGATTTTAAAGAAAGTGATTCCAAACCCATCAAGCTTTAAAGATCGTGAGAAGATTATGCAGGTAAGTATTGAACTTATGGAAGCTCATGGAGTAGAAAAAAAGACTTCCCAAATCCTTTTCTATGATGAAGACGGCAGGGATAGTGAGGACGTAGGTAGCCGACTTACAACTGCACTTAAATGGGAAAAACTTATTAAAACCAGTCTTTCAGCATAAAAACATTTATTTGGTATTAGATAAGGCTGTTAACTCCTACGAATTAACAGCCTTTGCTTTTAGATGTTTTAGGATTTCTTTATTTCATGTTGTGCTAAGAAATGGTAACTTAGGACCTCAAAAACAACCGGGAAACCAATGGGATTACTTATTCTTTATGCTGTTCTTTCAATCTTTTTCTCATTTCTCTGTTCTCTGTTGGAATCAGTCCTGTTAAGCATTACACCTACCTACATACGTGTTAAGTCTAAAGATGGGAAACAGTACGCCAAAACACTGCAAAATTTTAAACAAAATATTGACCAACCTTTAATTGCCATTCTTACAGTTAATACGATTGCTCATACCGTAGGTGCGATTTTAGTTGGCGTCCAGGCCGAAAAAGCTTTTGGTGATGGCGGAAATGCGGTAGGAATAGTTTCTGCTATTATGACTATGGCTATTTTAATTATTTCAGAAATTATTCCGAAAACAATTGGAGCAACCTATTGGCAATCTTTAGGGAACTTTACTGCAAAGACCTTAAAAATCATGATTTTTCCGCTTCGTTATACCGGAATTTTATGGTTGATGATGCTTTTTACAAAATTAATAGGAAAGTCAGCTCACGTAAGCACGATGAGCCCGGAAGAATTTATAGCCATTACAGATGCTGCAGAAGAAGAGGGGATGCTAAAGGAAAGTGAAACCACGGTAATTAAAAATTTACTGGTTTTTAAATCGGTTGAAGCAAAAGACGTAATGACACCATTTTCTGTCGCAGTTACTGAAGATGAAACAACAACTATTGAAAAATTCCACCGTAGTCACAAAAATCTAAGATTTTCACGAATTCCGATTTATAGTAACAAAGTGAATAACATCACCGGATTTATCCTCAAGGATGAAGTGCTGGAAGAAATGATTGAAGAAAGAGGTAGTGAGCCTCTGAAGGTTTTAAAGCGTGACATTTCGGTCACTAATGCCAGTACTCCAATACCGGAACTTTTTGAAATCTATGTCCAGCAGCGGACCCACATGTCCATAGTTGTAGATGAGTATGGTAATACTGTAGGACTTGTGACAATGGAGGATATTATAGAAACACTCCTGGGACTGGAAATAATGGATGAGAGCGACAATATTGAAGATATGCAGTTGCTGGCCAGACAAAATTGGGAACGAAGAGCAAAAAGGCTGGGGCTTATACAACGTAAGGATAATGAAGACACTACTGAAGAAGGAGACAACCCACCTGAAGACTCCGCTGGGAACAGTAAAGATTAGCGGAGACGAAGAGGGCATTTCAGAAATAAGATTTACTGAAAGTACTAAAAAGGTTTCAGAAGAAACACCTTCTTTACTACTTCCGGCAGTACAAGAATTAAAAGCTTATTTTGAAGGAGATCTCAAAGTGTTTAATTTAAAGCTAAATCCCGCCGGCACAGCTTTTCAAAAGAAAGTGTGGAAACTTTTATATGAAATTCCTTATGGCAACACGATCTCTTATCTGGAATTATCCAAAAGGATGGGGGACATAAAAGCAATTCGGGCAGTGGCAGCTGCAAACGGAAAAAACCCATTATGGATTATAATTCCCTGCCATAGAGTTATTGGCAGTAATGGTTCGCTTACAGGGTATGCAGGAGGCCTGGAGCGCAAAAAATGGCTTCTGGAACACGAAAATCCTTCCCTTCAACAATCCCTGTTCTAGAAACTAAGCAATGAATAAAATACTGAAAATTGTAAGTTTTATTGGTGCATTTGTTCTTATTGCAGTACTGCTACTTTATCTTTTGGAATATACCTATTTACTCCGGGGTATTCAGATAACTTACCTTCAGGGGCACACAACTGCTTATATTGATGATTATACTGAATTTGCAAACAGAAGAATTCCAGCTTCGGAACAATCTCAGCCCTGGCCCAGCCATGCGAATTATAATGAAGTAAAAGCCACTGAACAATTAGAGGAATTAAATGCAGAACTGGGAACAGCAGCGTTTCTGATTATCAAAAATGACAGTATCTGGTTTGAAAAGTACTATCAGGATTACGGCCCTGCCTCTAAAACCAATTCCTTTTCCATGGCTAAAAGTATTGTTTCGGCACTACTGGGAAAAGCAATTCGGGAAGAACATATTGAAAGTCTGGAACAACCTGTTGCAGATTTTTTTCCCCGGTTTGATCAAAGCTTAAAAGTGGGAGACCTTGCATCTATGGCTTCGGGATTAAACTGGAATGAAAATTATTACAACCCTTTTGGAATGACCGCTGAAGCTTATTTTGGCGACGATATTCAGGAACTTATTCTGGACCTTGAGGTTACAGAGAAACCGGGACACGAATTTAAATACCTTAGCGGTAATACCATTTTACTGGGTATGGTATTAGAAAAAGCTACAGGAATTCCACTTTCAGAATATCTTAGTAAAAGCTTCTGGAAGCCGCTCGGGATGAAGCACGATGCATTATGGCAGCTTGATAGCCGTGAGAGCGGAATGGAAAAAGCCTATTGCTGTATAGCTTCTAACCCAAGAGATTTTGCAAAGATCGGAAGGTTATATAAGAACTATGGACGATGGAATGGACAGCAGATTTTAGATTCTTCTTATGTTGCCCGGTCCATTAAACCGCGTTTTGAGGAAAGTCCGCAGTATGGCTATGGCTTTTGGCTGAGCGAGTATAAAGACAAAGATTTTTTTTATATGCGGGGGATCCTGGGACAATATGTTGTCGTAATTCCTGAAGATGATTTAATTATCGTTCGTCTGGGCCAAAACTTTATAAAAAAAGAGGATGACCAAGAACATTCTCCGGACCTCTTCAGATATATCGAGGAAGCTTACAAAATGCTGGAAACATGGTAAACTTAGCTCTCCCACCTGTCCAGATCAAAAGAGGAAGGGCCGAAATAGGTTATATACAACATTAACCCACAATACTTTAGCTTAATTTTAATGCTATTTATCATTTAGAATTCTTAGATTATGGAAGAACAACTAAAAATTTATGGTATGTACTTATATGTCGAATTATGGAATGTCACCCAAAAGTGGATAGATCTGTCTAAAGATGAAAGACGTTCTTTCTTAAACCAGGTAAATGACGGAATAAAGAAATTAACTAACGCAGGAGTTGAGAATATTGGTTGGGCAATGAATGATGAACATACACCTCATAGAAGCGATTACCGTTACATGGCAGTTTGGAAAATGCCTTCACGGGACTATGTGGAAAAATTGGAAAAAGCTATTTCAGATTCTGGTTGGTATGATTATTTTTCGCAGGTTAACAGCAGAGGTGAAATAATACCTTTAGACCAGGCAATGGAATTTATGATCAATTTAGAGGCTAACGCTACAGGAATAAATGAAGGAGGTTAAATCGCCTCCCTGTGATGCTATTTCGACTTTTTCTTCTTTTTAAATTCATTGCCGAATAAAACCAGCTGAATCTTCAGTGGGAAAAAGTTATAATTGCATCTCCGGGATTTCCCCTTCAACAATTAGCTTTCCGGCCGTTGCTGCTTGGATATCTTCTGTACTGACTCCCGGAGCTCGTTCGAGAAGCTTAAAACCATTTTTTGTAACCTCAAGCACAGCCAGATTGGTCACAATTTTTGTGACGCAGCCGACCCCTGTGAGCGGTAGTGTACATTTAGAAAGTAATTTAGATTCTCCGGCCCTGTTGGTATGCATCATAGCCACTATAATATTCTCTGCGGAAGCAACTAAATCCATCGCGCCTCCCATTCCTTTCACCATTTTCCCCGGAATTTTCCAATTGGCTATATCACCGTTTTCCGCAACTTCCATTGCTCCCAGGATGGTTAGATCTACATGCTTACCACGGATCATCCCAAAGCTCATAGCCGAATCAAAGAAGCTAGCACCGGGAAGTGCAGTAATGGTTTGCTTCCCTGCATTTATAAGATCGGCATCCTCACTTCCCTCTATGGGAAAAGGCCCCATCCCCAGAATTCCGTTTTCACTCTGAAATTCCACCTCTATATCGTCCCGAACAAAATTGGCGACCAGTGTGGGAATTCCAATTCCAAGATTGACGTAATATCCGTCCTTAACTTCTTTTGCTATTCGCTTCGCGATTCCTTCTTTGTCTAACATTCCATTTAATTTGCTAATTGACCAATGTAAAAATATACTAATTCTACCTAGTTAAATTTTTTTTACTTGTACTAACAATTTTATACATGATAAGGCCCATCTCATCTATCCTTGTTTTTAATTCAGGATTAAAGGGATATGAATCAGCTTTCTCGCAAAGGACTAACCAGTATTTAACTTCTTCCAATTCCTTTAAGGCAATTTTTATCTTATGAATAAAATCTATTCTACTCTCTGCGTTCTGCGCCTCATGTATATTTGCACCTATACTTGTTCCAGATTTTAATAACTGATTTGCAATTACATATTTACGCTTGCGTTCCAAAATTTCACAAAATTCAATAATGACCAAAGAAAACTCAATTGATTTTTCCAGTATCGGATTTTTTCTTTCCATTGATACATTTCTAAATTTTTACATTTTGTTTGGAAACGAAATCCTCAAACTGCCAAATTTTAACATTACCTTTCCCGTACCGTCCTTTTCTCAATGCGCTTCTCATAATTCTTCCCTTCAAAGATCCTTTGTACAAATATTCCCGGAATATGGATCTGATTTGGATCGAGTTCTCCGGGCTCCACCAGTTCTTCTACTTCTACAACTGTAACTTTTGCAGCACCACACATTAAAGGATTAAAATTTCTCGCAGTTCCCTTGAAGATAAGATTACCTGCTTTATCCCCTTTCCATGCTTTTACTAAAGAGAAATCTGCTTTAAAAGCCTCTTCAAGCACATGCATTTTTCCGTCAAACTCCCGGGTTTCTTTACCTTCGGCAACTTCAGTTCCATAACCGGCAGGGGTATAAATAGCAGGAAATCCCTGCTGAGCTGCCTGGCATCTTGCTGCCAGAGTGCCTTGAGGAATAAGTTCTACTTCCAGTTCACCGCTAAGCATCTGTCTTTCAAATTCAGCATTTTCCCCCACATAAGAAGATACCATTTTATCAATTTGTTTCTTGTGAAGTAGAAGTCCAAGGCCAAAATCATCGACTCCGGCATTATTGGAGATACAGGTAAGATTCTTAATGTTGAGCCGTACAAGCTCAGAAATGGAATTTTCGGGAATCCCACTAAGGCCAAATCCTCCCAGCATCAAAGTCATTCCGTCCTTAACTCCCTCTAAGGCTTCCTCTACATTAGCTACAGCTTTTCGAATCATCTTCTAAAATTTTTTATTCAGAAAAATACGAAAATAAAATAGCTGTAACAATGCGAAAGCCACAGTAAATTAAGATATCAGAAAAAACAGATGCAAATTTTTAATTTAATTCTAAAAATCCAGTTCATCGGGAACATCACTATCAGGGTCATTAGAACCTACATAGTTGTTACAATTCACTTCAATAGTAAGATCTTCAGGTTTAGGAAATTCTCCTTTGGAAATATTTAGCGCATCATCTGCATAAACGTCCTTCATGTACATTCCCCAAATAGGCAGCGCCATAGTCGCTCCCTGTCCATAAGTTATAGTTGGAAAATGGACAGATCTGTCCTCTGCTCCAACCCAAACGCCGGTAACCAGGTTAGGAACCATGCCCATAAACCAGCCATCACTCTGGTTTTGGGTAGTTCCCGTTTTTCCCGCAATTGGAATACTGGTATCGAAATTATAAGGATAACCCGTAACAGCACGCTTATAATGATCCAGGTTAGTCGCATAGTTACCTCTTAATCGAACTCCAGACCCAGATTGGGTCACGCCTTCTAAAAGATTAACGGTTACATAGGCAGCTTCCTTGCTAAGCACGTCGCGTGTCTGCGGAACATTCTGATACAAAACAGTTCCGTTTTTATCTTCTATTCTATTAACAATAACAGGTTTTACATACACACCCTCGTTGGCAAAAGTACTGTATGCAGAAACCATTTCGAATAAACTTAAATCTGGAGTACCAAGCGCAATAGAAGGTACTTCAGGAATATTTTCAGTATCTATTCCCAGCTTGTCCAGCAAGTCTATTACAGGTCTGGGGCCGGTTTTATCAATAAGCCTCGCAGTCACTGTATTTACAGAATTGGCAAGCGCATCTTTTAAGGAAATCATACCTACATAACTGTCGGCATCGTTTCCGGCGTTTTGAGGTGACCAATCTTTAAGCAGTCCATACTTTCCCTCTTCTATAGTAAACCTATTCTTCGGAAGCGTATCACAAGGGGATAATTTTAATTGATCGATCGCTGTAGCATAAACAAAAGGTTTAAAGGTAGACCCAACCTGGCGTTTCCCCTGTTTAACATGGTCGTATTTAAAGTGTTTAAAGTCGGTCCCTCCTACCCAGGCTTTTACTTCCCCGGTTTGCGGTGTTATAGACATCATTCCTGCCTGGAGAAAAGATTTATAGTAAAAAATCGAATCCCGTGGCGTCATAACGGTATCTTTTGTGTGGTTAGGACTGGTCCAGTCAAAAACACGCATTTCCCGCTCTTTATCAAAAGAAGCAAGGATTTCATCTTCAGGTATATCTTTTGCCTTCATCTCCTTCCATCTCACAGATCGCTTAATGGCACTGTTCACAATCTGCTGAACTTCGCTTTCATCCACATCACGGAAAGGTGCCGTAGGATTATTTTTGTTTTGTCGTGTAAATTCCTTCTGAAGATGTGAAATATGTCGGTCTACAGCTTCTTCAGCATATTCCTGCATTTTTGAATCTATACTGGTATAAATCTTTAAACCGTCACGGTAAATATTATATTCTGAACCATCTGGCTTCGGGTTTTCATCAATCCATTCACCAAGAAAGCGCTGTACATAAGCCCGAAAGTAAGTTGCCATTCCCTCATCGTGCCCTTCAGGAGAAAAATTTAATTTAAGTGGAAGGGACTGTAGCGAATCCTTTTCTGAAGGAGTCAAATACCCATTCTTTTCCATTTGTTTAAGCACCTGATTTCTCCTTCTAAGCGCATTATCTCTGAACTCTTCCTTTGCAGGATTATATAAAATTGGATTTTTAAGCATCGCTACCAGAACGGCAGCTTCTTCAGTTTTTAATTCCTTTGGCTCCTTTCCAAAGTAAATCCTTGAAGCCGAACGAATTCCCACCGCCTGGTAAAGAAAATCGTACTTATTTAAGTACATAGTAATAATCTCCTGCTTGGTATATTGTCTCTCCAATCGCGTGGCAATAACCCACTCTTTAATCTTCTGGAAAACACGTTCTACTTTATTATTGGGAGTATCAGAAAACAGCAATTTTGATAACTGCTGAGTGATGGTACTCGCACCACCTCTTGATCCTAAGTAAGCCACAGCACGAAGTGTACCGCGGGCATCAATCCCGGAGTGGTGATAATACCTTTCATCTTCTGTAGCTACTAGCGCTTTTACAAGGTTTTCTGGTAAATCATCGTATTTTACCGGGGTACGGTTTTCATTGTAATATTTGCCAAGGGTTTTTCCATCGGAAGAAAAAACTTCTGTCGCCAGGTTTGTTTCAGGATTTTCGAGCTCTTCGAAAGTTGGCATTTTACCAAATGCACCCCAGCCAGCCATTAAGAAAAGGATAATTACAAGAAGAATTCCTATTCCAAATATGCTCCAGAAACCAATGATATAAGAGGTTTTGCTTTTTTTAGGAGCTGCTTTCTTTTTTTTTGACGTAGCCATTTACTTTATAACTATTGCTGTGCGCTATGCTCTATGCGAAAGCCCACATGGGTAATACCTTCTAAATTTTCTATTCCTTCCACTTCACCATTTTTTCGCATGGCTTGTTTTATGCGGACTTCATACTCACCCGGCTCAGGAAAACGTACATTTTCCCTGTACCAAAGTTTACTTTCCTTTACATCACCAAAACCCGTACCAAGCCATGTTCCATCTGGCGCAGCCATGACATATTCCAGCGTATCGGTAATCACCTTTCCATACGGAAACTCAATTTCGCTAATTAAGAAAAGGTTACTGTATTTATATTCACTGTTATTTCTGATGTTCAAAAAAAGATCGTATGTCTCCAGAGAATCCAGTTCATTTACCCTAAACGCAACAACAGAATCTTTATTCCATGTAGAGACCGGTTTATATTCATCAAAAACACGGTCTGAATCACAGGAATACAGACCTAAAAAAGAAAAAGCCGTCAACAGTAAAAAAAGACCTTTACGCATTTTTTGAAGGTTTACCTTTCCTCTTCTTTCTTTTCTTATTTCTTCTTTTTCCTGTAGAAGCTTTTGGATTATCAAAACGTGTAAGACTGTCCTGCCCAACTACGTTATTGAAATCGGGCTTCTTATTGTCTTCCAGCTGTAATACCACTTCATATTCTTCCAGGCTGCCAACCGCTTCTTTCTTCTTATTGGAAACGATAATTTTATTAGCCTGTTCTGCAGTTAATTTATGCCAGTTCATCCATTCCCCTTCGTAAGCATACCAAAGTACCCCCTGAAAAATGTCAATTTTCTGGCATACTGCGATGCCTTTTTTCGTGTAAAGTTTAGTGTCTGTTCTTGGAAAAGATTTTAAAGCTTCAAGATAAGTATCAAGTTCATAATTAAGACAACACTTCAGTTTACCACACTGCCCCGCAAGCTTTTGCGGGTTAAGTGAAAGCTGCTGATATCTTGCTGCAGAAGTGCTAACAGACCTAAAATCTGTTAACCAGGTAGAACAGCACAATTCCCTTCCGCAGGAGCCAATACCGCCTAATCTTGAAGCTTCCTGGCGCAGGCCAATTTGCCTCATTTCAATCCTGGTATTAAACTCTCTTGCGAATTCTTTAATTAGCTGCCGAAAATCTACACGATCGTCTGCAGTGTAATAGAAAGTTGCTTTTGAAGCATCCCCCTGAAATTCGATATCACTAATTTTCATCTGAAGATTAAGACGGATAGCAATTTCCCGCGCTCTAACCTTCATTTTATCTTCCCTGTCCCGTGCTTCCTGCCAAACATCAATATCCCGCTGCGAAGCTTTGCGATAAACTTTTAAAACCTCGTCACTATCTGGTGCGACTTTCTTCTTCTTCATTTGAACCCTTACGAGTTCCCCTGCAAGGCTAACCATCCCCACATCATGACCCGGCGAAGCTTCTGTCGCCACCACGTCACCCATACTTAGGCTAAGATTCTCGGAATTTCTGAAGAAATGTTTTCTCCCGTTTTTGAAGCGTACCTCAACAAAATTAAAGGGTTCTTCGCCATTAGGGAGAGACATATTGGAAAGCCAGTCAAAAACAGTAAGTTTATTACATCCGTCTGTTCCGCAGGTTCCGTTATTTTTACATCCTTTCGGCTGACCGTCTTTACCGGTCGAGCAACTGGTGCAAGCCATAAATTTATATATATTGTAGGTAGCTGCCTTCTAAATCTGCAATTTGATATGCTCTAAAATTTAACATTCTGCATCTCCGGTTAGCCTGTTAAGTGAAACTTTAACGGTAACCTGATGCAAATCTTTCGGCACCACCTTTAGATTAGTAAAAAATATTAAGAGTAAAGATACCAATATTTATTGGCACTACCATTTATGGAACGCCAACTTAGGTTTTATATTTCAAAACCTTTGATCGTCCCTTCTTAAAAATCTTATTGCTGTTGCCCCTTCCTTTTCGTAGTTCTTTCTGCTCTTCGTAAGGCAAGGAATTGATTTTCATACAATCTTCAGAACAGCAATTGTTCATTTCCATCCCACAATCTTCACACTGAATAAACAACAGGTGACAAGCTTCATTGGCACAATTAACATGGGTGTCACAAGGTTTTCCACACTGATGACAATGGGCAATAACATCTTCTGAAATTCTCTCGGAACGACGATGATCGAACACAAAATTCTTTCCGATGAATTTATTTTCCAGTTTTTGCTTTTCTACCTGGCGGGCGTATTCAATAATTCCCCCTTCCAGCTGAAAAACTTTTTTGAAGCCTTTATGTTTATAGTAAGCACTGGCTTTCTCACAACGTATTCCACCCGTGCAATACATCACCAGGTTTTTATCTTCTTTGTAATCTTTCAGGTCTTCTTCAATTATGGGTAAAGAATCCCTGAAGGTGTCAACATCAGGCGTAATGGCACCTCTAAAATGCCCAATTTCGCTCTCATAATGATTCCTCATATCCACCAACACCGTATCGGGATCTTCCAATAGCGTATTAAATTTTTCAGCATCTACATGAATTCCACGGTTGGTAACATCAAAGCTGGCATCGTTAAGCCCATCCGAAACAATCTTGTTACGCACCTTTACCTTTAACTTTAAAAAAGCTTTTGCATCGTGCTCAATAGCAATATTTAAGCGTACATTCTCAAGGAAATAAATCTCATCAAGAAATTTTTTAAACGTACCAAATTTTTGTGCGGGAACAGAAAGTTGGGCATTGATACCCTCGTGAGCAACATAAATCCTCCCAAGCACACCCATCTGGTCCCAGGCTATAAATAAATGGTTTCGGAATAATTCTGGGTTACCTATTTTCGCGTAGGCATAGAAAGAGAGCGTCAACCGGTCTTCCCCGGCTTCTTCAATTAAAGCTGCTCTTTCTTTAGCGCTTAATTTATTGTACAGTTGCATGCTATACTAATTATAAGAGTTAAAGAAATATTTCCGCAAAGATAAGGCTTAAAATGAAAAAGCTGAAATTTGTTTTAGAAGCTTCAAATAAGTTTATCTTTAAAGAGTTACATTTAAAATAATGAGATCGAGAATGCCTATTTTAAAATTGTGATGCAGCAAAACTTATTTTAATTTAGCAATTCTTAAAACAGTAAAAAAATTATGAGCAACGATAAAGAAAAAGAAGCAAAATTAAAGGCCCTTAAGCTTACCCTGGATAAAATGGATAAAACCTATGGAAAGGGTACGGTTATGAAAATGAGCGATCAGGCTATCTCAGACGTGGAGGCCATACCAACCGGCTCATTAGGCCTTGATTTGGCATTGGGTGTGGGAGGATATCCACGTGGTAGAGTGATAGAAATTTACGGACCGGAATCTTCGGGTAAAACCACCCTAACGCTTCATGCTATTGCTGAAGCTCAAAAAGCCGGAGGTATCGCTGCTTTTATTGATGCAGAACATGCTTTTGACCGTTTCTACGCTGAAAAACTTGGCGTAGACATAGAAAACCTGATTATTTCACAACCAGATAACGGGGAGCAGGCTCTTGAAATTACAGATAACCTTATCCGCTCGGGAGCGATAGACATTATTGTAATTGACTCTGTTGCCGCTTTAACACCAAAAAGTGAGATTGAAGGGGAAATGGGAGACTCCAAAATGGGACTTCATGCCCGTTTAATGTCCCAGGCACTCAGAAAACTTACGGCTTCTATTAGTAAGACTAACTGTACTGTAATGTTCATTAACCAGTTGAGGGAGAAAATTGGAGTCATGTTCGGAAATCCCGAAACTACTACAGGTGGTAACGCTCTTAAATTTTATGCTTCGGTAAGGCTGGATATTAGAAGGTCCACACAAATTAAAGACAGCAACAGCAATGTAATGGGTAATAAAACCCGTGTGAAAGTGGTGAAAAACAAAGTTGCACCTCCTTTTAAAACTGCAGAATTTGATATCATGTACGGTGAAGGTGTCTCTAAAATCGGGGAGATTATTGATATTGGTGTAGATTATGAAATCATTAAAAAGAGCGGATCGTGGTTTAGCTATGAGGATACTAAGCTCGGCCAGGGAAGGGATGCTGTAAAAACAATCCTTAAAGACAATCCAGATTTAATGGATGAGCTGGAAACTAAAATAAAACAGGCCATAAAGGTCGCTAACGAATAGCAAATTTTCAAAATCCCTTTTCGAAGGGATTTTTTTTTGAGCTTGACGCAACCTTTTCAGCATTTTTGCATCTATAGGGTAGAAAAATAATTATAAACCCTAATTTAAATTAAAATGAAAAAGTTTGCTTTATTATTAATTTCGGTGTTGACTTTTGTGAGCTGTGATACTGATGATGACGGCCCCAATGTTAATTATGAACTTGCTGAGATTACCGATCATAATTTACCGGAATTTATTGAACCCGGTGAGGATTATGATATTGATATTACTTATGAATTGCCTGATGCATGCCACACTTTTGCAGGTTTTGATCAGGGAGGTGCAGAAGATGAAGATGATGAGGATATTTTTGTTTACTACATTCATGCAATTACTTCTTATGATCCCAATTTAGCTGAATGCGACGAAGAAGGTGAGCTTACTGAAACTAAAACAGCCCGTGAAAATTTCAATGTTTCTTCGGACTCACAGTACACCACGATTCAGTTTAAATTATTAACCGGAGTATCTTCCACAAACGAAAGAGAATATATTACTGTTGATGTTCCGGTTGGCGCACCCGACGATTCTGAAGAAGAAGATACAGGGGACGAAAACAGCAATTAATATCAATATTTGGTGAGTCTAAAAAAGCTCATAAAAAACTGTAAGAAACAGGATATCAAGGCACAGGAAGAGCTTTACCGGTTATATGCCGATAAGCTCTTTGGCCTGTGCCTTAAATATTCTTCCGGTTATCACGAAGCTGAAGATAATCTTCAGGACGGCTTCCTTACCATATTTGAAAAAATCTCTCAATACAAAGACCAGGGTTCGTTTGAAGGTTGGATGAAGCGTATTATTATAAATACCGCTCTTCAAAAGCACAGAAAACACAGGTTTTATGAAATTATAAACGAAGACCGAATGGAAGAACCCGATGTTGAGGTAGAAGAAGATGAAATTCATGCAGATTTTTTACTGAAAACTGTCCAGGAATTGCCGCACAGGTATAGGCAGGTTTTTAACCTTTATGCGCTGGACGGGCATTCCCACCAGGAAATTTCTGAACTACTGGGAATCTCTGTAGGAACTTCAAAATCCAACCTGGCCCGTGCCAGGAATATTCTGAAGGATAAAATTATAAGCCATCAAGACGACAGTCGGGCACAGTCATTATAGCTGAGGCTGATTAGCCTATAAATTGATGAAGATGAAAGAAAGAAAAAATATAGACCGGCTTTACCAGGAGAAATTCAAAGATTTTGAAGCTTCTCCAAGGGAAGAAGTCTGGAAAAATATTGCAGCCAGGCTGGAAGAAAAGCAGCCTAAAAGGCCGCTTATTATTCCGCTATGGTACAAAGTGGGAGGAGTCGCTGCCACTATTGCTGTCATTCTGGGACTCGCATACTTCCTAAATGCGGGACCGGGAGCAACTCCCGAAACGCAGTTCGTTGTAGAAGATGAAGACTTCTACCGTCCCCAATTCAATCTACCCGAAAACAATTCTACTATTAATAATGCTTCACAATTACTTAATAACATTATCTCCGGCACTACCGGTAGCTCGTCAAATTCCGGGTTAGCTGTTAATACTGAAAGCACTGAAAAAGATGCCGTAAATTCTTCAGAAGACAGAAAAGAAAATACACCAACTGAAAGTTATAAGGCCGATAATTGGCAAAAAACGGGTATCGCTCAAAATGCTTCAGATAAAGACGATGCTTATGCTGAAGAAAATATAAATTCTGAAGCAATCGCTAGTCAAAAAGAGGCTTACGAGGATGAAAAAGACCAAATTAAGGCAGGAAATGACGAAAATTCTGCTAAAAAGCAGTTCAGCGAAGAGATTTCCGAAGAAATTGCTCAAAAAAACATTGAAGAAGCCAAAAATGAAGAGAAAAATGCCCTTGCAGCGTTTGCTGAAGAAAATAATAAGCCGGATGTTAAATTAGCAGAGACCGAAAAAAGCAAAATCAGACTTAGCACCTTTGCGGCACCTATTTTCTATGATAATATGGGCAGCGGTAATGCCATTTCTCCCAGTTTCAGCAATAATAACTCCACTTCGCAGGTAACAATGGCCTACGGGCTAAATGTTGCCTATACTTTATCTGAAAAAGTGAAAATTCGAACCGGTGTGAGCAAGATGAATATAAGTTATGATATTGAGCAAATTTCCTATACCACCACAGCCTTTGCTCAGAACATTGCAAGTATAGATTATCGCACCGAGCTTAATGTTGTGGAAATTGCCACTCAGGCTCCGGCATCAGGTTTGCCAAATTTCGACCAGTTATCTAATAGCTTTGGGGCTGCTGCTTCTAGTATTCCCGGAGAAATAAATCAGCAATATGGATTTATAGAAGTTCCTGTGGAGATAGAATATGCTTTAATTGATAAAAAATTTGATTTGAGCCTCATTGGAGGTGGTAGTAGTTTTTTTCTTGATAACAATAGTGTGAGCCTTACATCCAACAATCAGAGGACAGAACTTGGCGAAGCCAATAATATTAATAATGTTAGTTTTAGTACAAATATAGGTGTTGGATTAGGCTATGAAGTCATTCCTGATTTTGAAGTAAATCTTGAACCTATTTTTAAGTATCAGCTTAATACCTTTAAAAATACTGAAGATGTGCAGCCGTTTTTCTTCGGAATTTACTCTGGTTTCAGTTTTAAATTTTAATCGAAAGAAGGATTTTTAAGCTCCTGTAGAATTACTTCTCGCGTTTGTTCCTTAAGTTTTCGTTTATCTGCCACAGCCATTCCTTTAGTAGGTATAAAATGATGCACTTTTGCCCGAAGCTTCCCGGGTCCACCGGAAAAGAAGTCATAAGAAAAATGTTTTTTGGTATCGTAAAAAGTGAAAGGTACAACAGGAATCTGGTGCTCTATTGCCAATCTAAAAGCGCCATCCTTAAATTCATCCAGCAACAGGTTTTGATGCCCGGGAACACCTCCTTCGGGAAAAATACAGATACTATTTCCCTGTTTTAGCCTTCGCTGTGCCTCATTGAAAGCCTCCTGCCTGCTACGTTGACTTTTTCGGTCCACCAAAATGCATGTTTGCCTGTAGAAATATCCAAAAAGTGGAATCCTTGCCAGCTCCATCTTTCCAACAAAAATAAAGGGGTGCTTATTTACAGCCAGCATCAGCATAATATCCACCATAGAAGTATGATTGGCCACGAGCATGTAGCTCCTGTCCTTTTCCATCTGCTGTTCATGCTTTACTTTTGGAAACAAACCCATCCCGTACAAAATACATTTAGCCCAGATCCTTGCACAGATAAAGTATTGAGGATATAATTTTTCTGAAGAAGCTACAACCAGTAAAACTGGTAACATTATTATAATAGGTAGTCCCAGTAATATATAGAACCAGAGACGCCATAAAGATAATGCGAACTTTTTGAGTACCCCCATAGGAACCAAAAGTACTAAAATGAGTCGACTGATTTCGCTAAAAAAGATAACTTTGTAAAAAATTGAAAAAGAACAATGTCTAGAATACTTACAGGAGTACAAAGCACGGGAACGCCGCATTTGGGAAATCTACTGGGCGCTATTATGCCGGCAATACATATGGCAAATCAGCCGGGGAACGATTCCTTTATTTTTATTGCAGATATGCATTCTTTAACCCAGATAAAAGACGCAGAAACGCTAAGGAACAACACCTATTCTGTCGCAGCCACATGGCTGGCATGTGGTCTGGACATTGAGAAAAGCGTTTATTACAGGCAAAGTGATATTCCGCAGGTTACAGAGCTTTCCTGGTATCTAAGTTGCTTTTTTCCTTTCCAACGTTTGACGCTCGCACATTCTTTTAAAGACAAATCAGACCGGCTGGAAGATGTTAATGCCGGATTATTCAATTATCCCATGTTGATGGCGGCAGACATCCTTCTTTATGATGCTGAAGTTGTCCCGGTAGGGAAAGACCAGTTGCAACACCTGGAAATTACACGTGATGTCGCGTCCAGACTCCATACAAAAGTGGGAGAGGTTTTTGTTATTCCTGAAGCTAAGGTTGAAAAAAATACTATGTATGTGCCGGGAACCGATGGTGAAAAGATGAGTAAATCCAAAGGGAACACCATCAACCTTTTCCAGACAGATAAAAAGCTACGGAAACAGGTAATGGGAATCCAGACAGACAGCACTCCTCTGGAAGAACCGAAGAACCCTGACACCTGTCATGTCTTTGCATTATATCAACTTGTGGCAACAGAGGCTCAGATTGCGGAGATGAGAGGAAATTATGAAGGTGGAAATTATGGTTATGGCCATGCTAAACAAGCACTTTTTGAAGTTCTGAAGGAGAAATTTCAGGAGCCAAGAGAGAAGTATGAGTATTATATGAACAACCTTCCGGAACTGGATAAAGCATTAAGTCTTGGTGCTGAAAAAGCTACAGCAGTAGCCAACGAAGTTTTAAAACGCGTTAGAGGAAAAGTTGGATATTAGAAACGTTAAAGGTTTAAAGTTCTATAAAAAATCTTCCAGCACACATGACGCTTAAAATAGTTTATAAATCTGTAAATGTTGATTTTCCTGATGATAAAGCCGATGAACCTCAACAGGATAAACAGCAATATCTCTGGACAAAATCTTTCAATGTAGAAGATGTAGAGAAGGTTGATATCTTAGAAGATGAGCCTTTTTTGTTGAAAGCAGAATTAGAGGATGGAACTCAGCTTCAGAAGCAGATAATTGATATTTTTATCCTACGGGTAACCACTCCTAAGTCTCAGAAGGATTACGCCGTTTCAAAGGAAGTTCTGTGCGACATCAGCGAAATTCCCGGAGAAAAAGGAGCACTTAAAGAATTCTGTTTTTATTTAAATGAAGTTACCGAAATTGTTGAAATAATAGAAGGCGTTTTCTTAACTGAAGAGGAAGCTTATGGAGATGGTTTTGAAGTTGTTTAATATTCTTTTCTAAATCACTTCGAATAATTTTCCCGGCAGGGGCCTCAGCACTCCTTTTAATTCAATATTAAGTAAAAGCGAAGCAGTTTTGTAGGTCGGGAAATTGCAATTTAGAGCAATGGTATCTAATTGTGCTTTTCCCTGTTCCCTTAAAAACTCCACAATGGTCTCCTCATCTGGTTCCAGCTCTACAAAGAGCTGCTTTTGGACAACTGCGCTTGTCTTCTCTATCTCCCAGTTTAAGATATAAATAAGATCTGCAGCAGAGGTCAGCACATGCGCATTCTGAGATTTAATAAGATTATTACAACCTTTACTGTGCAAATCCCCGGGACGGCCGGGCACGGCAAAGACTTTACGGTTATAGGAATTTGCAATATCGGCTGTAACCAGGGAACCACCTTTTTCGGCACTTTCAATAACTATCGTGGCTTCACTTAATCCGGCTATAATCCTGTTTCGCTTTAGGAAATTATTACGATCAAAATTGTCAGTACTCCAAAAATCAGTGAAAAAACCACCGTTTTCTTCTACCTGGGGCATATACCTTTTGTGAACCTTCGGATAAATTTGATTAAGACCATGTGCAAGGCAGCCAACCGTCTGCAACCTATGTTTTACCGCAGCTTTTTGCGCTGTAATATCCACCCCATAAGCAAATCCTGATACTATTACCGGATCAAGCGGACTAAGCTCTTCAATTAATTCTTCACAAAAAGCCGTGCCGTGACTACTAATCCTTCTGGTGCCAACAATACTTATTATCTTCTTTTGATGCAAATCGATATTACCTTTTTTGAAAAGCAGGATTGGACCGTCAAAGCAGTGTTTGAGTTTTTCAGGGTAATCCTGATCCTGAAAATAAGAATATCCAATATTGTTTTTTTCGATAAACTTCAGTTCATTTTCTGCAGCTTTAAAATGATCAGAGTTATGGAATCCCTGAAGCCGGGCTTCACCAATTCCGTTAATCTTTAATAGATTATGCTTTTTTTCTTTAAAAATTGCTTCCGCAGTACCAAAATGTCTAAGCAGCTTTTTCGCTGTGTTATCCCCAAGATTTGGAATATGTTGTAAAGCAAGAATATTAAGAAGTTCAGAAAGATCCATTAGGGCAATTTGGCTAAAAATACAGAAAAAAACATTTGTTAATAAAAATTCTTTAGGTAACTTTATCATACTGCTGGAACTCTTATTTTTGTACCGATGAACATAGCTAAGCATATTCAGGATTTACTGTATCGTTACGAATGCGTGATACTTCCCGGTTTTGGAGCTTTCCTCTCCCAGAAGCAGTCCGCTCATATAGATGAAGAAACAGAATCTTTCTATCCGCCTAAAAAGACGGTTTCTTTTAACAGGCAACTGCAGAAGAACGATGGTCTTCTCGCAAATTACATAGCTGAGGCTGAAAAGGTTTCTTACAGCAATTCTATTTACGCAATTAGTGAGTTTGTAGCCTCGCTTGAAAAATCTTTGGAGGAAGACAGGCACGCAGATTTGGCAAATATCGGCAAGTTCGTATTTTCTTCAGAAAGCAATATTGCCTTTGAACCTTACAACAACGTGAACTATTTCATGGATTCTTTTGGACTGGATTCTTTCCAGGCAGGAGTGGTGAATAGGGAAGAATACAAGAAACAAGTCGAAGAAATCGAAGAGAAGACTCCTTTCCTTTTTACTCCAGAAAGACGAAAATCTTCATATTTGAAATATGCGGCGGTAGGAATACTGGCACTGGGACTATCAGGACTTGCAGGTTTAAATATTTACAGCGATCAGGTTTCCAAACACAATATTGCAGAACAGCAGGAAGCCGAAGGACAGCTTCAGCAGCAAATACAACAGGCGACATTTATAATTGACAATCCTTTGCCGGCAGTAACTTTTAATGTTGAAAAGCAATCTGGAAACTATCATATTGTCGCTGGTGCTTTTAGAGTCGAGGAAAATGCCGCAAAAAAAGTGGATGAACTTCGTGCTGAAGGCCACAAAGCCCGTTTAATAGGCGCTAATAAATACGGTCTTCATCAGGTGGTGTATGCGAGCCACCAGACCAGAAGAGATGCTGTAAACATGCTTCTTGAGGTTAAAAAGACCAACGAATCTGCCTGGTTACTCGTTCAAGAACTTTAATACTTCTTTAGCGCATAAATCATCTTATGCGCCCTATTTTTGCCGAAAATCCCGATACTAAATGGACGCTAAAACGCCCGCAGAATCACGTACAACTTTAACAGATCTTGTACTTCCCAGCGAAACCAATCCGTTAAACAATTTATTTGGGGGAGAATTGCTGGCACGTATGGATCGTGCCGCAAGTATTGCCGCACGAAGACATAGTCGCAGGATTGTTGTAACGGCTTCTGTAAATCATGTTGCTTTTAATAAAGCTGTTCCCCTTGGAAGTGTAGTAACAGTAGAAGCTGCTGTTTCCCGCGCTTTTAAATCTTCTATGGAAATTTTTATAGATGTGTGGGTTGAAGACAGGGAAAGTGGGCAAAGATCCAAGGCTAATGAAGCTATCTACACCTTTGTGGCGGTAGATGAAACGGGCGCTCCAATCCAGGTACCGCCACTCCAACCAGAAACAGACCTTGAAAAAGATCGTTTTGCTGCTGCCCTTAGGCGCAAACAGCTAAGCCTGGTACTTGCTGGTAAATTAAAACCGAATGAAGCGACAGAATTAAAAGCTTTGTTTGAATAAGTTATTCTAATTAGAAAGAATGCTGTGCATTCTCTATAGGCAAAAAAATTGCTTCTATAGAGATAGAAGATTCATTTTACATCTGATAAACCCAATCTGCCGGATTCATTTTCTGAGTGTTTTTGAAGATCAGGAAATGTAAGGTTGTCTTGCCTGTACTACGATTTGTGGCGATTTCCCCTATCTCCTGCTCGGTGCTAACGACATCTCCCTTTTTCACATATACTTTATCAAGATTGTCGTAAATGGTAATATAATCTCCATGTCTCACCATCACCGCTTTATTTGCCCCTTTTAGAAGCTGCACTTCGCTCACTGTACCGTTAAAAACCGCTCTTGCTTTTCCACCGGTATCTGTATCTATGTTTACACCATTATTGTTTATTCTCGCCGTCTTGACAATAGGGTGTGCATGTTCCCCAAATTGCATAGTTACCACTCCAGATTTCACCGGCCATGGCAGTTGCCCTTTGTTCTTCGCAAAATCTGCAGCCAGTGCTTTTGCAGCAGGTGTAAGTTCATACACGTCCCGGGAAGTAGAGCCGCTTCCTTCGTTTGCTTTTGCAATCGATGCACGTATCATTTCCTCAATTTGCTGGTCGATTTTATTAATTTCCTGTTGCCGCTGTCTTATTTGAGTTGCAAACTGCCCTTCTTTTTTATTAATCGTGGCCATTAATGACTGTTGTGACTTACGGTTTTCTTCCAGTTGCTGCCTCGTCTTTCGGTTTTCAGCAATTAGCTTCTCCTTTTCTTCTTTCTGGCTTGCCAGGCTGGAATTAAGGCGCTGTAAATCTTCAGAACGAGCCTTTATTTGCTCTCCCTGCTGCTTCCGGTAGTTGGTGTATTGTTTCATATACTGAAGGCGCTTATAGGCCTGCAAAAAGCTTTGAGAAGACAATAGAAACATTACCCTGCTCTGCTGAGATTTACTTTTATATGATTTTTCAATCATTCTTGCGTAATCCTCTTTTAGTTGCTCAAGCTCTTTACGCAATGAGGAAATTTTTCCCATATTGGAATTGATTTCCTGTGTGAGCAGATTCGCCTGCTGATTGGTGACTTTTATAAGATTTTCTGTGCTTTTAATTTGCTGACTAAGATCCTCAACCTGTGTTAAAACAGATTTTTCTTTCTGTTTATTCGTAGATCGGAGTTCATTGATGCGCCTGATTTCATTTCTTAACTCCAGCCTCTTTTTCTCCAGTGCTTCCCGGTTAGTCTGGGAAAAACCATTAACACCAGCACATAGCAGAATCAGAAACAGAACAATATTTAAGATCTTATACCGTCTCATTTCACGCTTATTTCATCATAACCTGAAGGTATATCGAATGGAAAGCTTACTTCTTCATTAAATGTTACCGAGCGATACGTGATTTCAATGTTAGTAGGTTGACCACCTTCATTCGCTATAATTTTAATACTTTCAGGAAATAACTTACCATCTACCGTTTGGTAATCAGAATAAGTTACGGTTACGCTTCTGCTCTCAGCCTCCTGCGCAAGTTGTTGAGCAGACGCTTTTAAATTAGCAGGGTTCAGTAAAAACATTTTTTTTATACTGCTGTTGGTATCTTCAGGTAAAAACTGATAACCACGCGGGCTCTGCACCATTTCATAGGCTTCTTCCCGAAGATCATAAATAGCCTGCCCAATTAATAGATTCTGAAGCTTATTAAAATCCAAAGGAGTTCCCAGCCAGTCACTGATTAACCTGAAATCCCCGTCAAAGTAGCTTTTGCTGATTTTTTCATAATAGCTGACGGAATTGGGAGTAATATAAACTTTGGCAACCGGAAAGCCAAGAACAGTGGCGCTCATCCAGATCGCTTTATCCTTCTCCATCCTGAAGCTAAGGTTTACAGACTGCGTTTTCTCTTCATCCTGATAAACTGCTCTCAATTTTCCCGATACTGTGTTATACTGGATTTCATTATCGTAGTGCTTTGATATAACATTGGCTGCTTCGGCATCTTTAGTCGCTATCCTTTTGGCTCCACGCCCACCTCCACAGGAAGCCATTATCGTTGTTAGAACTACTAATACTATTATTCTACTGTACATTTAATTAATTTCTTTCATTAACATTTCGGCTTTCCGGCTGAATTCTTCTGCCTTTCCAGCTTTATTTAATCCAGCATTGGCTATGGCGAGCTGCTCATAAATGTCGGCTTCCATTCGCCTGTCATCTATTACATAATCCAGGCCAAAAGTAAGAATTTCCTCTGCTTCCTGATAACTCTCGAGAGCATTTAAAGTTAACCCCCGGAGCAGATAAAATATAGGTTGAGCCGGAAAAATCTCGAGAGCACCTTCACTTAATTCATTTGCTGCTTCCATCTCCCTGAATTCTAACTGAAGCAGAAGGGTATTTTTAGTAAGGTTGAAATTATTAGAATCTTTTTCCAATCCTTTCTGGAAAAACTCAAGTGCTTCTTTCTTCCTGTTATTCTTCAAAAAATATAGCCCCAGTTCCTGGTATAGCTCCGGTTTTTCTTCAAGTTGTGAAAGTAAACCGGCTACTTCCATTAGCTCCTCATCATATTCAGGATTTTCCCGTACAAAGAGTAAGAAATCGTTCAGCACCTTATATTTAGAATCAGGATCTACTTCTTCACTTCTAAAAACAATTTTCATGGAATTAACAGCTTCCTTTGGTTCTCCTCTATTCAGATAAAATTTATAAAGCGCAAGGTGAACCAGAGTAGAGCCGGGATGGGCAGTAAGAAGTTCCTGTGCAGTTTTATAAGCTTCCTCTTGATTACCATCCTGACTGTAAACATAAATCAGGTTAAGATAATTCTGCTCATTTTCGGGATCGGCAGCAATTCCTTCTTCTAAATTGTCAATTTGAGCTACCGTGTTGTCTGTTAAAGCATAAATCTGTCTCCGCATCCTTTCCCGATAACTGCTGTTGCCCAGCTTTTCATCAAGATTGTCAAGAACTGCTAAGGCTTCATCGTATTGCTGATTAAGCATATAAATATTTGCCAGATCTTCTATATAAGAATTATCAATTTCCACAAGCTTCTTAATCACATTAATGGCAGCAGCATATTCCTGCACCTCCATATGTGTACTATAAAGTTCAGCGAGGACTGCTTCCCTCCCCGGCTCGAGCTCGTGGGCAATATTAAAGTTTTCTGCAGCTTTTTCATACTGCTCCATCGCTTTATAGTTCTTTCCTATTTCGAAGAAAACAACAGCATTGTCTGGTTGTAGCTTTTTACAGACTTCGAGTGCACTTATCGCTTTTTCGTAGTTTTCGATACCTTTTTGTTTAAGCGCTTCGAAAAAGTTCTCCTGAAACTGATCTGAAACATTTCCCAGATCGTCACTATTCACCTCCTGGATTATTTGCTGCCCCTCCTGGGCCTGTACCTCCTGAAAGAGTACAGTCCCTAAAATGGCAAATATCAGGATGGTTCTTCTCATTTGTAACACCTTTGAGGCCCCTGAAGACCTTGTTCTTTAAAAACCTGTGAGGTTTACTTCTGAATTATTCTAAAACCGAATAATCGCCAATGCTTATTTCAGAAAAATTGGCGTCAAACCTTGCAAAATTTCCGATCATAGCATTATCCAGTTTTGCGTTCTTTACTTCAGCAAAGGTCTGGATTAAACTATTTTTTATTGTAGAATCGGTGATTTTAGTCCCGTTTCCAATGGAAACATTAGGTCCTATTTTCGCATTCACTAATTCCACATTTTCACCAATATAACAAGGCTCCGTTATTTCAGAATCTTTAATTTTTACAGAATCAGATATCAGCTTTTCGCCATCCTGATGAAGAAAATTCAACATTCTTCCATTAGTTTCCACGGTCACGTTCTTATTTCCACAATCCATCCATTCGTCAACTTTACCAGGTACAAATCTAAGTCCGCTTTGCTTCATGGCTTCAATACCATCGTTAATTTGGTACTCACCGCCTCTGATAATATTTTTATCAAGTACTCCCTGCAATTCTTTTTTGAGCACAGCAACATCTTTAAAATAATAAATGCCGATAATTGCCAAATCTGAGACATAATCTTCCGGCTTTTCCACAAGATCTGTAATCTCCCGCTTGTCATTAAGTTGAACGACACCATAGGCGCTGGGATTATCTACCTGTTTCACCCAAATCACACTGTCGGCATCTTTATCTAACGTAAAATCGGCTTTAAAAAGTGTATCGGCATATGCGATAACTGCAGGTCCGCTAAGTGATTCCTTGGCGCACATAATGGCGTGGCCTGTACCCAAAGGTTTATCCTGATAGTAAATACTGCATTTCGCGCCAAGGCTTTCGGCAATCTTTTTAAGATCCGTCTCTACTTTTTCCCCAAAATCTTCCCCAATAATAAAGGCAACTTCATCAATTTTTTCATCCAGAACTTTTGCTATATCTTCCACCAGGCGATGAACTATAGGTTTGCCTGCAATAGGAATTAATGGTTTGGGAACTGTTAAAGTATGAGGACGTAATCTTGATCCACGACCTGCCATTGGTACAATAATCTTCATTTCTTAAGTTTTGGTCTTTCTATCCCTCTGAAATCTGAGAATTGAAAGAATTAATTTTTAATTTTATTATTTTTAATTATTTCCGGTACTTCCAAAGCCTCCTGCGCCACGGGAAGTTTCTCCAAGAATATCTACCTCTTCCCAGGAAATATGTTCATGTTTGGAAATCACCATTTGCGCAATTCTCTCCCCGTTTTCTACGGTAAAATCCTCATTGGATAAATTCACAAGAATCACACCTATTTCTCCACGATAATCTGCATCTATGGTTCCGGGAGCATTGAGGACAGTTACCCCCTTCTTTGCAGCAAGACCGCTTCTTGGCCGGACCTGGGCTTCGTAACCTTCCGGTAGCTCAATAAAAAGTCCGGTTTTAATTATAGCCCTCTCCAAAGGTTTTAATAAAACTTTTTCAGAAATACTGGCCCGCAAATCCATTCCTGCCGAAGCTTCGGTCTCGTAATGTGGTAAATGATGTGCAGATTTATTAATTATCTTAACTTTCATTGATTCAATATTTGTTTTAAATCTTTCCGTTCATTAAAAAAAGTGATGAGCAGGAACAAAATTACAAAAGACGATCCTGCCAAATAGTTTTCCCTGAAAAATTTAAAGGAAATTAAAGAAAGTACTACAGATAAAAGCAAGTACATTCCTATTTTTTTTAGGTTATAAGGCACCGGATAGTATTTCCTGCCCAAAAAATACGAAATAAGCATCATACTTCCGTAGGCTGCTAATGTGGCCCAGGCCGAAGCCATAAATCCTATAACCGGAATTAGGACAACATTTAGAAGAATAGTCACTACCGCACCAAAGAGAGAGATATACATCCCCATGCTCGTTTTATCTGTGAGCTTGTACCAAACTGCGAGATTGTGATAAATCCCCATAAAGAGATTGGCGAGGAGGATTATCGGGACAATCGCAAGTGTAAACCAGTAATCCTCATCCCTAATAACTAGTCTTTTGAAAAAATCTATATAGACTACCAATATCACCAGAATAAGACTGCCGGCAATGACGAAATATTCCAGAATGGTTGCGTAGGTCTCTTTAGCATTATCCTGCTTTGAATGATTGAAGAAAAAAGGTTCTGCTCCCATTCTAAAAGCCTGAATAAAGATCATCATAAAAACAGCCAATTTATAACAGCCTGCATAAGCTCCCATAACTTCTTCTGAAATCATTTCTTTTAACAAAAGCTTGTCGAGATTTTCGTTGATCACAAAGGCAAGTCCTGCAACCATAACAGGCCAGGCGTATTTCCACATTTGCTTTAAAATACTAAAGCTAAAATTGATCCTCGTCCTGAAGAAGTAAGGAAGTAGAACTAAAAATGTTACTGCACTTGCAACCAGATTGGCTATAAAGATATATCCCACTTTATCTGCCTCTGAATAGTTTGACAACACAATATCTGGCGAATGCTTCGGAAATTCTGATATAAACCAGAAAAAATAGAAGTTAAGAATTACTACAACCCCAATATTTAAAATTTTAACCAATGCAAATTTTACCGGCCGATTTGTAGCTCTTAAATAGGCGAACGGAATTACCACCAAAGTATCCAATGCTAAAATTCCGAGAAGATAATTGAAATATTCCGGCCGTAGATCTACCAGGATGGTAATCTCTTCCCGAAATGTAAATACCAGAATAAAAAATAAAATCGTGGTAAGCGTGAGCGTAATAAATGAGGTAGAAAAAACCTTAGATTTTTCTTCGGAATGGCTGAAAAACCTAAAGAACGCTGTCTCCATTCCAAAGGTGAGCACTACATTAAAAAATGTGGCCCAAACATAAAAAGTAGTATTAATAGAATAACCAGCCGGTCCCAGATACTCCGTGTGGAGTGGCACAAGAATAAAATTCATCAGCCTTGGCAAAACCGTAGCAAAACCGTAAATTATAGTATCTTGAAAAAAACGTTTTAACGTACTCAACAGGCGGATTAGTTTTTGCAAATATCCTAATAAATAAGAACATTCACTCCTATTTACCTTCTGTTATACCTGTTATTTTATAGTATTTTGTTTTATTATTCTCACTAAATACCAAAATAGCTTCATCTCTTTCAATCTCATACGGGCTTTTTTCTGCTCGTTGTGGAGCTTTATTTCCATATTCTTCCCTCGCATCTCCGCTCATCACCATTTGCGGATCTTTAATGTGAAATTTTGCAACATATTCACTTATTATTTCTTCATTCTGCAGCAGTGGAGATTTCATTCCACGAAAGTAAACGCTATCGAGAGAAATTTGATTTTCCTGAATGACTGTAAAAGGTATATGCAGTTCTAATCCTGTGCTTCCTGTTGTCGTATAAGCATCCAGAAACTGTGCCGGGGCATATTCCTGCAGATCTTTTTTACTACCACAATTGGTGAAAAAACCAAGAAATATTATCGTACTAAAAAAGAGGTATATATGTTTCATAATGGACATTTTAAAGATAACAAAACAAAATAGGTGCCAAACAAAAACCCGTAGCGTTCTGCTACGGGTTTATATAAATTGTTTTGCTCTTCTTTAGTTGTTAACTGGGACTAAGATCGCTAATTATTCAAAGCTTCAGCTCCACCAACAATTTCTAAAATTTCGTTGGTGATGGAAGCCTGACGTGCTTTGTTATAGGAGAGTTTAAGATCATCCCTAAGCTCAGTGGCATTTTCGGTTGCTTTATGCATCGCAGTCATACGCGCACCATGCTCTGAAGCAAAGGAATCACGAAGCGCTTTGTACAGCTGCATCTTAAGAGATTTGGGAATAAGCTCTTTTACAATTTCTATTTTTGAAGGTTCAAAGATATAATCCAGCTGCTTGGTTTCTTCAGTATCAAATTTCTCAATAGGCAAAAACTGCTCTTCAGTTACTATTTGTGTTGCAGCATTCTTAAACTGGTTATAAACAATTTTGATCTTATCGTATCGTTCATCCAGGAATAACTGCATTAGTTCTTCAGCAATTTCTGCAACATTATCGAAGGTCAGCTCATCATAAATTTCATTGTTGTTCTTGTAAACATTAAAACTTCTGGATAAAATATCATTTGCCTTTTTTCCGATTGTATAGATTTCTACGTTTTTCCCAGGATAGTCACTCTTGGCTTTGTTCCTTACCGCCTTTATGATGTTTGTATTAAAAGCACCTGCCAAACCTCTATTGGAAGATATAGCGACAATCAAAATATTTTCTACTTCTCTTTCTTCAGCAAATTTGCTGCTCGCATCATCATCCAGGGTTGCACTTAAATCCTGTAATAACTGGGTTAACTTTTCAGAATAGGGACGCATTGCGGTGATGGCATCCTGTGCCTTACTCAATTTTGCAGCAGAAACCATCTTCATGGCACTGGTGATCTGCATCGTTGATGATACCGAAGTTATCCTGTTACGTAAATCTTTTAAGTTTGCCATAATCCCCACTTACTCTCCCAAAGGGAAGAAAATTAATAATTTATAAATAGCCCCTCCCCCTCGGGGAGGATGGGAGGGAAATTTATTATTCTTTATTTTTGTATTTCGCAGAAAGCTCTTTAGCTACAGAAGTTAATGTATCTGTAACCTCATCTGTTAATTTACCAGACTTTAAAGTATCTAAAGTATCTCTGTGCTTGGCATCCAGATATTCAAGATAATCCTTTTCAAACTCTCTGATCTTATCTACAGGAACATCTCTTAAAAGGTTTTTAGAACCTGCAAAAATGATCGCTATCTGATTTTCTACAGGATAAGGATCGTTCTGTCCTTGTTTAAGGATCTCCACGTTTCTCTTACCTTTCTCAATAACACTTAGTGTTGCCGGGTCAAGATCTGAACCAAATTTAGCAAAAGCTTCCAGTTCACGAAACTGCGCCTGGTCAAGTTTTAAAGTACCTGCAACTTTCTTCATGGACTTGATCTGAGCGTTACCACCAACACGTGATACCGAAATACCTACGTTAATTGCAGGTCGAACACCAGAGTTAAACAAATCCGATGTCAGGAAAATCTGTCCATCTGTAATCGAAATTACGTTAGTTGGAATATATGCTGAAACATCCCCTGCCTGTGTTTCAATTAGCGGAAGAGCTGTTAAAGATCCTCCACCTTTTACTTTATCTTTTAAAACATCCGGAAGGTCATTCATTTCCTTTGCGATATCATCATTATCAATAATTTTCGCAGCACGTTCAAGTAATCTCGAGTGAAGGAAGAAAACATCCCCTGGGTATGCTTCACGTCCCGGTGGACGACGAAGTAAAAGGGAAACTTCACGGTAAGCAACTGCTTGCTTAGATAAATCATCAAATACAATTAATGCAGGACGACCTGTATCTCTAAAGAATTCACCTATTGCAGCACCGGCAAACGGAGCATAAACCTGCATTGGAGCAGGGTCTGATGCATTTGCAGCGACAATAGTAGTATAAGCTAAAGCACCTTTATCTTCCAAAACTTTTGCAATACCTGCAACTGTAGAAGCTTTTTGCCCAATAGCAACATATATACAATATACCGGCTCACCGGCATCATAAAATTCCTTCTGATTTAAAATAGTATCAATACATACGGTGGTTTTACCTGTCTGGCGGTCACCAATCACAAGCTCACGCTGACCTCTACCTACAGGAACCATCGCATCGATAGATTTAATACCTGTTTGCAAAGGCTCGGTAACCGGCTCGCGATAAATAACACCAGGAGCTTTTCTCTCTAATGGCATTTCGTAAGTTTCACCTTCTATAGCTCCTTTACCGTCTATAGGATTTCCTAAAGTATCCACAACACGGCCCACAATACCTTCTCCAACTTTTATAGATGCAATCCGTTGTGTTCTCTTAACTACAGATCCTTCTCTTACCTGCCTGTATGGCCCGAGGAGTACAACCCCAACATTATCTTCTTCTAAGTTTAGAACAATCCCTTCAAGTCCACCTTCAAACTGAACCAATTCACCGTATTGTACATTAGCGAGCCCATAAACATTGGCGATACCATCACCAACGGTTAGGACAGTTCCAACTTCGTCTAAAGAGGCTTCTGCTTCAAAACCTGATAATTGTTTTTTTAATATTGCTGATACTTCAGCAGGATTTACTTCTGCCATAATTATTTATTATATAATAAGACGCCTAATTGCGTTAATTTCTAAATTTTTGAAACGTATGTATTATCTTTAAATTCTCTTTTCAGGTTATTAAGATTCCGGGCAATACTTGCATCATATTGTAAATCTCCAACTCTTAATATAAACCCACCAATTACGCTCTCGTCAATAACATTTTTAAGAAGCGCACCGGCACCTGTTAATTCCTTTATCTTATTCTGAATTTTAGCTTCCAGATTAGTATTTATAGGAACCGCAGTAGTAACAATTGCCTCCTGCATACCACTTGTGCCATGGTAAATTTTAAGATATTGCTTTGCTACAGCATCAAGGTTATTAATCCTACCGTTTTCGATTAAAATATCAAAAGCTCCTAAAGTGACTCCATTGGCATCTTTAAAAATTTCTTTTAAAGCACTTTTTTTAATACCATCTCTTACCACCGGACTGCTTAGCAGATTTCTTAAATCGTTACTTCCAGCAATGGTTTTTATTATAGAATCCATATCCTGCTTAACCTCTTTGGTAACATTCTTTTCACCTGCCAAAGAAATTATTGCCTTTGCATAACGCTGTGCTGCCCTTGTTCCCTTCATAGCAAAATTAGTTTAAAGTAACATCACCCAGCATATCATCGATCATCTGGTGCTGTTTTTCTTTACTTGACAATTCTTTACGAACTACTTTTTCGGCAATTTCTATAGAAAGACTGGCAACCTGATTTTTTATATCAGCCATTGCTGCACGTTTTTCCATTTCTATGCTGGTCTTAGCCTGGGCTACAATACTGTCGGCTTTTTCCTGGGCTTCTTCAGCAGCATCTGCCACTATCTTTTCTTTTAACTCCCTCGCTTCCCTTAGAACAGCATCTCTCTCTGCCCGGGCTTCCTGCATAAGTCTTTCATTATCGGCCTTAAGGTTCTGCATATCCTTTCTTGCCTTCTCTGCAGAGGCCAGCGAGTCGTTAATAGTTTCTTCTCTTTGTCTAAGACCATTTAAAACGGGTTTCCAGGCAAACCTGGCCATTAAAAATATCAATATCAAAAAAACAATGGTTTGCCAGAAAAACAAGCCATATTCAGGAGTAATTAAATCCATAGTTTATTTAGAAAATAGTTAAAACATCATTTTAAATAAAGTCTCTTCGCAACCAACCGTTACGAAGAGACTTTTAAAATTTAATTATCTTAATACACCTAGTAAAGCGGCAACCACTCCAAAAAGAGCAACACCTTCTACAAGTGCAGCAGCGATAATCATAGCTGTCTGGATTTTACCAGAAGCTTCCGGCTGACGGGCGATAGCGTCCATGGCAGAGCCACCGATTCTACCAACTCCAATAGCTGCTCCCACAACTGCCAAACCAGCACCTAAAGCTGCAAGACCTACATACAATAATTCCATAGTTGAAAAATTTAAAAAATTAAAAATTAATGATGTTCATGTTCCTCAACCGCCATCCCGATAAACAAGGCCGACAGAATCGTAAAAATAAACGCTTGAAGGAATGCTACCAGCAATTCCAGTACTGTTATAAATAGTGCAAAGGGAACAGATATTCCTGCAACCCCTGCGTTTTCCAATAAAAATATCAACCCTATTAAACTGAGGATAATAATATGTCCTGCGGTAATGTTTGCAAATAAACGAATCATTAGTGCAAGTGGCTTAATGATAACTCCCATTACTTCGACAACCGCCAAAATTGGCTTTACAAAAGTAGGAATACCCGGCATCCAAAATATGTGTTTCCAGTAATCCTTACTTCCATTGAATATTATCAAGACAAGAGTAAAAAGTCCAAGAGAAACCGTTACTGCAATATTTCCTGTTACGTTTGCCGCTCCTGGTAATAAACCTAACAGGTTAGTGATCCAGATAAAGAAAAACACCGTTAATAAAAAAGGCATAAACTTCATATATTTTTTCTCACCTATCTGCGGTCTTGCAATCTCATCCCTTACAAATAGAACAAGTGCTTCCAATGCATTGTTAAATCCTTTTGGAGCGTGTGAGTTTTCCTTATGATGGCTGGCCAGGCTTCGGAACAAGATAAGCATTAAAATAACGGTAATTAACATTGCCGCCACATTCTTAGTTATTGAAAAATCCCAGGGTTTACTGGCATTAACAGGGTGATGCTCCTCATCTAACTGCAGGGCTTCGGTACCATCTTCAAGACGATATATCTTCTCATGGTAATTTACAAAACGCATCCCGCCTTCCTCAACAACATACTGCCCTTCAGTATCGTGATGAAATTCACTGGACATAAATGTTACAAGCCCATTATCTGTAAAAAGAATAATCGGAAGCGGAATAGTGAAAGCATCCTCTCCCTCTCCAAAAAAGTGCCACCCATGGGAATCCCCAATGTGGTGCATAATCATGTCCGTTGGATTAAATTCTTCTTCAACCTCTTCAACAGTTTCGTGCTCCTGTGCAAAAGAAAATAACGGAAGTACGGCAAAAGCTAGTGTTAAGTACACTTTAATCATATAAGATTTGTGTGCTGTCATGTTACCTGTTCTACTTAAAAAATTATGGGCTCTAAATTTCCGTGCAAAGGTATACTTTTAATTTTTATCTGAAAGTCCGGCCTTCAATTTTTTAACCCAAATCAACCTTTTCGTGATAATATTGATTATCAGTTAATTATTTGGAATTGATAAGTTTTACAACATAAATCGTTTCGAGGATCAAAAAGACAAAATAAGGAACAAAAAAGGAGATTAAACTGGAGAATGGAGCCTCAACCTCAGCCAGCATCATTGGTAGTAAAAAGAGAATCGCTGCCAACATCTTAAAAAGACTCAGAGCCATAAAAGCAAAACCTGTTTTTTCTTCAAAGTTATTATGAATAAAAACCAGCGCAAAATATATAAGAAAAGTAACCAGGATATGAAAAGTGTAAATAGAAAGTATACTGTAATATAATTCTACCTCAACGATATATCGAATGAATAGAAATTGAATAAACCCCAGAATAAGGGCAAAAGGAAGCAAAACTTTTAAAAATAAAATTAATTTTCTTTTCATTATTCTTCATCTTTATTCATGTCACTAATCCCGCGATAAACCTGGTATAATGCTATAAAAACACCTAGCAGGGAAACACCTATCGTAAAAGCTGAATATTTATTCGGGAATTTTTCATCCAGCCAAATACCGAGAAAAACCCCTGCAGCGATAATAATTCCCATCTGGAAAGCAATATTAATAAGATGCAGGTATTTTCGCTGATCGTCTTTCATTGTTTTTGTCATTTAGACTTTATTCACTGAATTTATCCAGATAAGCTTCCAAATTTTTCTGAATCTGGATTACCCTGTAATTCCCCTCAGAAATCAGGATAGGTGCCCGCTCCACTTTATAATTTTTGTTTATCTGAAGCAATTCTGCAAAACCCAAAGAAGCATTTCTGTTCTTAAGACCGTGCACCATCATAAAGCTCATATCCGGATCGTAAACATCTTTTGAGGTAGAAAGTTCATCATATTCCAAATCTTCCAGTGCCTGGTCTATTTTCTCCTTCAGCTTATCCATTTCTGCTTCTTCGCTGGCACCAAAAGCATATAAAAGTTTAAAGCTATTTTGCGCATTTTCTTCAGTAAACTGAAGATTCCCGAGCTGCGGAATAGCCCGATTATAAATATCCTGTGCTTTTTTTCCTTCTTCGCTTTGTGGATATGTCAACGCAAGCTGATTAAGAGCTTTTTTATAATCTGCCAAACCATACAATCTCCCAATAGCCATAGCCTTTAATAATTCCAACTTTGGAACAATTTCATCCCCGGTATATTGAGTTGCTAAAGCAGTGGTTTCTGCTATAACTTCAGCATATTGCTCCTCTTCAAACCTTATATAAACCTCATCATAAGCAGCATCGGGAGAATTGCCATTTTCGGCAAGACTCTGCGGATTTTCAATATAAGCAGCATAGCGGGAGTCAGGATAATTCTGAATTATGTCCTGTTTTATAATTTCCATTTCCTGAAACCTGTTAGATGCCTGGTAAGCTTTGTATAGATTATATTTTGTTGGAAGTACCAGCCGTTCTTCCGGTGTGTTTTCCAGAAGCTGCTCCAGCCTTGCCGAAGCCAGATCGTACTCTCCATATTTTTCAATGTAGATAATTCCCAGCTGATAATAAGCAAAATCCCTGTCCCTCGTGAGGCTATCCAATGTATACGGGTCACTGGGAATTTGGCTTACATAAGACATGGCGTCAAAACGTGGATCTGTTGCTATATCTATCTCCAGAAATTCATTTTGGACCTGGGCTGTACCTGCAGTAATATTGTTATCTCCCCACCGCCAGTTATCAGAAAGTTCCCTTCTTCCCCAATTTCTTAAAAAATCACGCGCACCATTGGCCACTCTGGATTCATTGTAAAAGTAGAAATTACTAACGGGACCTGCAGTATTTGCTGCCATTGGAACTGAAGGCCCAAAGTTATTTTGGGATAATGCCAGGTCATTTTTTCCGGCAAGTACTTCTTCTGTATACGCAGCTTTTAGATCATTGGTGTAAGTGGTAAAATAGGCGATTTGATCTTCTTCAGAAAGGTTGGCAATCCTAAGGATACTATCATTTTCTTCCGCAATTTTTTCATATTGAATGATGTCCTCCAGATTGTCCCTTTTTTTCTTGATCGTCCTGAATTCCCTGAGTTGGGGAGACATTGTAGCGAGCGTGCTGTCAAAATATAAACTCGCCTCGCGGTAATCACTATTATCAAACTTGATATTTGCCAAAATTTCGTAGTTGATAGACTTTAGGTAAATATCACTACGAGGGGAACTTAAGGATTTATTGTAATATTCTACCGCAAGATCTGTAGAATCCAGCCTGCTGTAATATTCCCCAATCTGAAAATAAATTTTGTCCAGGAACGGCCGATTTTCCCGATCTTCCTCAAGTTCTGTCAATAATTCCCGAAGCTCCTCAATTTTTCCTGAATCATAGTCGAAGTTGCGAGCTTTCTGCACATGTGCGTTTATCATGTAAATTCTGGGGGAACTCCTTTTAAGAGCAATGACTTCATCAAAAGCAACATTAGCCTGCTCTGGTTGATTCAGAAAATTGTGCAGCTGCCCCAGTATAAAATAATACCTTCCTTTTTCTTCATTATTTTTAGTGAACTCTGCAGCGGTCTGTAACGGGGCAATCGCACTATCCTGATGCTCCAGGTTAATATAGGCCTGGGCGAGCGTAGCATTGGCATCTGCCAAATCCTGCTCTTCCAGGTTATAATTCTCGATGATCCGCTTTAAGTTTTTTATTGCCAATCTTTCATTTTCCAGGCGCATGTTGGTCTTTTCCCTCCAGATTTGCGCATAATTAATATTGTCGCTCGCGGGATATTTGTGAAGTATATAATTAAAGGCTTCCAGCGCAGGAACAAACCGCTGATCAAAGTACCGGGCTTTACCAAGCAACAGATAAGCTTCATCTATCTGTGGATTTCGCTCCTTACCTTCAATTAACATCGAGTGACGCTGTATAGCCTTTACCGCCTTCTCCTCTGCCCTGCCAAAATTCTGATTTCTTATACTGTCCGGAAGTGTTATATTTTGATCAATCTGCATTCTTTCAACAGGCAGAATGTCCCAGTAATTATCTGCGTAATTCTGGTTTAATTCCTCCCGCCCCTGTTGCAGCGCAAGGCTTCCGTTGTAAAGTGTATTATATTCTGTAGTTACTGCGTGCCAGTTACGGCTAAGAAAAGTATCCCTTTTTCGGGAACAGCTAAAGGCGATGCTCACGACTATTATAAGAAAAAGAATTCGGATAAATTTGTTCAAATCAGCGCTGTCTTAGTACCATGAATAACTCAAATACAGGTACTTTAGTGTGCAAAAATACGCTTCTTTTTACAAACTCAAAGTGCAGCTACTTAGATTCCCTCTTTTGGCTCCTCCACTTCACTCTGGTCTCCTGCAAAATAAGCTTCCAATTCTTTTAGTGTTGCTTCTGAAGTCTGAATATCTTTTACAATAACTCCCCTGTCCAATACAACAATCCGTTCACAAACTTCAGTAACATGAATAAGATCATGACTGGAAATAAGAACAGTTGTTCCAGAAACTTCAGATAAATCCTTTAGAATTTTCTTTAAACGGAATTGCGTTGTGGGATCCAGATTTGCAAAAGGTTCATCCAGGATTACAACTTCAGGATTACCAATAAGCGCGGCAATAATTCCAACTTTTTTCTGATTTCCTTTGGAAAGGTCCCGAAGGTATTTTTTTCTTCCGATGATTTCTCCGTTGAAGAAATCCTCAAATTGTGCTACAAAAGAATCAATATCTGCACGATTTCGATTCCTTAGTTCCCCTACAAAATAAAAATATTCTTCCGGAGTAAGGTATCCAATCAAAAAACTTTCATCTATAAAAGAAGAAGTAAAAGGTTTCCAGTCTTCACTCTGGCTTACCGTAATGTCTTTATTGAAAATGTTTCCAGAACTCGGCTGAATCAAATCCAGCAGAAGACTGAAAAATGTAGTTTTTCCGGCCCCGTTGTTTCCCACAAGACCAAAATTTTGTCCGGAAGGAATATCAAGATGTGCAATATCCAGAACTTTTGTTCCGCCGTAAACTTTGGAAAGATTTGTTGCTGTTATCATAATCTAATCTTTTATTCGCCGCTTTGTTTAAAACCTTCTATCATTACATATTTTCTCTTCTTATAAACTCCTGCAAGAAAATTTAGAAGTTTTGGCCTTAGAAATAAACCAATAATTCCAAGTAAAGTTAATAAGCCTATAGCCGCATTAAAATTTAAAAATTTATTGGTAATCCAGAAGATAAGCATCGGAAATATCATTAAAGGAAGGGCCACCAGCCATTGAGCGGCGCCGGTACCCTGATAATTCATAAACGGACTTTTGTCCAGTTCGATTCTTTTTTTATTAAAGGAACCGGCATAAAGTAAAAGCGGCACGTTCACTCCAATATTATAAAGGGCACATACCATATTCAGCAATAAAATATTCCATCCAAAATAAACATACGGAGTAGATAAAATTGCCAGCACCACAACGCTAAAGGTGATCAAACCTGCCTTTGACGCCAGGTATTGCCTAAGCGGAATATTCTGAGCCATAATCATGGGGTAATACGCAGAATCCCAACCCGGAATAAATTGCCCGAAATTCATCATAAACATGCCAGTAATTAGAATTCCAATCATAACAAGAAATGCAGACATTTCCTGATCTTCGATCGTATAGAACATAAGCCCATAGAAAACAAAGAAAAGAGCCAAATAGACAGTAGTTTTCGGCCTCTTATTTCGCCAGATTAATTTTAAATCCTGCTGAAGAAAAGGAGCGATGCTTCCGAATTTTCTGGTCCAGACAAAATCGCTGGTATCTGCAGCTTTCGCCTTTTCCTTAAGGTTCGCATCCAGATAAAATTTCTTTTCCAGGTTTATCTGGTTCCATTTGTAAAGGATAATAAGAAGAATAACAGGAACAAACGCCAGGTAAGGCTGTGCCACCATAAAATCCAGAGCTTCTCCAAATAATACAGTGATCTGAAAAATTTTGAAGTATTCCAGTGCAGCAAGAACAGCCAGCACAATTACAAATGGAAGAAGCGCCTTTAGGTTGTCTGTAAAACGCTTCTTAACGATAAAATTTGTGAAATTTATACACAGGCTTAATGAATACATACCAAACATCCACGCCAGGATCTTAATAGTAGCGTAATCACTTTCGATTATACAGAATATGCCAAACGGTATAATAATAAATAACGGAAGTATATTGTAAAAAGAATACAGGGATTTTGCGAGCACAAAATTCACGACTTTGCGTTTTGGTACTGGCAGGTTAAGCAAAGGCTTTATATCCATTACCGGTAAAGTCTGTAATAGAAATCTAAAAAGCAGCTCGCAAACCAGCCACAACAATGCGTAGCGGTTTACCATTTCCAAAGGATCCTTATCTGGATAGAACTCCTGAAGCATTGGATATAAGCCTATTCCAATCACCAGGAATGCGCCGGCAAAGTAAAGCGCCATAAAAACAAGGAAAATTTTAAGCCCTATACTTTTTCCAAAACTAGCCGACCTAAAAAAAGCCTTCCATTCCAGGGAGAAAAACAGTTTAAACATATTCTAAAGGTCTTTATGTTACTAGTACAGAATTTTAGCTGTTTGTTACACTTTAAAAACAGGTATACTTTGTATTTTTGCAAATAAATTTTTTTTGATGAGTCAATTTTATCCGTTAAAAATAAAAGAAATTATTCGGGAAACCCCTCAGGCGGTAAGTATATCTTTTGAAATTCCGCAGGATTTAATAGAAGAGTTTAACTTTAAAGCAGGCCAGTATATTACCATTAAAACTGCTGTGGGGCAAGAGGAAGTGAGAAGAGCCTATTCTATTTGTTCAGCTCCCGGTAGCGAAGATTTTAAAGTCACTGTAAAGGAAGTTGAAGGAGGTAAATTTTCGGTTATTGCCAATAATAAGCTTAAAGCAGGAGATACGTTGGAAGTACATCCTCCCGAAGGGAAATTTGTACTAACTCCCGCTGAAGGTGAAATAAACAATTATGCCGCCTTTGCTGCAGGTAGTGGTATTACTCCCGTTCTTTCCATCATCAAAACAGTTTTAAAGGAAGAGCCTAAAAGCAGATTTATTCTTACCTACGGTAATAAATCTCCCGAAGAAACTATATTTTTCAAGGAACTTCTGGAGCTTCAGGCTAAATTTCCAGACCGGCTTTTTATTGAATTCGTTTATAGCAGGACACGTGAAGAAAATGCTCATTTTGGTCGTATAGAAAAAAGCACCGTGAATTTTGTAGTAAAAAACAGGTTCAAAGATCAGCTAATTAAAGAGTTCTTCCTTTGCGGACCGGAAGAAATGATCAACCAGGTTACTAATATTTTAGTCGAAAACGGAATTCCTAAAGAAAAAATCCTTTTCGAATTGTTCTCCAGCGACAATACGGGAGAAGTTAAAGCAGATGTTGAAGGACAAACAGAATTAACTATCCTTGTAGACGATGAAGAGACTACTCTAACGATGGATATGAAGGGAACGGTGCTTGAGGCAGCTCTTGAAAATGATCTTGATGTTCCTTACTCCTGCCAGGGCGGAATTTGCAGCAGCTGTATTGCGAGAATTACTGAAGGAAAAGCTGAGATGAGAAAGAACCAGATCCTTACTGATGATGAACTGGAAGAAGGCCTAATCTTAACATGCCAGGCACAGCCTACAACGCCTACTTTAAAGGTGGATTATGATGATGTTTAATGCTGAAGTTTACTATAGGTCGAAAATTGCCAATTTTCGGCCTGCACTTTGAGTGCGCATAAAATCTTCAGAATTACTTCAGGATTTTAAGCACTTTTTCCACAACGGTTTCCGGTGGAATGCTTCGCATCACGTCTTCATAGCCTTCCGGAACAGTTTTTCCGTAGATTGAGGTGGGAATTAGCGGGTATTTATTCAGATCGGGTAAAATTGAGTGCTCAAGAGGCTGATTGAACGGTACAAAGCCGGCATAAGGATGTGTCAGGCCCCAAATTGTGATTACCGGCACATTATACATTGCCGCTAAATGCCCATTCCCGCTATCCATAGAAAGCATGGCATCTAAATTGGCAATTAACGCCAGTTCTTCCTCAAAAGAAAAATTTCCGGCTATACAATGTACCCCTGAAAATCGCAATTCCCATTCTTTAAGCTTCGGAAGTTCTTCAGCGCCACCACCAAACAGGAAGATTTTTACATTTTCGTCCTTCTGAAGTTCATTCAGCACTTTTTGCATTAAATCTGAAGCATACGACTTGGACGAATGTTGTGCAAAAGGCGCAATTCCCAGCCATTTCTTGTCATGAGCACCGGTAATCGCAGTTATTTCTTCTGAAAGGGCAAATTTTTTATTGAAATCGTGATCCTTCAGCGAAATTGGATATCCTAGTTCCTCAAAAACATCGGCGTAGCGCTGGTGTGTAGATTTTAGCTGTTTAAAGACCTTATCTTCAGGACGGGTAAGCGCTTTTTTTTCACTTCGGCCTTTATCTATTTGCTTTACCGGGATCCCGAAGAGATAAAAAACAGAATTTAGCACATTACTCCGCAACACATCATGAAGATCGGCAACCATGTCTATTTCCTCATCCCGCAGCTCTTTCGCCAGTCGTCCCAGGCCAATTACGCCGCTGTGCACGCCATTTACATCTGCTTCATAAACAGAAACATTCGGGATATCTTTAAACATTGGCGCAAAAAATCCGCGGGTTAAAACTGTGATTTTTAACTGCGGATAAGTATTAATTAGGGTGCGGATAACCGGCGCTGTCATCGCCACATCACCCATGGCAGATAAGCGAATTACCAGAATATGAACCTTCTTTTCCACAGCACGACGGCTGGCAGAGGAAGTATTAGAAGATTCATTTTTCATTAAATTTTATTTTTTGTCGCGAAGAACAGGGTTAAGTTCTTCGTCGTTGTACATCTTCATTTGCTTGTAAACCTTCATATATTTATCCCCGTTAGCAATGTCTTCCAGTAACTGATTAATTGCCGTAGAAAGATCTACACGCTGTTCCAGCAAAACATCCAGTTTAGCCTTACAAGCCATTTGATGTTCCTGAGAAGCATCGTCCCTGTTGGCCTCTTCTCCCATATGGTAGATTTTAAGCGCAAGGATAGACAGACGATCTATTGCCCAGGCAGGGCTCTCAGAATTTATTGTTGCGTCCTCCTTTGGTTTGACTTCTTTAAAATTTTCAAGGAAATAACTGTCTATATATTCCACCGTATCTGTACGATCCTGGTTGGAAGCATCAATTTTTCTTTTTAACTCTAAAGCAGCTACAGGATCTATATTTTTATCCCGAATAATATCTTCATAATGCCACTGCACTGTGTCTATCCAACATTTCCTGTAAAGAAGGTGACCAATTAAATCCTCTTTTTGGTCATAAGGATTCTTAAAATCCTGATCTACCGTATCTTTTTCGTGATACTTTTCGATAACTTCCTGAAAAACGTGATTAGCTTTATCTGAAAACATAGTATTTCTTTTTTTCCTGTGGTTTAACTTCAGCTGTTGCAAATGTATTATAATTTACAATAGTTCTTAAAAGTCGCAAAGCTGAAATAACTTTTCTGAAGCGCATATTTACCACGGAAATAATTTTCTTCAGTTTAAAAAATAAACGGAATGCAAAACGGCATCAGAATCAGCAGAATCAGAAGAATTTCTTTGAAGATCCTATCCTTTTTATTTCCGAAGTAATTGGAGGCTATAATACTAAGAGGCACAAAGAAAAAGATGAACTCGCTACCGTTCTTGTTGTGGGAAAGAACAGCGACGCAAATTGCAGTTGCAAGGCTTAACATCACGAGATTTAATACAGGGCGCCGTGTTATACTTGCCTTTTGAATAACCGAAAGGTAGAAAAACATTGTCCAGATCAATAATGCGAGAATAATACTTAGCGGAACTAATAGCGAAAGATCCTGATAATTTTCGAACTGAAAATTCATCGGCTGGAACCAATCTGCAAAGCTGTACAGACTGTCATAGATAAGAAGATGTGCAGCTTCGGTAATAAGAGCGACCGCAAAAAAGGCAATTATCGGGATGAGGAAGTTTTTTAAATAAGATGCATAGAAAAGAATCCCCGCAAACACTACTAAAAGGAACAAAATTGACCAGAAATAATATAAAGAAGCGATACAAATCCAGAAAGTAGCATCAAAAATCTTCTGTTGGACCACTTTCCGGGATTTTAGGCTTATAATTCTTCGGAAAGAAAGCAGCACAAATAAATTGGCAATTATCGCCTGATCATTCTTTAGCAGCGCTGAAAAAGAAGTGGCAAAAACAGCAAAAAGCAGGATTTTGTAGGCACTTCTCTTCGTTAGCTCATTCTTCTTTGCTATAAAATTGAGTACCATTACGCTCAGAAGAAAAACGACCAAAACTGCCAGTTTTTCTAAAAATGACAGCAGCTCAAAATTGACAAATAAGGCGTCGAAATTGGCGAAAACAAAGAAAGCAGTCATAAAAATCCCTACTGCAATGACATTTACAGGAGTTGATTTGCCAAAAAAGCTTGTTAGCATTGCCGTTTTTTATATTTTTGTAACAATTAATATAACAAAGTTATACAATGAAAGATTTATTTGAAGGAATTGAGGATCTGTTTGTAAATGTCCTTTTTGCTCCGTTCGATTACATACGCGAAATGGAACTTGAATCCTGGTTCCTGGCTAATGCATTGAATTTTCTATTTGTTATTGTTGGTTTTCTCGCTTTCCTTTACTGGATGAAGCAGTTAAAAAGCTACAACGATAACAACGAAGAAAACAGGGATCCAAAAGCACATTCCTTCTTAGGATAGGTCAAAACCTAAATCCTTTCTAAAATACATCTTATCGAAATGTAGTTTTTCTGCATTTTGGTAAGATTTTTTTAGTGCCTTTTTGTAATCCATATCCAGTGAGGTAATGGCAATAACACGGCCGCCACTGGTAACCACTTTTCCATTTTCTAATTTTGTTCCTGCGTGGAAAAGAAGCGAATCCTCCACCTCATCTAATCCGGAAATTTCCTTTCCTTTCTCGTAAGCTTCGGGATATCCCCCGGAAACCATCATCACTGTAGTCGCCGCACGATCGTCTATTTCAAGATTAACTTCATCTAATTTTGAATCGAAGGTTTTCTCCAGAACCTCAACTAAATCTGATTTTATTCTTGGTAAAACGACTTCAGTTTCTGGATCTCCCATTCTTACATTATATTCGATAACGTAAGGATCGTTATTAACTTTTATAAGTCCGATAAAAATAAAGCCTTTATAACTTATATCTTCCTCATTTAATCCATCAACCGTAGGTTTTACAATCCGTTCCTCAATTTTCTGCATAAATTCCTTATCTGCAAAAGGTACGGGGGAGATTGCACCCATCCCGCCTGTATTGAGGCCGGTATCGCCCTCGCCAATACGCTTGTAATCTTTTGCTGTTGGAAGAATTTTGTAGTTTTTTCCGTCAGTTAAAACAAATACGCTAAGTTCGATTCCATCCAAAAATTCCTCAATCACCACTTTGGCACTGGCTGCGCCAAATTTCTTACCGGCCAACATCCGTTCAAGTTCAGCTTTTGCTTCTTCGAGGTCTTCAAGAATAAGCACTCCTTTTCCCGCTGCAAGACCGTCAGCTTTCAGCACATAAGGCGCATCAAGCATTTCCAGGAAAGATTTTCCCGCTTCCAGGCTTTCTTCAGTAAAACTTTCGTAAGCTGCGGTAGGGATTTTATGCATTAACATAAATTCTTTTGCGCGTTCCTTGCTTCCTTCCAGCAAGGCGCCTCTTTTGGATGGACCAATCAGTTTTACGTTTTTTAGCTGCTCATTTTGGGTAAAGAAATCGGCTATTCCTTCTACCAGGGGATCTTCGGGTCCTACCACAAGCATTTCAATTCCTTTTTCCAGTACGAAATTTTTAATTGCTTCAAAATCTGTGACTTTTAAATCTACATTTTCAGCAATTTTTGAAGTTCCCGCATTTCCCGGAGCAACAAAAAGTTTACTACATCGCTCGCTTTGAGAGATCATATGTGCAAAGGTATGTTCGCGGCCACCGGCGCCAAGAATTAATATTTTCATCTGGAACTGTTTTAGTTGTTGTGCCAAAAATAATTGTTTGTAAATTGAAGCACCAATTATTTTCTACAAAAAACGAAATTAACGCATTTGGAGTGGTTCAGGCTTTCTTTACAGCTTAACAATTTCCCAATTAACGGGGCAGAAAAATTGTTACAACAAATCCAGGAAATTCCTGAGCAAAAGTATCGGGAATATCTTGAGAGGCAGCGTGATTCTATTCTAAAATTTCACATCGAAAACAATGAATTTTACAGGCAGTTTTGTCCTACCAAAAATTGCAAAAACTGGAAAGATGTTCCTGTAATGAAAAAGTCAGATCTTCAGCAACCTCTGCAAAATAGGTTAAGTGAAGGTTTCAGTAACCGGAAAACAACCTATGTTGGAAAAACTTCCGGAAGCAGCGGACAACCGTTTATTTTTGCCAAAGACCGTTTTGCCCATGCCTTAAGCTGGGCCGGATTTAGTAACCGCTATCTCTGGCACGGGATAGACCTCAATAAATCCTTACAGGCACGGTTCTACGGAATTCCGTTGGATTTCTACGGAAATATCCAGGAGCGGGTGAAAGATAGAATTAGCTTACGCCGAAGATTTAACATCTTCAACTTGAGCGATGAAAAAATGGAAACGTTTCTGCAACGCTTTAAAAAAACCAAATTTGAATATATAAACGGATACACCAGCGCTATCCTGTTGTTCGCAAGATTTCTAAAGAATAAAAATATAACTTTAAAAGATGTTTGTCCCAGTCTTCGAGTTTGCATCGTGACTTCTGAACGCCTATTTAAAAATGATAAAATCCTGATGGAGGAATCCTTTGGTATTCCGGTTTTAAATGAATACGGCGCAAGTGAAGTCGGATTAATTGCTTTTGAAAACACTGAAGAAGAGTGGATTGTAAATTCCGAAGATCTTTATGTGGAGATCCTTGATGAACAGGACAAGATCCTGCCTTTAGGAGAAGAAGGAAGAGTGGTGATAACTTCGCTTTACAACAAAGCACATCCTATGATTCGCTATGATATTGGTGACACAGGAATTTTATCTAAAGACAGTAGTCATAAACATTCAAAACTGCAAAAACTGATTGGCCGCACCAATGATATCGCACATTTAGCCAATGGGAAAGTCGTTCCCGGACTCACATTTTATTACGTTACTAAGACAATAATTACCGATACCGGAAGTATTAAAGAGTTTGTGATCACTCAAACAGCAATGGATTCATTTAAAATTGAATATGTAAGTGACACGGATTTTGCTGAAGGCCAGGTTCAAAAAATCACCGCGGCCATTCAGAAGTACGTTGGAAAAGATTTGAAAGTGGATTTTGAACGAAAAAACATGCTCGAGCGAAGCAAAAGCGGAAAACTAAAACAGTTTACCTCCCTTATTTAATCTGCTTTAACTGTCGTTGCTTAACCAATAATTGCTCTTTTAGAAATACTCCCATACATCTAAGACTTTTTAAGAAACTGAAACCCAGCACACGATAATAAATGTTGAAGTTGTGCCCAAGCATTTCCAGTTTATTTCCTGAAACAGAGTTTTTCCTTAAACGGTAAAGTGCCAGCGGCTCCTTTATACCTTTTGCTGTTCCTCCTTTTTTTATTGCCTCCAGCCATAAAGCCCAATCCTGCCTTTTTCGCACATCGGGAGCATAAATTTTATCCAGTTGCCTCACATCGTACATGCCGGTAAGGTTTCCCACATAATTCGCCTTCAGTAGTTTTTGGTAAGTTAAGTATGGCAGCGCTTCTATAATTTCGTTACGTTTTTGGCCATTTTCAGTAATGCGTTCGTAGCTGGAGTAGCAAACAGCGAGTTCATTATTCTTCATGAATTCCAGCTGTGCTTCCAGCTTATTCGCTTTCCAAAGGTCATCTGCATCCAGAAAAGCAATAAAATCGCCCTGAGCGGCTCTAATTCCTTTATTCCGACTAAAACCCGTTCCTTTGTTCTTCTTGTTTTCGAAGATTTTAATCCGCGGCTCTTCCTTTGCCAGGTTTTTAATTTTTCCAAGCGTAAAATCTTTAGAAGCATCATCTATAACAAGAAGTTCCCAGTTGGAATAAGTTTGTTTCTGAACAGAAAGAATAGCTTCGGTAATAAATTCGGCTGAATTATAGGCAGGCATTATAACTGAAACTAAAGCTGATTTTTCAGTATTTCCAGATTCTGAATGTGCTAAAATGGACTCCGGCATTAGGAGCCTGGCTTTAAAATTTCTGACTTATATAATTTCTCCAGACTTTCTCTCCAATGAATTAAAGGGAAATCAAAATTTTGTTGTAGCTCCTTTTTGCTGAGCACACTAAATTCCGGTCGGGTAGCAATAGTTTTATAGGAATCGTCTTTATTAAGAACAATATCAGGATTGCCCGAAATTTCTAAAATAGCTTCTGCAAAGTCGTACCAGGTCGCTTCCCCGTCGTTACTAAAGTGATAAACTCCATAACTGGCATTTTCAGTAGCAATTATTTTGAGAACCAGCTGCGCAAGGTCATTCGCATTGGTGGGAGTTCCTTTTTGAGCAGTGGTAATGTTTAAAGTTGCTTTTTCTTCAGCTTTTCTAAGAATGGTGTTGAAAAAGTTATGTCCGAATTCTGAATACAGCCAGGAAGTCCTGAAAATAAAGTATTTATTCGTGGTTTTCCGTATATTTTCTTCTCCCTTGAGCTTTGAAGCTCCATACACGTTAATAGGATCGGTTAAATCATCTTCAGAATAGGGAATTTTTGAAGTTCCGTTGAAAACATAATCTGTAGAAAAATGGAATAAGGTGGTACTCGAAGAACGGCAAATTTCGGCCAAAACTTTAACCGCTTCAGCATTGATTTTAAATGCCTTCTCCTTCTCAGATTCTGCTTTTTCAACATTGGTATAAGCCGCACAGTTTATGCAATAATCAAAATCTTTTGCTGCAAATAATTGGGTGAGGTCACATTTATTGGTGATATCCAATTCTGAAGAATCCATGAAAACAAAATCGAACTGACTATACTGTTCTGACAACTTTTGGAAACATCTCCCTAGTTGCCCTGAGGCTCCTGTAACTAAAATTGACTTCATTTGAATAGCGTCTTAAAAGTTGGCTGCTGCATATCTTTATCTGATATTATCATTTTTTCTTCAGGAAAATCCCATTGAATATTTAAAGTTGGATCGTTATAGATTATTCCCGATTCTGCGCCGGGTGTATAGTATTTATCACATTTGTAGGCAAAAACAGAAGTTTCGGATAAGGTAAGAAAGCCGTGCCCAAAACCTTTTGGAATATATAACTGATGCAAATTGTTATCATCAAGCACGACCTTGTACGTCTTTTGAAATGTTTTTGAATCTGGCCGCAAATCTACCACCACATCCAGCACTTTCCCGTGAATCACCCGTACTAATTTTGCCTGCGCAAATTCGCCGGTTTGGTAGTGTAGGCCCCGCAAAACGCCAAATTTCGATACCGACTGGTTATCCTGAACAAATTCATCTTCTATTCCGGTAACTTCTGCGAATCTTTTTCGATGGTAACTTTCCAGGAAAATCCCCCGCTTATCTGTGAAAACAGAAGGTTTTATTAAAAAACAGTCTTTTAAAGGCGTTTCTTCTGCCTGCATATTATTAATTTAAGAATTGAATATTTGCTCTAGGATTTTTTCGGTGATAAGATACGTTGGCTTCACGCCGGTGGTTCCTAAACCTCCCGAGGCCAGTGTACTTCCGGTTTCCAAAGGATTATCTGATGCATAATAAGCGTAACGCACTTTTACATCACCATCTATATTCCCGCGTAACTTTGCCGCTGCCTGTATGGCTTTTTGATAATGTGCCCCTTCCATTTCCAGACCGCTCACATTCCAGGTGGAGTCGTGAAAAAACCGTAAAATATCCTTATTTTGAAGGGAGGTTCCCAGGACCGTAATCATGCTGCCGTCTACCACATGAATATCATGTCCTTCCAGATCTTCTTTTGACAGCTCATTTTTAAAAGGATAATTATCTGCAGTTCCTTCAAACAAATGTGCGGTAGGAACCATAATATCCCCTTTTGCACCTTCCAGTATCCCCGCTTTTCCCATAATGGAAATAGATTTCACATTCATATGGATTTCATTATCCTCAAAAGTATAAGGTTTCAAAAGTTCATCCATCGTTTCGTAAGCCTGCTCTCCAAAAGCATAATCCATTACAATGATTACCGGTTTCTCTTCTTCAGGTTTTTTAATAAAGTTATCAACTTTAAAACCTTCTTCAAGTTTTGCAGTGTCGAAAACCTGAACATCTATATTGGTACCGCTTTCATCTTCAATAAACTTCATTCCTTTACTAAGTGCAGCCTTAATGACTTTATTCCGCAAAGGTCCATTTCCGCTATCGCTCAAATCCTCATAAATGCCCAGAGGCTTTTTCTTCTTCAATTCGGCCTTAAGCGCAATTGGTGTAAAAAGGGTATTCATCACACTATGCATATTCGCACTTATAATGTGAATTGGACGGTGCGTAAGATTTTCAGCTAATAGATATTGCTTTATTTTATCTGCCCATATTTCTCCATGGATATGCTGCCCCAACCGCTCACGAAGTACCTGACTGAAGGTGATAAGCCGTTTATTATTCTCTACAATTTCTGAAATTGCCAGTTTTCCCAGCCAGTAAATGATGTTAAGGAAACGCTCCTGATTCTCTGGAAGAGAAAATTTAGGATAGATTGTCGTAACCTCATTAAACGTTCTACCCAGAATATTAGCGGTATGTGTAAGTGCAACTTCCCGCTCTGCCTGAGTAAGCTCCTGGTTTTGTAAAACAGCTTTTTCCAGTTTTTGCCAATCCCGTGTTACACTTCCCTCCTCATCAATTACTACACGCCGCATGATTTTGTGAGACTCTATAAACAGAAAAGTGAGGTGAGTGAGAATATCATAAATTTCTGAACGACCACGTGTAATTTCAATATTCATCTGTTCATCGTCTATACGATAACAGTTTCTACGTCTCTTTGGTGGAATAATGGGTTTAAAGTGAGAATTTCCATAACCTTCATCACTTGTTAGGTTAATAAACCGGCATTCTTCTATTCCCTTTGGAAGGCGGTCTATAACATATAAAAGTCCGCTTAATTCGGCTTTATCATCAGCAACAGAACCATAGATTTCAGGTCGTAATGTTAATAAAGCTTCTCTAAGGGTTTCTCCGGAAACACCCATGGGTTTATAAAATCCCCTGTTAAACAGGTGGCGCATAGTAATGTACATTCTTTCTATTGCGCTGGAACTTTCCTGAGCACGTGTGCGTCCCTGAATTTTTAAATTCGACATATATTCTTTTAATTCTCTAAATTATTTACAGCTTATCAGCAATATTTCTATCGTTAGACAACCGCGGAAGCTTATTCTGCCCACCCAATTTTCCAATGGATTTCATGTACTTCTGAAATCCATCACGCGGAACTTTTGTTATTTTCAAAGGTTGAAGAATTTTCCCTTCAATCAAATCGAAATAATAAGAATTTTGATTTTGCATAGATTTATCCAGAATGGAATTGAATTTCTGAAAATCTTCCGGCTCCTTTTCAAATTCTATAAACCATTCATGATAAGGCAGCTCCTCCCCTGCCGGGGTGATTTGTGGTGCAACTGTAAACTCACTTATTCTCGCATCTGTTTCAGATGTCGCTATCTGCATAGCTTCTTCTACTTCCTTGGCAATTACATGCTCCCCAAAAGCGGAAATAAAGTGCTTTATTCTTCCAGACACTATAAGTCTACATGGTTTTGTAGAGGTGAACTGAACGGTATCGCCCACGTTATACGCCCATAACCCAGCCGTAGTGGAAACGATCATCACGTAATTTTGGCCAATTTCGACCTCTCCAATGCTAAGCCTGTCCGGATTATCACTGTAAAATTCTTCAGCTTTTATAAATTCATAGAACATTCCGGAATCCAGCTGTAACAGCATCCCTTTTTCATCCTGTTTATCCTGAAAAGCAAAAAATCCTTCAGAAGCGGGATAAAGTTCAATGCTATCTACTTTCCTGCCAATCAGATTTTCAAATTTCGAACGATAGGGCTCAAAGTTGACTCCGCCATAAATAAACAAATTGAAGTTTGGAAAAAGATCACCGACTTTTTTGCCAGTTTTCTTCTGCAGGCGTTCAAAATACATTTGCACCCAAGACGGAATCCCGCTAATAACGGTCATATTCTCCTTTTGGGTTTCTTCTACAATTGCGTCGACCTTAGTTTCCCAATCCTCGATAGAATTAGTTTCCCAGCTCGGTAGTCGATTTTTTTGAAGGTATGCGGGAACGTAATGAGCTACGATTCCTGAGAGTCTTCCGAGTTTAACTCCGTTTTTATCCTGCATTTCCGGACTGCCCTGTAAAAAAATCATCTTACCATCTACAAAAGAAGAATTTCCGGTTTCAGCGATATAACTTAATATAGCGTTCCGGGCAGCGTTGATATGCGTGGGCATAGAATCTTTTGTAAGCGGAATATACTTTGCACCACTTGTAGTTCCTGAAGTCTTGGCGTAATAAAGAGGCCTTCCCGGCCAAAGAACACTTTCTTCCCCGCCCACCATGCGGTCTACATATGATTTTAGTTCTTCATAGTCCCTCACCGGCACATTTTCAGCAAAATCCTTATAAGTCTTAATTTGCTTAAAATTATGATCCTTACCAAAGGACGTGTATTTTCCTTTAGCTATTAACTGCTGGAAAACCTTCATTTGAGTATCCTCAGGCTTAGAAGACCATTTCCTTATATTGCTTTGTACTTGTTTGGCAAATATTTTTGCTCCTAAAGATTTTAAAGACATAGTTAGTTGAAATCTATATATTCTGTAGGATCCACAGGGGTTCCTTCATTCCATAATTCGAAGTGAAGATGCGGTCCAGTAGTAAATTCTCCTGTAGAACCTGCCGTAGCAATTACTTCTCCTGCTCTTACAGCATCCCCCTGCTCTTTTGTAAGGGAAGCATTATGTTTATATACCGAAAGCAAGTCGTACCCGTGCTTTACGATTATTACGTAACCTGTTTCTGTAGTCCATTCCGAAAAAATGACACGCCCGTCTGCAATAGATTTTATTGGCGAATTCCTGGCAACCACCACATCTACGGCGAAATGCTTTTCATCTGCATCAAATTCTTCTGAAATAGAGCCTTTTACCGGTGCAATAAGGGAAAAATTAATATTTTCTGTTGCACCAGGTAAAATATTGTATTTATCCTCCTGCGCGACCTGGTCCCTCAGTAAAGAATCGGCTCGTGAAGGTTCAACCTCTTCCATATCCTGATTATATTCGGAATCTGCCAAAACAGAATCCCTGTTTAAGGCATAAGCTTCAAGATCTCCAGTGAGTACGCTTTTTATAGAGCCCAGATATTGATTATTCATTCTAATCACTCCTTGCAGGGAATCTGTAGTATACGCCAGATTCACCGCCCTCTCCTTAAGTTTGGCAGATGAGTAACCGGGAATATATTCTTTTAGAGGTGTGAATGCAATAATATAAGTGGTTGCTGCAATTAATATAATTGCACTAAGGGTTATTGTTACAAAAACATTTAATCTTGTAAGTTTAAAAGAAAGCCTCTCTTCAAAAGTATCTTCATTAAGAATAACGAGCCGATACTTATGCAAAAGTTTCTTCGAGAACTTCCTTTTATTTTTTGATTTATCTGCCATTTAAATTCAATAGTATACAAAGATATAGTAAAAAAAGAATGCTAATTAAAAACATCCTGTAGTTAATCCTGACTGAATTTGTATTTATAAGTGGTCCAAAATCATTTCAAGTTTCCCAAAAAGCACCAAAGCCTAAGTTAAATTTATACAATTTTGTCACTTCTTAACGTTTATATTAGTGAATTCTTGTTAAGTTTGCAATACTAAATCTCAAAAATATGAACGCATTAATATTACCCTTAGTAATAGGAGCGCCCCAGATTATCTTAATTGTAGTTGTGATACTTCTCCTTTTCGGAGGACGTAAAATACCAGAACTAATGAGAGGCTTAGGTAGCGGTATAAAAGAATTTAAAGACGCTTCTAAAGACGACGAGGATCCAAATGCAACTCAGGATCCGAAGCATGTTCCAGAGGATAGGAAATAAAAAAGAAAGATATTTTAAAAAACCCAACCTTCCGGTTGGGTTTTTATTTTAGTCTATTTTAGCTGATCTAAGTATCGCATCGAGTTCAAACATATTATCCCTTTTTGCCATAGACGGGGAAAAAACAAAACCTTCCAGAATTACATATCTGTCATTCTCTTCATCTCTTACTGCATAATTCACAAAAGGACCAGCCATAAAAGCATTCTTAACATCCCAGGTTCCTCTGGTTTCATAAGCAAAGTGTCCATCTATACTTGATTCAAAAAGATAGGGAGCATATGCTTCTTCAGTTTGCATATAGGTTCCTTCTACAGGACCGGGTATGTATTTCTTTCCAATAGAATCACGCATTTTGATAATACTGCCTATTACATTAGTATCATTCTCTATAGTTCTAAGTGGCACCTCGTAAATGAGAATTTCCATTAATCCTTTTGGAATTTCTTTTCTAATCCATATAAAATCCTCCTCATTCATGGCATACCGATAAGCTGTTGGTATCTTCAGGGACACTCCAAGTTTTTCCTTTAGGATTTCATCATCTTTAAGAGATTTCCCAATCCTACGCTGTTTTTCTTTTAATTCTGTTTTCTTAAAAATTTCTACAATGCTATCGGAGTTATTCTTGATTACATCAATCAAATCTTCATTCGTCTGCCCTTTCACTACAACACCAGTCTGGGGTTTAGCGTATTCCTCCCGTAGAATTCCGAAAGCACGCTCTGCCCCTTTCTCGACATGCAGAAACAAGCGATTTTTCCTGACAAAACCCGAAAAAGCCTGTGGTGGTATCTGGCTTAAAGAAAATAAAGGTTCTTCCTGCGGTAAACCGTCTACAGGTGCTGCAAGATGGTTTCTTACCACTTCACCTACTTCACCCTCCCAAAGGTTATTTTCCATTACTACAGTAAGCTGATTAATATTTCCGGAGGAATCTGAAAGAATACGTTCATTTTCTGTGGAATCGTTCTTACAGGAAATTAAGAATATAATACTGAAGAGAAGAAGAAAACTTTTTTTCATTTTGATGGTTTTGAATTATGATATCAGCCTTTCGAAATCTTTAATGTCATTCCAGGTCTAAGTGTGTTACTATTCATATCATTCCAACTCCTCAAATTCTGTACCGTAACTCCTGGAAACTTTTTTGATATACTCCAAAGAGAATCTCCATTCTTGACTTTATATACTTTTGGATTATTACTATTGCGTGTTTCAGCCTCTTCTGATTGCTGTGCTACAACAGGTTTCCTTGGAAATACCGTAAGATACTGCCCAATTCTTAAATTATTACTTCTTAGATTATTCCATTTTCTAATTTCGCTTACACCAACTCCATATTTTTCAGCAATACGACCCAAATAATCTCCGCTTCTAACACGATATCTAATCCGCTCTTCTGTTTTCACATACTGCGGAAGGTTTTCTTTTTCCTTCTCTAAATCACTTGCAACATATTCATATATCGCAGCTTCGTTTGAAACAAACGCACCGGTTGAAGGCCTGGGAAGCCTTAGCGTATAATTTTCATCCTTTACAAAAGGAATGACATCAAGCTTATAACTCGGATTTAAAAATTGCAGCATATTTTTATCAACTCCGGTAATTTTTGAAATGTGGTCAAAACTCAGCATTTCTTTTACCCTTATGGTATCAGTTTCAAAATAAGCGACATCGGGTCGGTTGGGCTGAAAATTGTGCTCCTCGGCATACTCAAAAAGATATAAAGTTGCCAGGAAAGCGGGCACATAACCTGCTGTTTCACGTGGAAGATATCTTCTTAGATCCCAATAATCAACAGATCCTCCACTCCTGCGTATCGCTTTTGCAACATTCCCCGGACCGGAATTGTATGAAGCGAGAACAAGATCCCAATCCCCAAAAGTCTTATATAAACTTGCTAAATATTGTGCTGCTGCTTCAGTAGATTTTACCGGATCCATACGCTCATCTACATAAGAACTAACATCAAGATCGAACATTTTACCCGTAGGGAACATAAACTGCCACAATCCAGTAGCCCCAACTCTTGATCTTGCTCTTGGATTAAGTGCAGATTCTACTATTGCAAGGTATTTTATCTCCAACGGAATATCATAGCGATCCAGTTCCTGCTCGAAAAGCGGAAAATAATAATCACTCAATGCCATAAGGCGCTCCATAGCATGCTTGTTGCGCTTTAGATAAGATTTTATTACACTTTCCAGACTTGGATTATATTCAATATTAAAAGGAGTTCTGGCATTAAGGTTCTTAAGCCGTGCTTTAAGGGTATCTGTTGGAAGCTCAGTATAAACTACTTCTGAATAGTCCTGTTCGAGAACACTTTTATGCATTGTTTCAAACAGATCAGAATTTGTAAGTTCCTGTTTCCAAATAGAATCTATTTTACGTGCACGGGGCAGATCTTTTAATGCCACAGTTGAAGAATCCCGAACTATAGCAGAGATCGGGATTCTGTTTTTAAATTCGGGGTCAGGTTCAGCCAGTTCAATTTCAGTGTCAACAGATTTTTGAAAAATCTGAACTCTAAAATTTGTTTTCTCCACCTGCTTTTTCTTCCCATTTTGCGCATAAGTGTTAAGCGCTAAAAGTGAGAAGATGATCAACATTCCCCTTCTAATCATCATTTCCAGTTATTCTGCATAGTCCATAGTCTACACACATTATTTTATTTACCTATTGCTTCTATTCCCGGCAAAGATTTTCCCTCCAGCATTTCCAACATTGCTCCACCTCCGGTAGATACATAACTAACCCGGTCTTCCAGACCAAATTTCTTAACTGCCGCGACAGAATCTCCACCACCTACAAGAGAAAAAGCCCCTTTTTCAGTAGCTTCTGCTATGGCTTTACCTAATTCTATTGTTCCTTTTGCAAAAGCATCCATTTCAAAAACTCCCAGTGGTCCATTCCAAAGAATAATTTTAGAATCTGAAATTACTTTTGAAAAATTTCTTAAGGTTTCTGGTCCTACATCAAGACCCATCCAACCATCAGGAATTTCGTCTACACGTTCAATCTGGGTACTGGCCTGTTCAGAAAAACTATCTGCAATAATCGAATCTACCGGTAAATGTACCTGAACCCCTTTTTCTTTGGCTTTTTTAAGTATTTCCAAAGCTAATTCCTGTTTATCATCTTCCACAAGAGATGTACCAATTTTACCTCCCTGGGCTTTAATGAAGGTATATGTCATCCCACCTCCAATGATAAGATGATCAATCTTGTCCAGAATATTTTCAATAACTGTAATTTTTGAAGATACTTTTGCTCCTCCTAATACAGCAGTTACAGGTTTCTCCTTGCTATTTAAAACCTTATCAAGACTTTTTATTTCTTTAGCCAATAAATATCCAAAGCATTTTTTATCGAAAAACTGAGCTACAATGGTTGTAGAAGCATGTGCCCGGTGTGCCGTACCAAAAGCGTCATTCACATATATATCTCCAAACTCAGACAGCTTTTTTGCAAATTCTTTATCTCCTTTGGTTTCTTCATCATGAAAACGCAGGTTTTCAAGAAGCAGAATTTCTCCCGGTTTAAGATCAGAAGCAGCTTTTTTCACATCCTCCCCAATACAATCCTCAACAAACTTTGGCTTTACCCCAATAACCTTGGCTACTTCCTCTACAACATTCCGCAATGAAAACTTTTCTTCTCTTCCTTTAGGTCTTCCCAGGTGCGACATAAGTACCACACTTCCTCCATCTTCAAGAATTTTCAGAATAGTTGGTTTTGCTGCCTCAATACGGTTATTATCTGTAACCTCCAGGTCTTCATTTAAAGGTACATTAAAATCTACCCTTATTAACGCCTGTTTATCTTTGAAGTTGTAATCGTCTAATGTTTTCATCTAATTTTTATTTTTTTCAATCTACACCGCTGTTTGTTTAGCTGTGTTAAATAGAATTATTGATAATTGCCCTTTCTGAGGGCGGTCTTATTACAAATATAATTTTTTCCGAAGATATAAAAGAGCATATAAATTATATATTTGCTTATGCTTTTCTCCAATATAATAGGTTTACCGCACATAAAGAAACATCTTACAACTACTGCAGACAGGAGCAGGATTCCACATGCGCAGTTATTTGTAGGAAAAAATGGCAGCGGAACGCTTCCTATGGCCATTGCTTATGCACAGTATATTCTCTGCCAGAATTCTGAGGGTGAAAATTCCTCCGGAGTTTCATCTTGCAACGTGAAATTTAACAATCTTTCGCATCCTGATCTTCATTTTGCTTTTCCTGTTGCAACCAATGATAAGGTTAAGAGCCACCCCGTTTCTTCCAATTTTCTTACAGAATGGAGAAAATTTGTTGCCTCCAATCCTTATGCAAATCTACTCGATTGGTATCAGGAAATAGGAATTGAGAAAAAGCAGGGACAGATTGGAGTAGATGAAGCACAAGACATCGTGAAGTCGCTTTCCCTAAAATCTTATGAAGGTGGATTTAAGGTGATGCTTATTTGGATGGCTGAAAAAATTAATACTGCGGCGGCCAATAAACTGCTTAAATTAATTGAAGAACCGCCGAATAAGACACTTTTTATCCTGATAACCGAAGATGAGGAACAAATTATACAAACGATACGTTCCCGGTGCCAAACCCTCCACTTTCCTCCTTTAGCTGAAGCAGACATTGCCCAGGCTTTGATAGATAAATATGATTGTGACAAAAGTGAAGCACTAAAAACGGCACATCAGGCCAATGGAAGCTACACTAATGCCATTCACATTTACGAGAAAAAATCTGGTGATGAACAGTTCGAAAAATGGTTTATACAATGGGTTCGAACAGCTTTTAAAGCTAAAGGAAATAAAGCTACTGTTCTGGAATTAATTAGCTGGAGCGAAGAAATTGCCGCTTTGGGAAGAGAAACTCAGAAGAGTTTTTTGGAATTTTGTATAGATTTTTTCCGGCAGGCATTAATGATGAACTATAAAGCCGAAGGTTTGGTTTATCTTTTACCTGAGACACCAGGTTTTAAATTAGAAAATTTTGCACCATTTATACATGGTGGTAATATTATCCCAATTACTCAGGCCCTAGAGGAAGCAGCTTATCATATAGAGAGAAACGGGAATGCAAAAATTATTTTTACCGATCTTTCAATTAAACTTACACGGTTTCTACACAAAAAGGCGGCATAGGGAAAATGGCAATTTTCGGCTCTATTCCTTTAAGAAGAAACTACAGATTAACTTCGCTGCTGAAGAGTAGTGATCCATTCTTTTCAAAATCAAAAAAGCCCCAGTCAAACTGAGGCTTAAATTTTGTAACCAAGAATAATATTTATTCAGTCTCGTAATCTGCATTTAATTTTTCAAGAATTTCTTCAGTTAAATCCTTTCCATCCTTCGCAAACATAATACTGTTAGCAGCATCATTAGAGCCAAAGATGTAGGTATAACCGTTTTCCTGACCATAATCCTGTACGTAATCTTTAACTTTACTTACAATAGAATCTACGGCAGCATCACTTTGGGCGCGTAATTGACCACCCTGGCTTTGTTGCTGTTGCTGTAACATTTGCTGCTGTCTCATTAATTCCTGTTCTTTCTCCTGGCGTTCAGTCTGGCTCATGGTATTCATGTTAGCCTGGTATTCCTGAACTTGTTTTTGAAATTCGCTGGCAGCGGCATCCAATTGTTGTCTTACAGAATCTGATTTAGTTGTAAATTCCGCCTCCACATCTTTCATCTCCTTATACTCCTGAATTAATTTTGAAGTATCAACATATGCTGTTTTTTCCTGATTACAGGAAGTCATAAAAATTCCTAAAACCAGAATTGCTAAAATTTTTTTCATGTTCTTATTTTCTTAAAATTTAATTTGGCGCAAATGTAAGAAAGTAAATAAATATTTCCACTGAAGTCCGATATAAGAATAATAATAGTATTAATAAGAAATAATGATTATTATGCGAACACAAATAAACTTATTCTATAAAAATTCATCCCGTTGGAAGCTTTTTTAAAGCCTTTCTCCCAGAAAGCAGGTCATTATATGTTTTTGCAGACAAAAAGCTTAAATAAAGCTTTATTTAAGCTTTTTGTCTTTTTCTAAAGAAATAAACAAGAGAGGAATATTCAGAAGAGGATCGAGCTTTCATATTTGACTTGAGCCCGGTGTAGAATGCCCGGAAATAATTCCATGATCCCGTTTTATGTTTTTCAGAAAGTAAACTTACATAATAGGAATCGAAAATAAGCGGACGCTTTTCTACCAGCTCAAAGTTGTTGTCAAAAAAAAACGAGGTGAGACCATTTTGAGAAAAATGATAAAGATGGCGGGGCACATCATAACCTGCCCAATATTCTTTATAAAAAGTTGCATCATAACTTTTAAAATTGGGAACAGCTACTATTAAAATTCCATCGTCATTTAATAAATTGTATAGCGAAGTAATTTCTTTTTCCTGATCGGGAATATGCTCCAAAACATGCCACATAGAAATAACGTCAAAGTTAGTATCTTCAAGATCCTTAAAGCTTTTTTCCAAATTCACATCTTTATGAAAAGCCACTCCCCTAGCTGTTTCGTTTGGCTCCACTCCATAAGCTGTAAACCCCTGCTTCTTTGCTTCAATTAAAAAATCACCAGTACCAGCACCAACATCTAATAATTTGCCGGACATTTTATATTTCTTTATCCATCCCAGCTTTTTGTTCAGCATAAAATTTTTTACCCGCTGATATAGTTTTTCTCTAAACGTTTCTTTGGAATCTGTATGGGAAATATAATTGTCACTGGAGTAATAAAAAGAGAGATCTAGTGGAGCAGGTTTTGTTTCAAGAATTTCATACTTATCACTCCAGAAAAGATCGAATTCTTCCCCTGAAACAAGATAGTCTTTACAGGAAAGAAAAAATTTTTGGTCAGCCATAAAGAGAATAAAAATTTAATAATAGAAATTAAAGTCATAGTTCCACGTGGAACAATTTCAAATTATCTTCCCATATATACCAGCAAAACTGAAACATCGTTTGGACTTACTCCGCTTATTCTTGATGCCTGAGAAACTGACGTAGGCTTAATCTTGTTCAGTTTTTCCCGTGCTTCAAAAGACATAGATTTTATCTTGGAATAATCAAAATTCTGCGGGATTTTCATATCCTCAAGTCGGTTGAGCTTATCTGCATTATTCTTTTCCTTTTCTATATATCCTGAGTACTTCACCTGAATTTCTGTTTGTTCCAGCTCCTCTTCGTTAAGATCATGCTCCCGAATATACTCCTCGACCCCGGGAAAATATCGAATATCGGACATAGCTATATTAGGCCTTGAAAAGATCTTGAAAATCTTATCACTTTGCTTCATTAAAGCTGAACTATTATCTTCAAGAACCGGATTAGAATATTCGGGAGTTACACTTTGCTCCTTTAAAAAAGTAACAAACTCCATAGACTTCTTCTTTTTCTCTTCCATGCGAAACATTCGCTTTTCAGAAGCAAGACCTAAATTATAAGAGCGTTCTGTTAAACGAAAATCAGCATTATCCTGTCTTAACAAAGTTCTGTATTCTGCTCTCGACGTAAACATTCGATACGGCTCCTCTGTTCCCTTTGTAATTAAATCGTCGATTAAAACACCAATGTAAGCTTCATTCCTTTGTAATATAAATTCCTCTCTTTCCTGTACTTTTAAAGCCGCATTTATTCCTGCCATTAATCCCTGGCAAGCTGCTTCTTCATATCCTGTCGTACCATTAATTTGTCCGGCAAAGTATAAACCTTCAACCAATTTTGTCTCGAGTGTATGCTTTAATTGAGTAGGCGGAAAATAATCATATTCGATCGCATAACCTGGACGAAAGAATTTTACATTCTCAAAACCCGCTACAGATTTTAATGCTTTAAATTGTACATCTTCAGGTAAGGAAGTAGAGAAGCCATTTACATAAACCTCGACAGTATTCCATCCTTCTGGTTCCACAAAAAGCTGATGCCGATCCTTATCTGCAAAACGATTTATTTTATCTTCTATAGAAGGACAATACCTTGGACCAATGCTTTTAATTCTTCCGTTAAACATAGGTGATCTGTCAAAACCTTCTTTTAAAATTTCATGAACTTCATTAGAAGTATAAGTCATATGACAAGACCTCTGTTTTTGCAGCGGCTTTGTTTCATCCAAATAAGAGAACTTACCAGGATTTTCATCCCCCGGCTGCTCCACCATTTTTGAATAGTCCAAAGACCTTCCGTCTACACGAGGAGGTGTTCCGGTTTTCATTCTGCCAGCTTCAAATCCTGCTTCAATAAGATCTTTTGTTATACCGGTAGCAGCTCTCTCACCTGCTCTTCCTCCACCAAAATTTTTATCCCCTATATGAATAAGCCCATTCAAAAAAGTTCCGTTAGTACATACTACAGACTTTCCTTTTATTTCAAGTCCAAGGGAAGTTTTAACTCCTGTTACTTTTCCATTTTCTATCATTAAACCAGCAACCATTTCCTGGTAAAAATCCAGATTCGGAGTTTGTTCTAATCTCATTCTCCAGTCTTCAGAAAAACGCATTCTATCGCTCTGCACCCTTGGACTCCACATCGCAGGTCCTTTTGATTTATTAAGCATTTTAAACTGAATTGCGCTGGTGTCACTAACCAATCCGCTGTAGCCGCCAAGAGCATCAATCTCTCTTAAAATTTGTCCTTTCGCAATCCCGCCCATTGCAGGATTACAACTCATTTGCGCAATATTCTGCAAATTCATTGTTACAAGAAGAGTTTTGCAACCCAAATTAGCAGCAGAAGCCGCAGCCTCACTCCCTGCGTGACCCGCTCCAACAACTATAACATCATATTCCTTTTCAAACATTCAATTTCTTCTTTTTACAGTTATTGTTCCACGTGGAACAATTCCATTTTTTCGTTTTCTTTTTGTCGCATCAAAGCACTTTCGCTTTCAGATTTATCTTTATATCCACAAAGATGCAACACCCCGTGTATAATAACTCTTTTTAATTCTTCATCAAAATCTACATTATAATCCATGGCATTTTCAGCTACCCTGTCGGTGCTAATGAATATATCTCCTCCCAATAAATTACCTACTGTATTATCAAAACTAATGATATCAGTAAAAGTGTCGTGGTTCAAATATTGTAAATTGATCTTATGGAGATATTCATCATTACAAAAAATAAAACTGATTTCGTCAAGCTTCTTTTCTTCAGAATAAATTACTTTCTCAATCCATCTAGAAAAATCATTCTTATTCTCCAGTTCGAAATCATTTTCTCCGTAAAAATTAATCACTCCCTCCATCAAAATATTGCTTTACTTTTACCTTGTAAATTTGCCGCAAAGGTAAGATTTGTCGATTTAAAATTTCTGTGGAATTAAAATATTCTTTTGCCTTAAGATTTTGATCTTTAGCGTCATTATTGAACTCCCTGATATTACTTTCTGAAGTCCTTTTATTATCCTCCCCCTGTTGTAGTTTGGCATCCTGGAACTTCATTAATTCATGTTCCAAATTCAACATTCTCTCAAGGTTTTGAGGATCAAACTTTTTTTCCAGAAGTTGTTCTTCCAGTTCTTCCATGTCTTTCCTCAACTTATCTCCATTCCCGTTATTCCCTTCTTCTTCCAATAACCTTTCCAGATTTTCCCGTAACTCCATTTGCTGTTTATAAATCTCAAAAAGATTGCCATTCATACCTTCGCCTCCTTCACCATTACTCTGCTGCCCTTCTCCTTCCTTTTGACCTTTTTGTTCCCCTTTCATACCTTCCTTCATCTCCCCCATCAAATCCTGCTGTTTCTTGATAATGTCCATCAATTGCATTTCTTCTCCGCCTTTACCCTTTCCCATTTTCGGATTTGCCTGTTGCTGCATTCCCGAAAGAATCTGACTTAAAAGATAAGCTAGGTTGTTGGACCTGGTAACCACATATTGTTGACTCGCTGTACCCTGAGAAATCTGATTTTCAGATAAACGCTCTAAAGCCTTGTCAATATCATATTCTATATCTGTTAAATTTGAGGTGATTTCCTCGTTAATCATAGGATTTTTTAAAGCCAGTGTATAGAGGCTATCGTCAATATGATTGAAATGTTCACGTAAAACACTTTGCCTTTTTAGCCTCGCTGCATAAACAGGATTGTCCTGATCTATCTCCTGAAAATTATTAAGAAGGTTCTCCTGTTCAAAAGAAAAAGTGACCAGGTTATCCAGAATCTGCCTTAATGTTTTAATATCAGCATCCAACTGTTCGCCTTCCTGCTGCATACTTTGCATCTGCATCTTTTGGCTCATCTCCTGCATTTTCTTAGCAGCATTTTTCTGCTTTTCCTTTGCGTTTTCTTTATTTCCCTGTTCTAATTCTTCAGAAGCTTCCTTCTGTTCCTTTTCAATACTTTCTTCATCCACTTCTTCCCTTTCCAATTCTTTAGGAGATTTTAAGGCTTCATTGTCTTTTTCCAATTGATCCATTTCTTTCCGAAACTCTTCAAATTTCTTGGAAACTTTTTCCTGCGCCTCAGCACTGTTCTCCTCACTCTCTGCTAAACTTTCCTGCTCTTCGGCGAGTTTTTCTAAATCCCTGCTCAACTTTTGCTTCTTTTCCTCTATATAATATTGTTTGGTAAGTTCAAGCAACTGTTCCAGGTTTCGTTTTTGATTCTGATTTTGCTTCGATAATTGCTCCAGCTTTTGTCCCAGCTCTTCACGATTAATTTTCTCTGCAATTTCCTCAAGTTCTTTTAAAAGTTCCTCATTTCTTTGAAGCCGTTCTTCATTTTTATCTGTTCTTCGCTCCAGTTCCTGCCGAAAATTGTCATTTTTATCATCTGTCTTTTCCAGGCTCTTTTTTAGCTTTTCAGAATAGTTTTGCATTAACTCCGATTGTCTTTTTTGCCTGTTGATGAAGTCTTCGATTTTCTTCCGCTGATTATAATCTAACTTTTCATTCTCCTTCTGAAGCCGTGAAATTTCTTCCAAGTCCAGCTCAGACTTTTCCATTTTCTCCAGTCCCTGAGATAAATTTTCTATGTACTTTCCCTGATTTTGAAGTTTTTCAGCTTCAATTTCCTCCAAAAAGCGTTCTCTGTAGGAAAAAACTTCACTTGTAGTGCTTTTAGCACCATTTATAGCATCATTATCATATACCCTGAAGTAATAATCGTAGTTATAACCCCTTTCCAGACCTATCTCTCCAGGAAAAGTGAGCAGGAATTCATCAAAATTCTGAGAGGAGGCCGAAATTTGCCAATTTTCGGCCTCCTCTTCTTTTCCCTCTTTGTAATAGACAAATTCTAGTCTGGAGAGTCCGTAATCGTCAGAAATCCTTCCGCGTATATAACGGGTGGTATTGTCCAGACTGTCAATTTTCTGCTCTACCTCAATTTCCGGATACTCATCTTTAATAACTTCAATTCTATACTGAAGTTTTTCGTAATCATTTATCTGTTCATTCGATGTACTCAGTTCGTACGGAAAATCAGAAAAAACCTGCTGATTATAATCAAAGACTGGTTTCGTTGAAGAAACAGAGACCACGGTATCTGCGTATTCCAGGTTAACCTGCTTTGTGTTTCTCGTATTAAATTTCCAACTGATTTTAGTTCCTTCAGGAATACTAGCATTCCCGGTTCCGGAAATAATTTCATCCTTCTTTCCTGTATAAGCAGGGTAATCCATTGCCATATCAAAATTCAGCAACTTTGGAACTTCTATTACTTCAACTTCATAAGTTGGTGATTTAACTCCATTACTGGAAATATGAAAATTGACATTTTCACTCAATCTCTTAAAAGTAAATTCAAACAATCCGGGAGTTTCAGATTTGAGAAAATAGGTTTGATCATTAAAATGAATAGAAACATTTTCGGGTATCACTTTCCCGGTAGTTTCCACCAGCAAACGCAAATCCTTATCCTCTTCCACCTTTAGATTCTTATTTTGAATATGGAATAGAAATGGTGCCGGCGGTTCGTAGGCGGTATTGTAATTACTTACCCGCGCATAACTTTCAGAAAAAAATGAAGAATTACCGGTAAAAAGTAATGCCAGTACAATTACAACCGGAAAAATGGCAAATTTCGCATACCTCAAACTGCTCTTATAATTTACTGCAGAAGTAAACGGAACAGGCTGAAGATCTTTGGCCTTTTGATCTATACTCGCCAAAAGAAGATCGGACTGGCTGCTATTATTTTTAAGCTGAAGGATATTAAGAAGTTTATCATTCACTTCAGGAAAGTGCCGGCCTATAAGTCTGGATGCCTCTACTTTATTTAAACCTTCAGAAAGTTTAAGTAATTTAAAAAGCGGAATGAGGATAAACTTGGCAAGCAAAAGTGCTTCAACGGCAATAAAAAGCCAGAATAATACCGCTCTTCCGAAGCTATTGAGCCAGAAGAAATATTCTATCCCAAGGATAAGCAAAAAATAAAGAAGACCAACCGTAACAAAAAGAATAGCACCCTTCAGTAATAAATTGAAATAATACTTACGTATAAAACCCTCCAGCTTCTCCTGTATCTTCTTAAAATGATCCATCTTCCCTCCTTCTGTTTAAACAACAAAATTACAATAAATTTAGATCAATTAATTCAACCTGAATATCTTATGAATTTTACAGCAAAACTGAAATTCCAAATGATTTAGGATTGCATAATTAAGGTTGTATCTTTGCTGTTAAAATCTAATTCTATGGCCACTAAAGTGCGTGTACGTTTTGCTCCCAGTCCAACAGGACCTCTACATATAGGCGGGGTGAGAACAGCTTTATTTAATTATTTATTTGCAAAAAAACATAAAGGTGATTTTCTTCTTCGCATTGAAGATACAGATCAAAACCGATATGTTGAAGGTGCTGAAGATTATATTGTTGAAGCCTTAAACTGGTGCGGAATTCCGTTTGATGAAGGTCCCGGCAAAGAAGGCGATTTTGGTCCTTACCGCCAGAGTGAGCGGAAAGAAATGTATAAAGAATATGCTGAAAAGCTGATAGCTTCCGGAAACGCATACTATGCTTTTGATACTGCTGAAGCGCTTGATGATCATAGAAAAGACCATGAAGCCAAAGGAAAAACCTTTATTTACAACTGGCATAACAGGGAAAAACTGTCAAATTCTATCTCACTTTCAGAAAAAGAAATTCAGGAAAAACTGGATGCGGACGAGCCTTTTGTGGTACGTTTTAAATCTCCTGAAAATGAGACTTTGCATATAAAAGATGAGATTCGAGGTGCAATGGAGATAGACACCAGCATTCTGGATGATAAAGTTTTGTACAAGAGTGATGGCATGCCCACTTATCACCTGGCAAATATTGTGGACGATCATTTAATGGAAATTACTCATGTAATTAGAGGTGAAGAATGGTTACCGTCCCTGGCTTTACATATAATGTTATATCGCGCCTTTGGCTGGCAGGCTCCTGTTTTTGCGCATTTACCACTTATTCTAAAGCCACAGGGAAAAGGTAAACTGAGTAAACGTGACGGTGATAAAATGGGATTCCCCGTATTTCCACTGGAATGGAAAGATCCAAAATCTGGTGAAATTTCTTCAGGATATCGTGAAGAAGGATATTTTCCCGAAGCAGTGACCAATATGCTTGCCTTTTTAGGCTGGAATCCGGGTACCGAAAGGGAGTTCTTTAAGATTGATGAACTGGTAGAGGCTTTTGAGCTTTCCCGTGTACATAAAGGAGGAGCAAAATTTGATCCTGAAAAAACAAAATGGTTTCAGCAACATTACCTTCAGGAAACAGATAATACCTTTTTAGCTTCTGAATTTCAGAAGTTACTCAAGAAAAAAGGATTTTCTCCGGAAGAAGATTATGTAAAAAATGTGGTGGATCTTATAAAAGAACGCGCTGTTTTTGTTGAGGATTTATGGGAGCAGGGACATTTCTTTTTTACTTCCCCTACCTCCTACGATCCAAAGAATTCTAAAAAAGCCTGGAAAGAAGATACCGGCGCTTTAATGGAAGAACTTATTCCTGTACTGGAAGATACTGAAGACTGGACATCTGGGAATATTCAGGAAACCGTAAAGGAATGGATTGGGCAAAAAGAAGTCGGTTTTGGAAAAGTGATGCAGCCTTTCCGTCTTGCCCTGGTAGGTGCAATGCAGGGACCAGACCTTTATGTAATCGCTGAATTTATTGGAAAAGAAGAAACAATTACCAGAATTCAAAAAGCAATTTCCACACTGGAATAAAAATTTTTTAAAAATTAAGAAGCGTCTCGACTCCGCTCGACATATCAAACCCGGACTAATAATCCGGGTTTCTTATTCACTTTTTTTGCCACTGCACAGTCAGCCTTTATTTGCTATCTTTCAGAGATAATTTCTAATTCTCACAGATAATGGCAGGCTACATCTTATTACCCTTACTTGGACTAATTGTTCTTGTAATCATCTTTTCAGGAGTATTTACCGTAAAACAACAATCTGCAGCAATTCTGGAACGTTTCGGAAGGTTTTTAAGCATAAAAAATTCCGGTCTGCACTTTAAAATTCCAATTATCGACCGTATTGCCGGCAGGATAAACCTGAAGGTGCAACAACTGGACGTACTTGTAGAAACAAAGACAAAAGATAATGTTTTCGTTAAGCTGAAGATTTCGGTACAGTTTCAGGTAGTAAAGTCAAACGTATATGACGCGTTTTACAAGCTCGAAAGTCCGCACGACCAGATAACAGCTTATGTTTTTGACGTTGTGCGCGCAGAAGTACCTAAAATGAAGCTGGATGACGTTTTTGAGCGTAAAGACGACATTGCAGTTGCCGTAAACCGGGAATTGAACCAGGCGATGCAGGATTATGGGTATGATATTATTAAAACTTTGGTGACAGATATAGATCCCGATGTTCAGGTTAAAGCCGCAATGAACCGTATAAATGCTGCGGAAAGGGAAAAAGTAGCAGCGGAATTTGTAGCTGAAGCAGACAGGATAAAAATCGTTGCCAAAGCCCGTGCAGAAGCAGAGAGCAAGCGCCTGCAGGGACAGGGAATTGCTGACCAGAGGCGTGAAATTGCCCGAGGACTCGAAGAAAGCGTAGATGTCTTGAACAATGTTGGGATAAATTCTCAGGAAGCATCTGCCCTTATCGTGGTGACACAACATTACGACACCTTACAAGCCATTGGAGAGCAAACCAATAGTAATCTTATTTTATTACCGAATTCGCCGCAGGCTGGTAGCGAAATGCTGAACAATATGGTTGCATCATTTACTGCCTCTAATCAGATAGGCGAAGCAATGAAGGAAAAGAACAAGGAAAATTTAAAGAAATCTACAGATACAGATACCATCTACCGGGAAACGGAAGATGATGAGGAGGACAATCGATCCTAGGTCTCGCTACCATAGAAAGCAAAGTTCAAAACCAGAAAAGCCTCTGAAAAGAAAATCAGAGGCTTTTTTATATTCTAGTTTTTGTTCAGCTGTTTTATTATTTCTTTGAACTGGCAACCAATTTCTTAATCCCGAACATTTTAGAAAGCGCCTTCAAAATAAGAGCTTTTTGTATCATAGATCCAAACAGATCACTTCCAAGTGCGGCAGGAGAAATATTAGATTTCACCTGATCTACACTGAGCCTTACTTCTTCCTTATCAATATCTGTCTGAAGCTTTAATATTTTTAAATCTCTGTCTATCTGATCGTAAGAAGTATATTTCTTTCCCATAATAGGTTATTTAAAAAAGGATTCAGACGCTTTAGTTAAAATCACCCGTCCAATCTTCTTTCTTAGAAGTACTATAAGAATTACCAGCAAAACGTAAAATCCACCTACAATCCAGTAACCTGCACTGGGGGAACCAAGTGCTACACTTATAGCAATAGCGCCTGCAATTGAAATAAAAATTAAAGCGAAAACACCGAAAAAGAAAATGAGTAAAAGATTCACAACAGCTGTGACTCCTTTTACTCCTCCTTTAAAGGCTTTAAGTTTATAGTACTCAGCATTGCTATCTGCAAAAGACCGAGCATCTTTCTTAAGTTCCTCTATACTGTCGCTTAATTTTTCAAATGCCATAAGCTAATTATACTACGGCTTTTCCAGTGGTACCTCCTCCTACTGCGGAATCTCCGGCTTTAACATGACTCGAAGTATCTGAACTACTACTTTTAGCATCCTTCTGCAATCTTGCATTTTGTTTTCTTAATTCTTCAAGTTTTGATTCCATTGCAGATAAGATATCATCTGCCTTATAACTGGCTGAAGAAAGAGTTTCTTCAAGTCGGGTTTCAAAATCAGTGCGAGCTTTTTTTGCTTTTTCTGTTAAATTAGAAGAAGTCTCTTTATATCGTTTATTTAGATCCTTTTGAGCTTTTTCAGCATCTTTTTTAATCTTCTTTCTGGTTTCTTCCCCACTTCCGGGAGCATACAACAATCCTACTCCTGCTCCAATAGCAGCTCCTGTAATTAATGCGAGTAAAGTGCTTCCTGTATTTGCCATAGTTCTTGTGTTGATTTAGTTATTACTAAACACAAAGATAGGATATAAGCCGTCCTTACCCTGTTAATAACCGGTTAATATGTATATTTCCTTTGCTAAAGTCTTCTTAAAACCAGGCCCTTAGGATAAGTTTAATTACCCGACTTCTTAGCCCAGGAATCACGTAGGGTGACGGTTCTATTAAAAATAAGCTTTTGCTTTGTTGATTCTTTATCCACACAAAAATAACCTATACGCTGGAACTGAACTTTTTCTTCCACACCGGCTTCCTGCAAACTTGGTTCCAGGTAACCTTTGATAACCTGTAACGATTCCGGATTAATGAGATCTACAAAATCCTTCTCTTTATCAGCATCTGGTGTTTCTTCAGAAAAAAGACGATCATAAAGCCTAACTTCAGCTTCAATAGCGTGTTTTACAGAAACCCAGTGTAGTGTTCCCTTTACCTTCCGAAGTGATTCGGGGCTACCGCTTCCGCTTTTACTTTTAGGATCATAAGTACAATGAATTTCCACAATATTACCATTATCATCTTTAATAACTTCTTCACCTTTGATGATATAAGCGTTTTTTAGCCTCACTTCCTTCCCTAATGTAAGCCTGAAGAATTTGCGGTTAGCGCTTTCCTTAAAATCTTCCTGCTCAATATAAAGCTCCCTCGAAAATGGCAATTTTCGTGTACCTGCACTCTCATCTTCAGGATTATTTTCTGCTTCCAGCCATTCTTCCTTCCCTTCCTCGTAATTGGTAATCACAAGTTTTACGGGATCTAAAACGGCCATCACACGTGGTGCAGTTTTATTTAAATCTTCTCTGGCACAAAACTCCAGGTGGGCAACATCAATTATATTTTCGCGCTTCCCTACTCCAATAGATTCAGCAAAATTGCGAATAGAATCAGGTGTATATCCTCTTCTTCTTAAACCTGAAATAGTCGGCATTCTTGGATCATCCCAGGATTTTACCACTCCTTTTTCTACAAGCTGCAACAATTTTCTCTTGCTAACTACAGTATGACTTAAATTTCTACGGGCAAATTCTCTTTGTTTAGGTTTAAGTTCTCCTGGTTTACTCACTTTCTCCACAAACCAATTATATAATTCCCTGTGCGGAAGAAATTCCAGCGTACAGAATGAATGGGATACCCGCTCGATGAAATCGCTTTCACCATGCGCCCAGTCGTACATAGGATAGATTTTCCAGGAATCTTTTGTACGATGGTGATTCTTATGTAAAATCCTATACATCACGGGATCTCGCATTAACATATTTGGAGAAGCCATATCTATTTTAGCCCGTAAAACGTGAGCACCTTCAGCTGTTTGGCCATTCTTCATTTGTTCAAACAACTCGAGATTCTCTTCTACGGAACGGTTTCGGTATGGGCTTTCCTTTCCAGGCTCTGTTGGTGTACCTTTTTGTTCAGCAATAGCTTCTGAAGCCTGACTGTCTACATAAGCGTGACCTTCTTTGATAAGTTCCACCGCCCAGTCATAAAGCTGCTGAAAATAATCTGAAGCATAACATTCTTTTGCCCATTTAAAGCCTAACCATTCTACATCCCGCTTTATGGCATCTACAAATTCCTGTTCTTCCTTAATAGGATTGGTATCGTCAAAACGTAGATTAACAGGAGCATTATATTTCTCCCCCAACCCAAAATTAAGACAAATGGACGAGGCATGGCCTATATGCAGATATCCATTGGGTTCTGGTGGAAAACGAAATTTCAGATCTTCTTTTTTATATTCAGATTTTAGATCTTCTTCTATAATTTGCTCAATAAAGTTGAGGGATCTTTTTGCTTCAGACATAGTTGTATATAAATAATGAGCAAAGTTACCAAAAATAAGATGTCCACGAATATTCGGGAAGGATAAGAATATATTATTTTCTTAAATTTTATCAGAATTAAAGAACCAAAATCATAGCAGAAATATCTTCAGCAGTTATATTTGTAAAAAAACAGAGGTGGGAAAAATAAAGCTTAAAAACATTAGAGTATTTGCTTATCACGGTTGTCTGGTCGAAGAAGGGAAAATAGGAAGCGATTACCGGGTAGATTTAAGCGTAAAAGGAGATTTATCCCGTTCTTCCAAAACTGATGATCTTGGTGACACTATAGATTATGTGCACTTAAATAAAATTGTAAAAGAAGAAATGGCCATACGGTCCAAACTACTTGAAAATGTGGCAGAAAGGATTATCAACCGAACTCTTAAGGAAATTTTGCCTGTGCAAAAGGTAAAAGTTGAAGTTTCTAAAATTAACCCACCAATTGGCGGAAATGTGGCGATGGTAACAGTTAGCAGGACTAAATCCCGTTAGATATTAGTTTTAGAACTTAATTTTTTATTACATTTGCCATCCAGAAAATGGCATCGTGGCCGAGTGGCTAGGCAGAGCTCTGCAAAAGCTTGTACAGCGGTTCGAATCCGCTCGATGCCTCCAGAAAGCTTCCTTTTAACCGAGGAAGCTTTTTTCTTTTATGACATTTCCGATACTAAACATCAAAATGCTTTGTAATGATATCCCGAAAATTGCCATTTTCGGCAATAGTTTCGATCTGATCCTTAATTTCACCGGCCTGATCTGGAAAAGCTCCCTGGAAAATAAGAATCCCACCAAAGAAAACAAGTAAGACACTAATACCCCGCTTCATAAAATAAATACGGTTAGGAGTTAACTGGTGATTCAGCTTTTTTGCCAGAAGAATTTTCAGGATATCAATAATTAAATATGTTCCCAAAACAGAAGAGAAAAAAATGATAATCCTGTTGGTTTCCATGTTCATTTTTGGTGTAAAAACAATGACCAGGCCCAGCCAGAAGCCTAAAACCCCCACATTTATAAAATTTAGTAAGAAACCTTTGGCTGCCAGGCCTAAATAATCACTTTTACTGAGTTTTCTAATTTCAGGAGTTTCTTCTTCCTCCCTTTGAAAAACTTTTTTTGTCCGAATAAAACTCATCAGGCCATAGGTGGTAAGAATAGCACCACCAAATACAAAAAGGGCGGGATCATCTTTGATGCTATTGAGCAGTTTACTGGTACTGAAGTATGCAATAAAAATAAAGACTATATCGGCCAATAAAACTCCGAAATCCAATGCCAGCGCAGCCCGGAAACCTTTTAAAGCCGCAGTTTCCAGTAATACGAAGAAAACGGGTCCAAACAAAAAAGCCAGAAAAAGACCTAATGGTAAACCTGCTAATATATCCTGTAACATAATTTCAATATGTTCCGCAAACTAAAGCTTTAGTTTTTTCTTATAATTTTTCCACCAAGTAGTGTTTGCTTATCTATAACTTGAGGATCACCGTAAACGTTCACAGTTCCTCCTGCCCTCACCTTGGCCGTAACTTTATTTGAGGCGTAAATATCTCCTACCCCGCCGGCACTAATTTCAATTTCTACATTTTCAGATTTGAGATTTCTTCCGTAAAACTTTCCTCCTGCCCTAACGGTGATTTCCTGGGAATTGGCTTTACCTTCAACATCTATTTCTCCTCCCGTAAAAGCCTTGGAAATCAAATCCTCAACATCAACATCAGCAAAAATTAAAGATCCTTCCTGCACTTGTAATTCTAATTCCTGTTGTTCTATTTTGCCCTCTACACGTATTACTGAGCTTTGGAAAGAATTCAGTTTTTTTAAGTCACTGTAATAAATTTGAATCCTGGTATTGTCACGTTTCCAAATATTATCCAGTCTCATTTTTACCTTAAGAACTCCATCTTCAGCAGTTATTGAAACATCTTCCTTACTCTCCCCGTCTACAACAGCTTTATTAGTATCAGCACGAATGAGTTCAACTTCTAATCCGTTATAAACTTTAACTTCGGAAAAATTCTCTAATTCCTGAGTAATTTCCTGCGCTGAGATTATATTACTTAACAGCAAAAACAGAAAAGTGATCTTCTTCATTCAACATTATTTATTTTCAACTTCTTCTTTTAATCCAAGTAAATTAAAATCCAGATGGCGCTTAAGTAAATCTGCATTTTTAACGTTCACATAAACTTCATCTCCCAACTGGTAAACCTTTTTAGTTTTTCTGCCCACCACAGCGTAATTTTCTTCATCAAACTCGTAATGATCATCTTTTAAATCTCTTAGCCTGATCATTCCTTCACATTTATTCTCAATAATTTCCACAAAAATACCCCAATCTGTCACGCCAGAAATTACTCCTACATAATCTTCATCCTGGTGGTCCTGCATGAATTTTACCTGCATATACTTAATGGAATCTCTTTCTGCACTAGTTGCCAAGCCTTCCATATCACTGCTATGGTGACATTTTTCTTCATATTCATCCTGGTTTGCAGTAGGATTGTTATCAAGATAACGCTGTAGTAATCTATGCACCATCACATCTGGATAACGCCTTATGGGTGAAGTAAAGTGTGTATAATAGTCAAAGGCCAATCCATAGTGCCCAATATTTTCTGTACCATAGTACGCTTTACTCATCGTCCTGATGGTAAGGGTGTCTACCATGTTCTGTTCTTTTGTGCCCTGCACATCCACCAATAGCGAATTTAAAGAAGAAGCAATGGAATTCTTATCCTTCAGATTAAGTTTATGCCCAAATTTGGAAACTATGGTTTGCAGTGAGGCAAGTTTAGAATCATCGGGTTCATCATGGCACCTGTAAACAAAGGTTTTTTTGGGATCCTGTTTCCCAATAAATTCTGCTACTTTCCTGTTTGCAAGCAGCATGAATTCTTCTATAAGCTTATTTGCATCTTCTGAAGTTTTAAAGAATACTCCAATAGGTTCATTTTGCTCATCAAGCTGAAATTTTACCTCAACTTTATCAAAAGATATAGCGCCTTCCCTCATTCTACGTGAGCGCATCTTTTTAGCCATTGCGTTGAGCTCTAAAATTGCTTCTACAACATTGTCATTGGCTTTATAAGCATCTTCTTTAATGGAAACGCCCGCAGGAATATCACCGCCACGAGTTTCTATAATATGTTGTGCTTCTTCGTAAGCAAAGCGGGCATCAGAATAGGTTACTGTTCTTCCAAACCATTGATCCACAACCTTTGCATTTTTATCCATTTTAAAAACTGCTGAAAAGGTGTATTTTTCTTCATTAGGTCTTAATGAACAGGCATTGTTGGAAAGAATTTCCGGTAACATAGGCACTACCCTGTCCACAAGATATACTGAAGTTGCCCTTTCATAAGCTTCTTCATCCAGAATGGTACCGGGTTTTAAATAATGGGAAACATCTGCAATATGGATACCCACCTCAAATTGCCCATTATCGAGCTTCTGAAAGCTGAGTGCATCGTCAAAATCCTTAGCATCTTTTGGGTCTATGGTAAAAGTAAGTACATCTCGCATATCCCGACGCTTCTTGATCTCCGACTCCTGGATAGAAGTATCTATTTGATTTGCAAATTCTTCAACTTCTGTTGGAAAATCATGCGGAAGACCGTACTGAGCTAAAATGCCGTGAATTTCTGTCTGGTGTTCTCCAGGTGTGCCGAGCACTTTAGTTATTTTTCCGAACGGAGAATCGGCTTTATCGGGCCAATCTTCCATTTCTACAACAACCTTGTCACCATCTTTTGCATCTTGAATTTTGTTTTTCTGAACAAAGAAATCAGTATACATTTTGGCGTCATCTATCCTTACAAACCCAAAATCTTTTTGAAGATCCAGAATTCCTACGAATTCTGTTCTTTTTCTGTTAATAACCCTGGTTACTTCACCTTCAGATTTCTTTTTTCTTCTGTTGTTATAGATATAAATTTCTACTTCATCTCCATGAAAAGCAGTATTGAGATCATTCTGAGGAATAAAAACGTCATCTTCCAATTCTTCAACCATCACATATCCATATCCCTTTGTAGTCATATCAAGTTTCCCCTGATAATAATTTTTACGGCCTTCAATTTTGAACTTACCACGCTCAACCTGTTCAATTTCTTTTTTTGCAGCTAATTGAGCAAGCTTTTTGGTTATTTGATTCCTGCTTCCAGGATCATCTACTCCCAGGATAGAAGCGATCTGCTTGTAGTTATATGTTTTACCTCCGTTTTTACGTAAGATATTTATAATTTTCCTGGATAAGTCACCAAGATCTTTAGTGGAGTTGTTTCTCTTCTTTTTCTTCATAAAATAATTAAACGATAAAATTACAGCTTAAAAGTAACATTAAAGATTTTTGAAGGCAAAGTTTTATGAAAGCCCTTAACAGGAAGTACGTAATTGTAATCCTCAGACAGTCAAAAGGTAACTAAGTAAATGAACTACAGAATTACCGGAAAACGTTATAATAATCTTAAATAAATACTAAATTTGTATTTAAATCTCTCCCCAGGTTGTGACATTTTAAAATAAGAATATGGGCCTGAGTAAATCTAATAAAGTTTCACTTCTTTTCTTTTTCATCTTCATTTTAGGAGTGATAGGATTTATTGCATATATCAATATTTCACTAAATAAAAATTCCAGCGCAGATCCTCTTTTCTCTCCTGAAGATCTGCAAAATACGTCTTTAACTATTCAGGATTAAGTAGTATATTTAGAAGGCTATTCTTTCCTGCCATGAAAAATTTTACCTGCCTTGCAACTTTCACTTATCCTTATGAATATTTGGTAATCCAGTCTGTTCTCAAACAGGAAAACATTCGTCATTTCTTTCAAAATGAGACTCTTATAGGCATCTTTCCTTATTACTCAAATGCTCTGGGTGGAGTTAGACTCATGGTACATCCTGAAGATGTCGAAGAGGCTAAAAAAATTCTTGATTCCTTCCAGGACAGATCTTCTCATTTGAAAATAGTTTAGTTGTTAACACCTATTATATTATTATTTATTTCTTCTTTTTTAAAAATCTAAAAATGTAGATTATTATGGTGTGTTAATTTGTAGAACAATTTTATAGGTAATTGTTTGGTTTTTCACTTGTGATTTTTTCATAACAGTTTATCAACAGGGATAATAAAATATAAAGTGCTGATAGTCTTAATACTTTAAGATTTACTTAACAGTTGTCGATATTCAAATGTTAATAGTTTTTCTTTATTCTTTTCCAATAAACAGATGTTTATAAGACGAATTTGACTGCTGATAAGTTGCGCAAAAAATGACAAGTTATTTTTTCATTTATCCGTTTAATTTTTGCTATTGAAATTATTTCCGGCTCCACCAAATTAGTTTGTTAGATTCTGGTCCCGGGTTATCCACATAGTGTTGTCAATTAGAAGTAGCTGAAAATAAAGGGATTTCAAAAAGTAATTAACAATCGAAAAAGCGGAGGTTAATAAGGCTTTTTTTACCTTTGTTTCTCTAATCAAATAAAGATGAAAATAGCAATAGGAAACGATCACGCAGGTACTACGTATAAAGAAAAAGTAGTACAATACCTTGAAAATAAAGGTATTGAAGTTATTAACTATGGAACAGATTCTGAAGAAAGCGTTGATTATCCAGATTTTGTACACCCGGTAGCTAAAGATGTTAGTGGTAAAAAGGTGGATCTTGGGATTATAATATGTGGTAGTGGGAACGGCGCAAATATGACTGCCAATAAACACCAGGCTATTCGCTCTGCACTTTGCTGGACTTCAGAAATTGCAGAATTAGCCCGTAGTCACAATAATGCAAATATACTTAGTGTCCCTGCCCGCTTTGTCTCTGTACACCAGACTATAGATATGGTTGATACTTTTTTAAATACCAAATTTGAAGGAGGACGGCACCAGGAGCGAATTAACAAAATACCTTCAAAAGAATAAATGGGGCATTCTCATAGCCATAACCATTCTCATGAGGTACAGGGGAAAAACCTGTTGATTTCTATTCTTCTTAATATAGTTATTACAGTTGCTCAAGTAATAGGTGGAGTGGTGAGTGGCAGTCTTGCCCTGCTTTCTGATGCATTGCACAATTTTAGCGATGTTATATCGCTTATAATTAGTTATATAGCAAATAAACTAGTAAAAAAGGAAGCCTCTTTAACCCGTACCTTTGGATTAAAAAGAGCTGAAATAATTGCGGCATTTGTAAATGCAGCTACGCTAATAGTTGTAGCTGTGTTGTTAATTAATGAAGCGATACATCGGTTTCAGCAGCCGCCAGATATAGATTCCAGTCTTGTTATATGGCTCTCATTACTTGCTATAGCTGGCAACGGTTTTAGCGTTCTTCTTTTAAAAAAAGATAGCAGCAGCAATATGAATATGCGTTCTGCTTATCTTCATCTGCTAACAGATCTTATGGCTTCTGTAGCAGTTTTGATTGGTGGTATTTTAATGAAATATTTTCAGTTATACTGGATAGACAGCGTTCTTACCCTGGCCATAGCGATTTACCTAATAATAGTTGGATGGGATTTATTAAAATCTTCCGTAAGGGTACTAATGTTATTTACACCAGATGATCTCGCCCTTGAAGAAATTGTAAAGAGAATCAATGAAATTCCTGAAGTTAAGAATGTGCATCATGTACATGTTTGGCAGTTAAATGAAGAAGAAACGCATCTGGAAGCTCATATAGATTTTAATGAAGATATTTCACTCTCTCAATTCGATATTATATTGGATAAAATTGAGGATTTGGTTTACCACGATTTCAACATTAACCATGTGAATATACAACCGGAATTTGGAAAGTGTGATGTTAAAGATCTTGTTGTACAGGATTAAAAATTGAAATGAATGAAGATAGAAATTAAGCGTTTTCAGGAATTAACTACAGAAGAATTATATCAGATTTTACAATTACGTTCTGAAATTTTTGTTGTTGAACAGGATTGCGTATACCAGGATATCGATGGAAAAGATCAGAAAGCACTTCATGTTTTAGGGGTTAAAGATGAAAACATAGTCGCCTATACCCGCTGTTTTGATAAAGGATTTTATTTTGAAGAAGCCTCTATAGGACGGGTTTTGGTAAAGCAAAATCATAGAAAAAACAATTATGGTCATCAAATCATGAAGGCTTCAATAGAGGCTATAAGAGAACACTTCAAAACGGCAAATATCAGGCTTTCTGCTCAACAGTATTTAGTAGAATTCTATAAAAGCCACGGATTTTCAACGACCGGTGAAGGTTATCTGGAAGATGGAATTCCGCATATAGCTATGGTCAACTCGAAAGATTAATTCAGAATTTCAGCATAACGTTGTTGATTTTTAAATAGATCCTGAGCTTCAATTATTTCCGGATTATGAACAACGTAGTAATCATAAAGTCCTTCCTTGTAGAAATACCTTTTAATAATTTCATCCGTAAGTAAACTGGTAATTTCAGGCTTTTTTTCTTCCAGTTCCTTAATTTTATATTGATCTATTTCAGAAGAAATGCTTTTGTACTCCTGGATGATTTTATCTTCAAAACCCTCTTTTTGAGCTGTTAAAAGCACTTCTTCCAGTTCCTTTTCCGTATCTGTTTGATAATAAAAACCTGAAGTTTTCAAAAATTCCCTGAAATTATCGTAATCACTCTGAGTTAATCTGAAATCCTGCAGGTTTTCCAGGTTATGTTTGTAATAATATTCCGTAGCAAAATCAAAAATGGCACTCTGTATTAACAGCGCCTGAGTAATGCCACTATATTCTGAAGTTTCCAGGCGTATATCAGGTAATATTCCGCCCCCATCATAAACTGTTCTGCCGTTTCTAGTAGTGAACTGGTTGTAATCTTCAGTCTTTGTTCTAATAGCATTTCCTTCTTCGTCCCTGCTGCGGTAATCCAGCGCCTGGATGCATCTTCCACTAGGGGTATAATACCTGGAAATGGTTACTTTTAACTGTGTACCATAAGCAAGTTCTTTTGGCCGCTGCACAAGCCCCTTTCCAAAACTTCTTGCGCCAATTATTACACCGCGATCCAGATCCTGAATGGCTCCGGCAACAATTTCACTTGCAGAAGCGCTCCTTCCATCCAAAAGAACTACCAATGGAACTTTTGTATCAACCGGTTCGTTCTGGGAAAAATATTCTTTGTTATATTTTTCAATGACAGATTTGGTAGAAACAATAAGCTCGCCTTTATCAACAAAAATATTGCTAACATTAATTGCTTCAGAAAGAAGTCCGCCGGGATTTCCCCTAAGATCAAGAATGATTTTTTGGGCACCTTGATTTTTCAAATCCTTTAATGCCCGCGCAGTTTCCACAGAAGCTTTTGCATTAAACCTGGATAACACAATGTAACCACTATTATCTTCTAATAACTTGTAATAGGGAACAGCCTTTAAATTTACAGAACCACGGGTGAGGGTGGTGGTTTTTAATTCTCCCTGTCGCCGGTAAGTAAAATCAATAGTAGAATTATCGGCTCCATTTAGCAGTTCTCCCGCATCTTCTTCAAAATCTGATACATCGATATTCCCTATTTTTATTATTTCATCTCCTGCTTTTAATCCGGCTTTATCTGCAGGGTAACCTTTATAAGGTTCAACAATGGTAATGGCATCTTTTCCCATTTTTATTGTTGCCCCTATCCCCGTATATTCGCCCGAATTATTAATTCTTGCCGCTTCAACATCCTGCTCATTCCAGTAGTTGGTATAAGGATCCAAATCCTGGAGCATGGCCTTTATAGCCGTATCCATCAATTGTGGAGGATTGGTTTCATCAACATAATTCATGTTGATTTCCTTAAAGAGGGTAGTAAAAATTTCTATTTGCTTGGCAATTTCAAAAAAGTCTGTTTTAAAACTTACGCTGCTAAAAAATATTACAGCACCAACTGCGAGAACTCCTGCTCTTTTAACTAATTTTCCCATGTCTCTTTCTCTTTAAATTTCCCCATCAACTTCTCCATAGCTTTAAAAAGTTCTTCATAACCCATTTCTTTAGGAGTCATGTAGAGAATCATAAACGCATAAGAAGTACCGGATGCATTGGTTACAAGATACTTATTTTTTCGATAAGCCTCACGCATTAAACGCTTTATACGGTTGCGCTGTACTGCTGTTTTTACTATTCTTTTAGGAACAGAAACCCCGGTTTGAAACTGCACATGCTGCTTGTTTTCAATCGGTAAATATATTAGCCGCAACGGAAAGCTCTTCACTGATTTTCCCTTCTGAAAAAGGATTTCAATCAGTTTTTTACTCTTAAGTTTTTCTTTTCTTCCGAAGCTTTCATCCATGGGTCAAAAATAAGCATAGAATTAAATCTGTTCCTCCGGAATTTCTTTTTTATCATCAAAAAAAGCCTGAAAGTGATAATTATTATTCAAAAGATATTCCGAAATCTGTTTAAAAACCTTGAAATATCTTCTGAAGTAACAAATTAAACCTTCAGGCTTGTTGCGGAAGCTTTTATTTTTTATTCACCGGTACCTGGTGACTCTGCCGTATATTCGTTATTGCTCCTGTCTATATCTGCCATTAACTGTGACTCATCCAGAACTATGGACGATATTTGGCTTTTTTCGGCATCGATCTTAAGTTCATAAGTTGGATATGCCCAGGCCCAATCTTCTTTCACAGTTCTGTTTGTTGCGCCAGAAGCAGGCTTTTCCCATCTCATTTGCTGCAAAGGAATATAAAAAAGTTCCTTTTCACCATCGTTATACGTAACGTTAACTTCTACAGGCATTGGCATGGCTCCATTTCTTTTTAAAGAAATCGTGGTAGCATTTCCTTCAGATTCAACAGATGCTATAGCATAATCGATGACGTTTGTAGTACGCGTCCAGTCTGTTAAATACCAGTCAAGTTCTGCTCCAGATACTTTTTCAGCAATTCTTATAAAATCATTTGGAGTAGGATGTTTAAATTTCCACTCGTCATAGTATCTTTTCAATGTTTTCTGAAGATTTTCTTCGCCAATTATATATCCTAATTGCGCCAGAAAAACAGCACCTTTGGAATATGCTGCAGCACCGTAGGCAAAATTATAATTATAACGATCTGCATGCGTAGATTGCGGCTGTTCCACACCACTTGTAGCCAGCTGAAAATATCCTCTGTAAGAACCTGTATGTGGATTTTCTTCATTATTGTTCATTACTGCGTTCATAGCTATGTCTGAAATATAAGAGGTAAAACCTTCGTCCATCCATTCGTGCTTAGACTCGTTTGTGGCCAATAAATGCTGAAACCACGCATGGGCCATCTCATGAGCCGTAACTCCTACCAGGCTACCAAAACTTCTTTCGCCGGTAATAAGTGTAAGCATGGCATACTCCATACCACCGTCTCCACCTTGTACAACAGAATATTGATCCCATGGATAAGGTCCTATATTTTCATTAAAAAACAGCAGAAGTTCCTCTGTTTTTGACTGAAGGTTTTTCCAGTTTTCCTTTATTTCAGGATTATCCTTGTAAAGAAAATGAAGCACCGTACCATCTTCTGCGGTTATTCTATCATGGATATATTCTGGATCTGCAGCCCATGTGAAATCGTGAACTTGTGGAGCAACAAAGTGCCAGGTTAAGTTATTACCTCTGTTTCTTTTAACTTTAGTTCCTTCTTCTTCATAACCATACCCAATTTCATCTGCATTCTGAAGATATCCAGTGCTTCCAAGAATATAATCTTTATCTATTGTGATTTTCACATCGTAATTACCCCATACGCCGTGGAATTCCCTGCCGATATATGGATCTGCGTGCCATCCTTCAAAATCATATTCTGCTAATTTCGGGTACCACTGGCTCATGGAAAGTGCAACACCTTCGGCACTGTTTCTTCCTGAACGTCGTATTTGTAAAGGAACCTGGCCTTCAAATCCCATTTTAAAAGTGGTTTTCTCTCCGGGAAGTATGGGTTCTTCAAGATTTACTTCCAATACGGTTCCAACCTCTTCAAATTGAAGATAATTACCATTTTGCGAGAGTGACTTAACTCTCAAATATCCCATTTCATCTGGCTGTAATTTCGAAATTCTACTTTCATATTGCGGATTCTCCCTTGTACCCAAATTATTAGTCATTCTTGCATCTGGATCTGGAATATTCTGAAGCCTGATATCCATTTCACTTCCCGGCTGAAAAGCATTAAAATAAAGATGATAAAAAACTTTATTAAGAGTATCTGGGGAATTGTTTGTGTATTCCAGCTCCTGTGTACCGGTGTATTTATAATTTTCTACATCCATTTCCACCTCCATAGTATAATCTACATGTTGCTGCCAGTAATTAGTACTATTTTGAGCGTTTAGAATGGCTATATTGAATAAAAATATGCTTAAAAGAATCTTTTTCATCTATCTGAATTTATTAAAAAATGATATTTTTTGGGGTTAAATATTTACTTTCTTAAAGGTTCGTTTCACCTCTTGATACCTTATCTGCAAGGATAAATGCATTATACATATTCACCATTTTACCAGATTTTGATAATTCGTTAAAGTTTTTGGTGCTTTGTCCCTGCTCTCCAATTAATACCATAGTTGCGGTAGATAGTCCGCTTTGCATAATAATTTCCTTTACCTGGGCTGCTGTTATTTTTGGATAATAAGAGCGTATCATAGCAGCAACACCGCTAACAGCCGGAGCTGCCATGGAAGTTCCCTGCAGGTATTCGTATTCATCATTTGGAGTAGTAGACCAAATTTTACTCCCAGGAGCAAAAACATCTACATTTGTTCTTCCATAATTTGAAAAACCGGAAACCAGTTCCGAGCCATATTCAAAATTTAGCGCTCCTACTGTAAGAAAGCTATCACTTATTTCTTCCGGTACTTCAGGAGATTGATCGTTTGGATAAACCATTGTCTGGTCCAGATCAATACTTTCATTACCGGCAGCGTTAACAATAAGTACGTCATTTTCCGCAGCATATCTTAGCGCGTCCATCACCCATTCCGGATTTGGAGAAAAGTATTTACCAAAGCTGGTGTTAATAATTTTAGCTCCATTATCTACGGCATATCGTATGGCCAGTGCGATATCTTTATCATACTCATCGCCATCCGGGACAGCCCGTATAGCCATTATCTCCACGTTTTTGGCTACTCCATCTATACCTATGTTGTTATTGCGTTGTGCAGCAATAATTCCGGCTACATGTGTACCGTGTTTTACATTTTCCTTATCTGGAGTAGGACCATCTACATCATTATTTCCGTAATCTGTATCGGTAATATCATAGGGATTATCACCTACTACTGCCCTACCGTCCAAATCAAGGTTAAGATGTGAATCCGACCTGGTATCGTAATATTCAATGGCCTCATTAAGTTCTCCTAAAGCTTCGGGAATATTTTCATTTACATTATTCTGAATTTGAGCCAGCATCCCTTTATACTGCGCCATTTGCTGATCTTCAGGCTGAAATGCAGAAAGTTCTGCTTTTGTATAATCTTCTTTTCCAAGTTTCTCTGAAACAGCGTTATGAGCTGCAGTAAGCTGCTCCTTTATCTGGATGTACTGTTGCTTACTTTGATTGACTTCGGTCAGCTCTTTATTATATTCTTCTTTAGCACGCTGGTACAAAATAAATTCCTGCCGGTCTGCTGTGCTTATAGAGCTTGCCGGTTTTCCTTCATATTTTGGTTTAAGTCGCTTGTAAATACGTACATATTCCATATTCTCTTCTAAGGCATCGCCAAGAAAATTCCAGCCGTGAATATCATCTACATATCCATTTTTATCATCGTCTCTGTTATTTCCGGGAATTTCGTCGGAATTGGTCCAGATTACATTCTGGAGATCTTCATGTTCGATATCCACGCCGCTATCTATCACACCCACGATAACCGTTTTGCCTTTATTATTCTGTATTATTTCGTTATAAGCACGGTTAACGCTCATACCAGGAATCGTGTCATATCTTAAATCTGCAGCGCTCCAGTTTTTGAGTTGTGCTTCAGACAAATCTGTCACTTTTAAAGGGATGGAATCTATTTTTTCAATAGGTGTAGAAACTAGACGTGGAGCTGTACTTCCACAAGCGGAAAGCATAGCTGCAGCTGTTACCGCCAGGAAAGATTTATAAACAGGTATTCTCATAAATTATTTTTAATTAAAAATTTCATCAAATTTTAGGGACTTGTCCATTCGGACTCCTTTTTCGGTATGCTTAAGGGTAATAATTTCATTATTTGCATCGTGTTCCATAAACAAGAAATAATCCTCATCTGCTGCTTTGTTCAGGAAAATTTTCTTTTCCGGAAGGGTAAGCAGTGGTCTGGTATCGAATCCCATTACATAAGGCAAAGGAATATGGCCAGCTGTTGGTAAAAGATCTGCCATAAAAACTAAAGTTTTGCCTTTATATTGAATATGAGGAATCATTTGTTTATCGGTATGTCCATCAACAAATAATGCGCCAAACCCCAGCTCTTCAGATTCTGCATAGTTTTGCTTATCTCCGTTGCGCTCTATAAAACGTAGTTGTCCGCTTTCTTCCATTGGGAGAATATTCTCTTTTAAAAAAGAGGCTTTCTCCCGTGCGTTAGGCTGTGTGGCCCATAACCAGTGTTTTTCATTGCTCCAAAATTTTGCATTTTTAAAGGCTGGTTCGTAACCGGTCTGGTCTTTGTTCCATTGGATAGCACCACCGCAATGATCAAAATGAAGATGTGTCAAAAAGACATCCGTAATATCATCACGGTGAAAGCCGTACTTTTTTAAGGATTTATCGATGGAATGGTCACCCCATGGGTAGTAGTAGCTAAAAAATTTCTCGCTTTGCTTATTTCCCATTCCCGTATCTATGAGGATAAGTTTATCACCGTTTTCTATAAGTAGACAGCGGGCGGCAATATCTATCATGTTGTTGGAATCAGCGGGGTTCGTACGTGACCAGAGGCTTTTTGGAACAACTCCAAACATGGCTCCTCCATCAAGTTTAAAATTTCCTGCTTCAATTGGATATAAATTCATGTAATGTAATTTGATTTGTTTGTAGTAAAAATGTCTATTGTAAATAGGTTACTATTTCTTCAGGATTTATGGTATCATTATAACGAAATGCTCTTTTTTTACCTTCACTGTTGGTAATCAAAATTGGTAAAATACTCTTTTCATTTCTATGGTCTTTAACCCATTCCCGGGTAGATATGGATTCTCTAATTTCAACAGTTTTTTCCTCAAAATTTTCAGAAGATATCTTCCTTATCCATGGCTTTAATTCGGTTTTATCTGCAAACATAGAAGTGGCGTTAATTCTGTCCAGCATATCCACGTCTGCCCCACCCTTCTTAGGTGAAACAAGTACTATTTTGTTGGGAATATAAAAAGCCTCATCAGCTAACTGAGTGGCTAAAAAATTTATCTCACTGTTTTCAGTGAGTGCAATAAAAGTTCCTTTTTCTATAGCTTTAGCATCTTCAAAAGTTTCTTCCCTAAGAATATTTCCGTACATACTGTTGAATCCTTGATTCTTAGCTTCATTAACCAATTCACGGTTGGCATCTATTATTATCACTTCATCATTTTGCTGTAAATGTTTTGCCAGGTAAAGGCTCAGTGGGTTTGCACCCAAAATTATATAGCCGCTCCTGGATTCCTGATGCACCAGTTCTCCCCTGCTACGTAACCAATTTGTAGTCCAGGTAAGAAAAACGGGAACCGTAAGGGTGGTAAAAATAGCCATAAAGACTAAAATTGAAAATATCTCTGAAGTTATAATGCCCATTTGCAGTCCAATTCCAGCAATTATTATTTCCACTGCACCCCTGCCATTCATTCCTGTACCAACCGTAATACCTTCACGCCATCCAAATCCGCTGGGAAGGTAAAAGAGAGCGGTTCCAAATATCTTACCTATCATTGCAACCAGTGTGACGGTGACAAGCATCGCAAGATCTGTCTGGAAAACCTCCAGTGTTACATTAAAGCCCGCGGAAACAAAGAAAATGGGCGCAAGAAATCCAATAGAGATATCATGAAAAATATTATTTATCTCTTTTGAAATTTGTCGGTTAAAAACGCCGTCCCTAATAAATAAGCCAGCCATAAAAGCACCTAAAATGCTGTGTAAACCTGCAATTTCAGCAAGCTCGCAAAATCCGAAAACAATTATCAGTATAAGTGTAAAATGAAGAGTCCGGCTGTTTACATTTGCTTTCATAAGGTACTTTCCCAGAAGTGGAAGAAGATAAATCCCGGCCAGGGCTGTAAAAGCGAAAAAGAGAATAGCTTTGGAAGCTACCCATATAAGCCCCATAGTATCTATGCTACCTAAGTCTACAAAGCTTACTATACCTGCAAAAATCACCAGGGCGAGGGTATCAGATATTAAAGCGCCAGCCATTAAAACATATGCAATTCGGGTATTTAAGAGTTTAAGATCTACGAGAATCCGGCTTTTGGTGGCGAGTGAGGTTACTGCCACGGCAATGGCAACAAAAACTGCAGCCAGTGGATCCCCTCCAAAATAAATTATAGTATAATACCCAAGGGCAAACGGTACTACAAATCCTCCTATAGCCGCCAGCAGACCCGGCCAGGAAGCTTTTCCTAAATCCCGGAAGTTAATTTCAATACCGATATAAACCATTAGTAGAATAATACCAACTTCAGCCAAAACGCTTATCATTTCTGAAGTTTCCAGAACCCCAAAGAGCGCCGGTCCTAGTAATATTCCTATTATTAGTTCTCCTAATATTGCAGGATAACCCAGTTTTTTGGCTGTCGATCCTCCTACCCATGCTGCTACAAGTATGATCAGGAGGTTTATAATATTGAGCTCTTCCATGGTGTGTGAATTGGTTTAGGAAAGTAATCTTCTTAAAAATACAAATTCTATAAAAATCTTTTTTGTATAATTAAGCTTATTTTATAAGACTAAGTTTATAAGTTTACTGTAATAGAACTATAATTGCAGATATTAGCTAATTATAGAACTTTGTAGTAGTTCGAAATTCCGGATTTCTCCGGAGTTATAAAGAAAGTAGAATGTTAGAACTGGCGAGTATAGTAATATTGGGAATCCTGGCACAATGGCTGGCCTGGAAAATTAAGACTCCCGCAATTTTACCTTTAATTTTAATAGGTCTTCTGGTAGGCCCTTTATCCACTTTAATTACCGAAGACGGGTCTAAATGGGTAGAGCCTATCTGGAATGGTTCAGAAGGACTCTTTCCCGGGGAAAGTCTTTTTTATTTTGTTTCCCTCGCCATATCGGTAATTTTATTTGAAGGAGGCCTTACGCTTAGAAGAAGTGAAGTTGGTAATATTGGCCCCGTAATTCTTAAGTTAATAAGTGTGGGTACTCTGGTAACTTTTCTCGGTGCTGGCCTGGCAGCTCACTTTGTCTTTGGACTTACATGGCAAATTTCATTTCTATTTTCTGCACTTATTATTGTTACAGGTCCAACCGTTATTTCACCTATTTTGAGAAATATTCCGTTGCGGGTGCATGTATCTTCTATCTTAAAATGGGAAGGTATTCTTATAGATCCTATTGGTGCACTTATTTCGGTTTTAATGTTCGAATTTATCAGGGTAGAAGGCGGACAGGATTTTACGCAAACCGCATTAATTGAATTTGGAAAAATTCTCCTTTTTGGATTTACCTTTGGTTTTACTTTTGCCCATTTACTCGGATTTTTGATAAGAAAGCAGATTATTCCGCATTACCTGTTGAATGTTTTTATACTGGCCACTGTATTGGGAGTTTTTGTGCTCGCCGATATTTTTGCGCATGAAAGCGGACTTTTAGCTGTAGTTATTATGGGTATGGTAATGGGAAACCAAAAACTTCCGAATATAAAAGAACTTCTCTATTTTAAAGAATCTCTTAGTGTATTGCTAATCTCTATACTTTTTATTCTTCTTGCCGCAAACATTGAAATTTCTGAATTACTACTGGTTTTTAACTGGAATGCACTCATTCTCTTCGGAATAGTTGCTCTCCTTGTGCGGCCTCTTGGGGTTGTACTTAGTTCCCTTGGCTCGGGCTTGAAGGCCAACGAAATTGCGTTTATTAGTTGGGTAGGACCACGTGGGATTGTAGCCGCAGGTATAGCGTCACTTTTTGGATTAAGGCTAACGCGAGAAGGTGTTGAAGGAGCAGAATATATCACTCCGTTGGTATTTCTAATTGTATTATTCTCAGTACTACTAAATGCTGCCACTGCACGTGTTTTTGCGAAAATGGTAGGTGTATTTATAAAGGATTCGCAGGGAATTTTAATTGTTGGTGCTTCTTCCATTTCGAGATTAATAGGTAAATATCTTCAGGATAATAACCGTCACGTAGTATTGCTGGATAACAATGCAGACAATATTAGAAAAGCAAAAGATCTAGGTATAGATGCCATAGAAGGAAGTGTTTATGCAGACGATTTACTTAATAACGTAGAGCTTAATGATGTTGGTTACGTTATGGCCATTACCGGCAACAGCGATATTAACAAAACAGCTATTACCAAGTTTAAAAAACAATTTGGCGAAAATGGCTCTTTTAGGGTCATCACTTCAGATGAGATGAATAATCCCGAAAAGAACCCCGAGGAAGGTCTTTTTTCGCATACTGACGATTATATTAAATTAACAGAAGTATCCAGAAGATATCCAATGATTCATGAGCTGGATCTTAATAGTAAAGAGCACTACGAAGGTCTTATAGAAATTTCTAAAACAGATCCCGATATAATCCCGATTTTTGTGAAGTCTGAAACCGGCAAGTTTGTAATAATACCCTCACATAGTTCTGAAGTTGAAATTAATGAAGGTTATCAGCTCGTTTACCTTGGTAAAAAGATTCAGAAAGAGGAGCACGAGAACGAAGAAAACTACGAGGAAACAGTAGAAGATCTGGATGAGAAAGGCTGATCAGGACTTTAGGAAGCACGGCTTTTTATTATTATTCTGAAGTAAACAATTCTCTAAAAATATCTTCTGAAAGAGAAAAATTTTTAACTGAAGATGTAGGTGAAAATTGCCAATTTTCAATCTTAGTCTCAAGACTTCCATAATCTGCGCCTGAAGGCTATTCTTCCATTGCAGAAATCAATTCATCGTTGATTTCCAGGTTGTGATAAACATTCTGCACATCATCATCTTCCTCAAATTTATCTACTAAAGCAAGTATTTTCTTTGCATCCTCAACCGGAAGTTCAATGGTGTTCATGGGGATTCGCTGTACCTCAGAATTTTTAGGTTCAATGCCTAATTCCTCCAGTTTTGAAGACATAAGTCCAAAATCTGTAAATTCTGTATAAATTGTGAGATAATCTTCTTCTTTTTCAATGGTTGTAGCGCCTCCTTCTATAAGTTCGAGCTCCAGTTCTTCCATTTTCCACTCAATTTTCTCCTTTTCCAGTACAAAAACACCTTTTTTGTCGAAAAGAAATTCCAGTGAACCATTGGTTCCAAGACTACCTCCGTTTTTGGCAAATATCGACCTTACAGAAGCAACCGTCCTGTTGGTATTGTCTGTGGTACACTCCACGAAAAAAGCAATTCCGTTAGGGCCGTAACCTTCAAAAGTAACCAGTTCATAATTGTCGGCATCGGCGCCGCTGGCCTTCTTTATAGCGCGTTCTATAGTGTCTTTGGGCATGTTTACACCCTTGGCATTGGAAATGGCGTTACGCAGCGCAGGATTAGCTTCAGGGTCTGGTCCTCCACCTTCTTTTACAGCAACACTAATATCTTTTATTGCCCTTGTAAACTGTTTCGCCCTTCTTTTGTCCTGCGCTCCTTTACGGTGCTTAATATTTGCCCATTTACTATGTCCGGCCATTTTTTTTTAGCTTTTAGTCTGTAGACGGTAGGCTGTAGAAAATGCTACCGGCTAATTTGATTTAGTACAAATTTAAGAAATGAATTAAGAGTTAAGAAATCATATGATTATGTATCTTCAAGCTAAAGCTTATAGGTATTTAGATCTAGATAAATGGAAATGGAAAAATTTAATTTTGAGGAACTTAAAGTTTATCAAAAGTCATTAACCTTGATTGATAAAATTTATGCGCAAACAAGGGAATTTCCAAAGGAAGAGGTTTATGGACTAACTTCACAATTTCGACGAGCTGCCATTTCTATATCTCTAAATATTGCAGAAGGTTCAGGTAGTTCAAACCCAGAATTCCGCCGTTATCTCCAAATTTCTTTAAATTCAGTTAAAGAATGTGTAGTCTGTATAGAAATTGCAAAACGACAAAACTATATTCATTCAGAAGAATATGAGATTTACAGAAAAGATCTGGCAGAATTATCCAAAATGATAACATCTTTAATGAAATATCTTTCCAGAAAATAAAAAAGCTACAGTCTATCGACTACAGGCTAAAGTCTGACTAATCATTTAACTTCAAAACCGCCATAAAAGCTTCCTGCGGGATTTCCACATTTCCTACCTGGCGCATACGTTTTTTACCCTTTTTCTGCTTTTCAAGAAGTTTACGTTTACGGGAAATATCACCACCATAACATTTCGCGGTAACATCCTTTCTCAATGCTTTTACGGTTTCACGGGCGATAATTTTTGCTCCGATTGCCGCCTGGATTGGAATATCGAACTGTTGTCTTGGGATAAGTTCCTTCAGTTTTTCACACATTTTCTTACCAATATCGTAAGCATTGTCTACGTGAAGCAATGCAGAAAGTGCATCTACCGTATTAGCGTTCAGAAGTACATCTACTTTTACAAGTTTTGACTCCCGCATTCCGATTGGTGAATAGTCAAAAGAAGCATAGCCACGGGAAACGGTCTTGAGCCTGTCATAGAAATCGAAAACAATCTCAGCAAGTGGCATATCAAAGGATAATTCTACCCTTTCTGTAGTGAGATAAGTTTGATTTGTAATTTCTCCCCTTTTTTCAATACAAAGTGACATCACGTTTCCAACATAATCAGATTTTGTAATGATCGTAGCTTTTATAAATGGTTCTTCCACACGGTTTAATGAGGAAGGTTCAGGTAAATCCGAAGGGTTGTTTACCAGCAACACTTCATTGGGATTTCTATTAGTGTAGGCTTGGTAAGATACGTTTGGTACGGTTGTGATTACCGTCATATCAAATTCGCGTTCCAGTCTTTCCTGAATAATTTCCAGGTGTAACATTCCCAAAAATCCACATCGGAAACCAAAACCTAAGGCTGCGGAACTTTCAGGAGTAAAGACAAGGGAAGCATCATTTAATTGAAGCTTTTCCATCGAAGCTCTTAGTTCTTCATAATCTTCAGTGTCTACAGGATAAATCCCGGCGAAAACCATTGGTTTTACATCTTCAAAACCTGCTACTGCTTCCGTAGTCGGATTTTTAGCATCGGTAATGGTGTCTCCAACTTTTACTTCCCGGGCATCTTTTATGCCTGTGATAAGATATCCAACATCGCCGGTTTTAATTTCTTCCCTCGGAAATTGTTTTAATCGTAAAGTTCCTACTTCATCTGCAGAATAATTTTTGCCGGTAGCAACAAATTTAATGTTCTGATTCTTTTTAATAGAGCCGTTAATTACCCTGAAATAGGTTTCTACACCACGAAAAGGGTTATAAACCGAATCAAAAATAAGTGCCCGCAAAGGAGCATCTACTTTCCCGCTTGGCGCGGGTACACGTTTAATAATGGCAGCCAGAATTTCTTCAATTCCCAGTCCGGTTTTTGCACTGGCAGGAATAATATCAGAATGTTCACAGCCGAGAAGATCAACAATATCGTCGCTCACAACTTCAGGATTAGCGCTCGGCAAATCCACTTTGTTAAGAACAGGAATAATTTCCAGATCGTTTTCCAGAGCAAGATAAAGATTGGAAATGGTCTGCGCCTGAATACTCTGTGCGGCATCTACAACCAGTAAAGCCCCTTCGCAGGCAGCAATAGACCTGGAAACTTCATAAGAAAAATCCACGTGGCCGGGAGTATCGATGAGGTTCAGCACATATTTTTCACCTTCATATTCATAATCCATCTGGATGGCGTGGCTTTTAATAGTAATTCCACGTTCGCGCTCCAGGTCCATACTGTCAAGAAGCTGTTCCTGCTTCTCACGATCGGTAACCGATCCGGTAAAGTCCAGCAACCGGTCGGCCAGGGTACTTTTTCCGTGGTCAATATGGGCGATAATACAAAAGTTACGTATGTTCTTCATCGATAATTTAAATGTTGTAGATCTGAAAAAAAGATCAGCAAAAATTGGCTACAAATATAGTTTATTTACAAGTCTTTAAAGAATATTTGTAACGCAGTGATAAATTCGTCCGGAGGTTCAAATTTCAAAGGGTTTTAAACCTTTCTATAATAGGAACTTTTAGTACTTATGATGTGAAGAGACACATCATATATTAATACCGGTCACAGATTTAGTGTAATTTAACTTACTTTTTTGAAAAAAGATATTCTTAATTTGTTCCGAAGAAAGAAAATTTACTTTTCATGTACTTTAAATCTGTTAATAACAGCAACAAAATCTCCATATGGCAAAATTAAATACAGCAGAAGATTCTAAAGTAGGACGTTCTTCAGAAGGTACTAATCGCTCTATAATTATTATTGGAGCGCTCTTTTTTATCTTCGGATTTGTTACCTGGTTAAACGCGCTGTTAATTCCATATCTCAAGATTGCCTGTGAACTCACCACTTTTCAGTCTTACTTTGTAACCTTTGCCTTCTACATTGCCTATGTAGTTATGGCACCGGTTTCCAGCAGAACCTTAAATTTCTTTGGTTTTAAAAAGGGAATGTCTTTCGCTTTGGTTTTAATGGCTGTAGGGGCACTGCTGTTTATTCCTGCAGCAATTACCCGATGGTATCCTTTGTTTCTGACAGGGCTTTTTGTACTTGGTAGCGGACTGGCAATTCTGCAAACGGCATCTAATCCTTATGTAACAATCGTAGGACCAGCTGAAAGTGCTGCAAAACGGATTAGCATCATGGGGATTTGTAACAAACTTGCAGGGGCAGCCGCTCCCATCATCATCGGATTCTTCCTGCAATTGGACAAAGCTGAAGAACTTGTCGGAACTACAAATGAAGCTGCTTTAGATGCGATGGCTTTAAGAGTAATTCCACCTTATATAGGAATTATTACTGTTTTGCTTCTTTTAGCACTTTGGGTATATAAATCAGGACTTCCGGAAGTGGAGGCTGAAGAGGAAGAGGACAAAAATTCTTCAAAAGAGAATAAAAGTGTATGGGATTACCCTCATGCTGTCCTCGGCGTGATTACACTGTTTATATATGTAGGAGTAGAAGTAATTGCCGCCGATACCATCATTGATTATGGAATTTTCCAGGGATTTGATTTCGAGACAGCAAAAGGTTTTCCTACAGGAACTATGATAGCTATGATTGCGGGATATATTATTGGTATTATTGCCATTCCCAGGTATATAAAACAGGAAAATGCTTTAAAAGTATGTGCTATCCTGGGAGTAGTATTTGCTTTAGGGGCAATTTTTACTTCCGGTTTCCTTTCGGTAGCGCTTATTGCTCTCCTCGGGTTGGCAAATTCTCTAATGTGGCCGGCGATCTGGCCTTTGGCCCTGGCTGATGTGGGAAAGCTCACCAAAACTGTTTCCTCTTTACTTGTCATGGGAATTGCCGGAGGTGCAATTATACCGCTGGCTTACGGGGCTCTTGCAGGAATTGGTGACCAACAATCGGCTTATTGGGTTGTGGTACCGCTATATTTATTTATTCTTTATTACGCCCTCGCCGGGCATAAGATCAGAAAAGCATAAATATCTCATATTCAGAAATAAATAAGAACTTCAGAAAAAATATTATCAAATTACGCTGTCACAAAATCTTAAATGGAAGAAAATAAACCCGATACCGAGAGATCATCAAAATACAACGACCTGGAAAAAATGAGCATTCAGCAGTTGCTCACCAATATTAATGCGGAAGATAAAACTGTTCCTGAAGCTATTGAAGAAGTTATTCCCGAAATAGAAAAGCTAGTGGAAGTTATCGTTCAGAAAATGGAGCAGGGCGGAAGGCTTTTTTACATTGGCGCCGGAACCAGTGGGAGGCTTGGTGTTCTCGATGCTTCAGAATGTCCGCCGACTTTTGGTGTGGACCACAATAAAGTAATCGGACTCATTGCCGGGGGCGACGGAGCTTTAAGAAAAGCTGTGGAAAATGCCGAAGATGATACAGCGCAGGCCTGGAAAGACCTTCAGCAACATCAAATATCAGAAAAAGACGTACTCGTAGGAATAGCAGCTTCGGGGACCACACCGTATGTAATTGGCGGAATCCAGGATGCAAGAAAAAACGGAATTTCCACCGGCTGCGTTACCTGCAGCGCCGGGAGTCCGTTGGCAGCAGCTTCAGAATTTCCGGTAGAGGTAATTACCGGACCCGAATTTGTTACCGGAAGTACCAGGATGAAAGCCGGAACCGCCCAAAAACTGGTACTGAATATGATCTCTACCAGCGTGATGATTAAACTTGGGCGCGTAAAAGGTAATAAAATGGTAGACATGCAGTTATCCAATAAGAAGCTGGTAGGCCGCGGTACGAGAATGATTATGGAGGAACTTAATATTCAAGAAGAAGAGGCCGCAAAACTATTGGAAGAGCACAAGAGTGTAAGAAAAGTATTGTCTGTTTATAAAAGAAGCTAAAGCATATTAAAGTCCATGTCCCAAAGAATTTTTTTCATTGCTATATTTTTCTGCAGTATGTTGCTGCTGAATTCTTGTAAAACCACAAAATCAGCGGTTTCTAAACCTTCGGAAACTACTAAACCGGAAGCAAAAGATACACTGCCTTTACCAGAAAACGTATTACCACCGCCGCCTGCACTTCCTGAAGTTGTAGAGGAGAAAATTGTAAAATCTGAAGCCCCGCTTAAAATAGCCGAATTTCGTGCTGCGTGGGTCACTACAGTAGCAAATATCAACTGGCCAAGTCAACGGAATTTAACCACAAGCCGTCAACAACAGGAGGCGCTGGAGATTCTCGATTTTCTGGAAGAGCACAATTTTAATGCGGTTATCCTTCAGGTAAGGCCGCAGGCAGATGCTTTATATCAAAGCGAGCTGGAACCATGGTCCTATTTCCTTACCGGGGAAGCAGGGAAAGAGCCGGAACCGTTTTATGATCCGCTAAAATTTTGGACAGAAGCGGCACATAACCGCGGACTCGAATTGCATGTTTGGTTAAATCCTTACCGGGCACATCACACCACCGGCGGCGAAGTTTCAGAAAAGTCGCTGGTAAAAGCAAAACCGGAATTGGTGACGAAGCTTAAAAATGGCTTTTGGTGGATGGATCCTGCAAAACAGGGTACACAGGATCATGTTGCTGCAGTGGTGATGGACCTTGTTAAGCGGTATGATATCGATGGCGTTCATTTCGACGACTATTTTTATCCGTATGCTTCTTATAATGGAAAAGAGGGGTTTCCGGATGAAATTAGCTGGAAGGATTATAAAACTGAAGGCGGGAAACTTGTTAGAGACGACTGGAGAAGGGACAACGTAAATAAATTTGTAAAACGGATTTATTCTGAAATTAAAGCTGAAAAACCGCATGTTAAATTCGGCATCAGTCCTTTTGGAATCTGGCGTCCCGGCTATCCTGCTTCTATAAAAGGCATGGACCAGTACAGCGAACTTTATGCAGATGCGAAATTGTGGTTAAATAAAGGCTGGATAGATTATTTTACGCCGCAGTTGTACTGGAAAATCAATCAGTTGCCGCAGAGTTTTCCGGTTCTGCTGAGTTGGTGGAAGGATGAAAATACCGAAAACAGGCATTTATGGCCGGGTATGAACGATGCGCTTATTGGAGAAGAAAAGGAAAAGGACACCGATGAAATTATAAACCAGATAATGATTACCCGCGGAATTCTTGACAGTCGGGGAGCGGTGCACTGGAATGTAGGCCCGATTATGAAGAACCCGGAGCTGGCAAATGCATTAAAAGAAGGCCCGTACCGGAAAAAAGCGCTGGTACCTGCGAGTCCGTGGCTGGATAACGAAGCTCCGGAAGCTCCAACGTTCAATATTTCCAAAATTGAAGATAAATTAGCGCTAAACTGGGAGCATCAGGATTTGGAAGATGTATTCAGATGGGTATTATATTTCAAATATGAAAATTCCGGATGGGATTATAAGATTTTGAATCAGAATGAACGGGATTTTACATTGCACAATGCCGAAAATTTCACTAAAATCGGAATAACAGCCGTAGATCGTACCGGAAATGAAAGTAATTTTAAAGAAATTGTGCTTCAGTAAATTTTGTTCAGTAAAAATTTTTGAGCGCTAAAGGAGGACCTTCAAATTTGCCAATTTTCGTGCCTTTGGATAGTACGGATAAATTTAAAGAATGACCATGATGAAATCGATGAAAAACATAAAGCTACTCGGACTTTTTCTATTATTTGTTACAATTTCCTGTGATCAAAAAGAGGAAAACAGCGAGAATAAAGCAGAAGAAACCATTGCTGAGGTGCGACAGGAGTTTGCGCCAGATAAACGGGTGGCACTTTTTGATATTCAGGCGGAAAAGAGGGAGGATGTTTACATTTTAAAAGGAGAATCTAACCTTCCCGAAGCCGTGAACAACCTCAAAGAAAAGTTAGAGGCCGAAAATGTCAATTTCCGGGATAGCATCAAAATTCTTCCGCAGGAGGAAATGGAGGATATGAAGCACGGAGTTATTAAAATTTCTGTTGCGAATCTTCGGGGGGAAGCTGCGCATTCTTCGGAATTGGTGACGCAGGCGACGCTTGGAACTCCGGTAAAAGTTTACAAAAAGGAAGATAACTGGTATTTGATCCAGACGCCAGACGATTATTTGTCCTGGGTCGATGGGGGAGGAGTTCAGATTTTTTCTGACACAGGATTTGAGGAATGGAAATCTTCAGAAAAGCTCATTTACCTTCAGCCTTTCGGAAATTCTTATGCTGAAGCAGATGAGGCTTCAGGAGTTGTTTCAGATTTGGTTGCAGGCGCTATTTTTGAACTTTCCGGAGAAGAAAACGGTTATTTTCAGGTGGAATATCCTGATGGCAGGACGGCTTATATTCAGCAAAATGAAGCTAAAAAGTATATGGACTGGCTGGAAAATCTTAATCCTGAAGGCGAAGACCTGATTGCAACTTCCAAAAAACTAATGGGACTGCCATATTTATGGGGAGGAACCTCGGCAAAAGGCGTGGATTGCAGCGGATATACAAAAACGGTCTATTTCTTAAACGGAATGGTGATTCCGCGGGATGCTTCCCAGCAGGTAAACACCGGAAAACTCATCGATTCCACCCGAAATTTTGAAAATCTGATCCCCGGCGATCTTTTGTTCTTTGGGAGACCGGCTACAGATTCAACTTCAGAAAGAGTAGTGCATGTAGGCATGTGGATTGGGAACAATGAGTTTATTCACTCTTCCGGAAGCGTTCATGTGAGCAGTGTGGCTAAAGAGGCGCCTAATTACGACGATTTTAACTACAACCGTTACCTAAGGACCAAGCGTTTGCTGGACCAGGAGGGTGAGGGGCTGACTTACCTTCGGAAAAAGGACATTTTCACCAATACATCTTCTTCGGACGACTAAAGTGCCTGGGGACTGGCCAAACAGCAGTGTTTAAATCCCGATTATCGGGTAAAAACGGCTTATTTTAGAAGGATTTCTTATAAAGATTGTAAAGCACCTTCAAATCGTGGTCGCTAAGCACTCCGTTTACGTCTTTTTGAATAAAATGAAGCTCAAAAGCCTGGATTGCTGAGGTTAAATTGGACGTATCATAGCCAATAATCTTCAGGGCGTCTTCGTAATTGAAATCTGACGGAACTATATTTGGAAAAAGGAGACGGTCCAAAAATGGCAATTTTCGGCCTGGAGGATTTGTCTGCATCAACAGCAACTGCTTATCGGTATTGAAAAATTCGGATTCCATCTGAAGGTTTTCCACAACTTCTTCAGTGTACCATATTCCGAAACCTTCTTCAGCTAATCGCTTCCACGGGAAAAAAATACTTGGATCTACCTTTCTGGAAGGCGCAATATCGGCATGGCCGATAACATTTTGCGCCGGAATCTTGTACTTCTCCTTCAGCATTTTAAGTACTGCAATCAAACTTTCAATTTGCGCCTCGCTGAATTCCTCAAAACCATCATTGTCGAGCTCAATTCCTATTGAAGTGGAATTAAGATCGGTGGTGGTGCCCCAACTTCCCACTCCGCCATGCCATGCTCGGTAATAATCGTTGAGCATGTGGTAAACTTCGCCGTCGTGACCAATTACATAGTGGGCACTCACCTGCCTTTCCGGCGTTACAAAAGTGTTCAAAGTCTGTTCTACAGAATCCTGGGCGGTATGGTGAAGGACAACATAGTTGGGCCTTCTTAGATTAAAATTTGTGGTTCCCACCCAATTTTCACCATATTTTATATCCGGATTTTTATCAATTTCCTCTTCAGGAGAAATTCTTAGTTCCTTTGCAAAAGCTTTTGTTTGCTTTATATAAACCCTGTTCGTTTTGGAGTAGGGATTTGTGGCGCAGGAATTCAGAATTAATAATACCGAAAGAAGGGAAGTGAGGCGGTAGATTTTTCTAATGCTAATGCTTTTCATAGAAACCGTGGAATTGTTTCCGGTAAAAATATCAAAAAGAACTTTCCTTTAAGAGAAAGTCCGCTAAGGTTTTAATAAAGCTTTTTCTGATTTCACCTACTGCAAGGTTTAAGAAACCCTACAAGAATTTGCGAACCGATTCATTTTACTTTAAAAAAGCATTTACAAATCAATTTACCTATTTTAGGCTTCAGAAGAGATAGCAGTATGAAGAGTAAAATTGTAATGTTTGTAGCCGGAATTTTAAGCAGCGTTTCGGTTTGGTCACAACAATCAAAACCTGAAAATCCGGAGTTTCTGAAGTTTCAGAAAAGTGAATGGGTAGATTCTGTGATGAACAGCTTAACGCCAGACGAACGGATTGCCCAGCTTATTATGGTGGCGGCTTTTTCCAACAGGGGAGAGAAGCACAAAAGGGAAATCCTGAAACTGGTGCAGGAGCAGAAAGTAGGCGGACTACTGTTCTTTCAGGGTGATCCCGAAGCGCAGGTAAAACTGATAAATGAATACCAAAAAGCTTCTAAAGTTCCATTGATAGGAGCGATTGATGCAGAATGGGGGCTGGGAATGCGCCTGGACAACACGATTAGTTATCCATACCAGATGGCATTGGGGGCAATCCAGGATGAGGAATTAATTTATAAGATGGGACTTGAAATTGCCAGGCAGATAAAAAGGGCTGGACTGCATCTTAATTTTGCCCCGGTGGTAGATGTAAACAACAATCCTGAAAATCCGGTGATTAACTATAGATCATTCGGAGAAAATAAATTTAATGTTTCTCAAAAAGGGATTGCCTATATGAAGGGCTTACAGGATGGGCAGGTATTGGCCACAGCAAAACATTTTCCCGGTCATGGAGATACCGATACAGATTCGCATTATGCACTTCCGCAGATCAATCATCCGTTTCCGCGACTGGATTCGCTGGAATTATATCCGTTTAAAGAACTTATTAATGCGGGAGTGGGAGGAATGATGGTCGCACACCTGGATATTCCAGCTTTAGATTCCACCGGAGTTGCTTCCACGCTTTCCAAACCTATTATCACCGGACTTTTAAAAGAGAGACTGGAGTATAAAGGTTTGGTTGTGACAGATGCTATGAACATGAAGGGTGTAACATTAGGAAATCTTCCCGGAGTTGTGGATAAAGATGCAATTCTGGCGGGAAACGATATGCTGGAATACAGCGAGGATGTTCCAAAAGCCATTGAAGAAGTGCGTGCGGCAATCAACGCCGGATTAATTACGCAGGAAGAAATTGATGCCAGGTGCAGGAAGATTTTAGCTATAAAACAGTGGGTTGGGCTTGATAATTATCGGCCGTTAAAAACGCAAAATATTTTAAAGGAAATTAATACTCCTAAGGCAAAGGAGCTTCATGAAAAACTTGCCAAAGCATCCTTAACCGTTCTTAAAAATGAAAATTCACTGCTACCGCTTCAGCAGAAGAAGAAGAAGAAGAAAAAAATTGCGTCACTTTCCATAGGAGTAGAAGAGGAATCAACTTTTCAGAAGACCCTGAAAAAGAATTATGAGTTGGAGAATTTTCAGCTTTCAGAAGAAGCGGGGGAAGAGGAGGTTCAGGATATAGTACGAAAATTGGCAAATTTCGATGTCCTCCTTGTGGCGATTCACGATACACAATCGCGGCCGCGTAATAAAATTAGTTTTTCTGAAGATGTTGAAGATCTGATCCTTCAGCTTAGTAACAGAAAAAATACCATTTTCAGTCTTTTTAAAAATCCCTATGTTATTGCTAAAATTGAAGGAATTGAAAATGCTGACGGATTAATTCTTGCTTACCAGGATTCTGAAACAGCACAAGAAGTGACGGCCGGCTTTATAGCAGGGAAATCTATGGCTTCTGGAAAACTTCCGGTTAGTTTGGGCAATAAATTTAATGTTGGAGACGGTTTAACAGTAATTGCAATACCCGCAATTCTAAGACTTTACAGGACATTTTTACTATTTTAATGCGGCCTGTTTTCGTTATTCTGCAAATAATTCAAGGTTTTTACTAAATGTATAAGCTATTATTTAGGAAAGTTTATATTTGCGTGATTTTTTGATATTTAGAAGCTTATTTAAATGTTTAAGTGCACAGTCTCCCCCCTGCTTTTTCTGCTGTTTCTAGCCTTTAACCATTCCTATGCTCAAAATGAAGTTAAGGGTAAATTAATGGCAACCGGCTCACCTGTCTCTTATGCCAATGTAATATTGCTAAGCGCTCAGGATTCGGTTACTTTTTATAAAGGTGCAGTTTCAGATGAAAAAGGCAATTTTATTATAAGTAATGTTGAAGCTGACGATTACCTTATAAAGGTGAGCTTTATTGGCTATGAGGAATATGAAAAGAGGATAAATGTAGATGGAAATACCAATTTAAATACTCTCCAGATGTACGAATCATCTTCAGATCTGGATGAGGTAACCATCACTACCCGAAAACCCACAATTGTAAAACAGGTAGATCGTCTTGTTTTTGATGTGGAAAATACTACGCTTTCCACCGGAAACACCTGGGATATTTTACGAAGCACTCCCGGAGTTATCCAGGTGCAGGGAGATCTACTTGTAAAGAATGAAGCGGTGACGGTTTATATTAATGACCGGAAGGTACAGCTAAGCTCGGGCGAGTTGCAGACGCTGCTGGAAAGTTATTCTGCAGCAAATATTGAATCTATTGAAGTTATTACCAATCCTCCTGCAAAATATGAAGCTGAAGGTGGTGCTATTTTAAACATTAATACTACAAAAACACTTACGCCGGGTTATAAGGGTAGCCTTGAAGGTAATTATACCCAGGCGATTTATCCAAAATACCAGTTCGGGACCAGTCACTATTTCAAAACTGAAAAGCTCAACGTATTTGCGAACTACAGTTTCAGTCCGCTTAAGGAGATCAAGCAGGACGACAGTCATATCAACTTCAGAAATAATAATGGAGATATTTTCTCCCGCTGGAATACAGATTTTGACCGCGTAACAAGGTCTCAGGCGCACAATGCCAACGCTATTCTTGATTACTATCTGGACGATAAAAACACCCTTAGTTTTACCACGAATCTCCTGGTTTCTCCCAATATTGATTGGGATAATGATGTTTATTCCGAATTTCGGGATGCGCAGCGAGTATTGGATTCTACGCTGGTGACTGATAGTAATGTTGAAACCGATCAGCAAAACCTGGCTTTTGACCTTCAGTACACCCACGATTTTGAAAGTGGTGCTCAGTTTTCAGCAAAAGGACATTTTACGGCTTATGATCAGGATCGCATGCAGACAGTGAATTCAGATTATTTTGATGAAGACGGAGATTTTATTCAGAATATAATTTTTGATACAGATGCAAACCAGGAAATCAAAATTTACACCGCCCAGGCCGATTATTCTTCGTCTTTTGGAAAAGCCAGTTTTGAGAGCGGACTTAAACTTTCGTCCATAAATTCTGAAAGTGCTATAGACTATTTTAATGCCGCAACGCTTCAGCCTTTGTACGATAAATTTTCTGATGAATTTCTTTATGACGAAAAAGTTTATGCTGCTTACGCAAGCATTCAGCGCGATTGGGAAAAATGGAGTTTTAAAGGAGGACTTCGCGGGGAGTATACAGATTTAGAGGGCAATTCCCTTTCTATGAATGAGGTTAACAGTCAGGAATATTTTGAATTATTTCCAACGGCTTACCTTCAGTACCAGGTTTCAGAGAATCACAGTTTTAGCGTGGATTACAGCCGCAGGATAAGGAGGCCCAATTATAACAGTCTGAATCCTTTCCGGTACTTCCTTAATGAAAACGATTATAACGCAGGAAATCCGAACTTGCGGGCGTCCATCAGTAACAATTTCACTTTAAATTATACGCTGAAGAATCAGTACTTCTTCGATTTATACTACAGGGATTACGGCAATTCGCCTGAAATTCTTTCTTTTCAGAACAATGCTTCGCAGAATCTGAGAAGAGTTAGCGTGAACCTTTTGGGCAGCGTTTCCTACGGAATAGATATTTTGCATGGTCGCTCGATCACAGGTTTCTGGTATGCCCAGGCTTATACATCGATTTTTCATGATGAAAATACTTTTGTGGCAATAGAAAGCGGAAATCAGGAAGTGACCAACAATGTCGACGGATTTTACGGGCAATTGTACAATAGCTTTACGCTTTCCAAAGACGGTACTTTCTCCGGAACGCTTACTGGCGTGTATATTTCAGATTTTATTTCGGGATCTTATCAGCTCGAGCCTATGGCAATGCTTTCTGTAGGTTTACGGAAAAGTCTGTGGAATAACCGGGCGGTATTAACGCTTAATATTGAAGATATCCTGAACAGAACCAATACAAGGCTTACTTCCAGGTATCTTAATCAGGACAATTCCTACCTGGCGCAGGAGGAAACGCAATATGTGCGGATTGGTTTTAAATATAACTTCGGAAACTTCAGGCTAAGCGATAACGAGCGTAGCATTGATGCCGTTGAAAGGGAGCGGTTGTAATTCCCCTGGCCCCGAAGAGGGAACTTTTCTTTTCCAGGTTTCGCTGCGCTCAAACTGAACTTTGCGTTCATAGTATAATGTCTCCAATAGCTTGTTGAAGTAAGCTTGTCGAAGTGGTTATTGGAAGCACGAATTGGCTTCGACAGCAAACTGAGGGATAAAGAATTAAAAGCGATTCTATTTAAAGCTGCCGGATCAGCAATA